>CAMDLP010000005.1 GCA_945901795.1 Akkermansia muciniphila | reverse complement strand
AGGAAGGATTTCATCCACAAGATGAAGATCTCACTCAAGGAACTGAGGGAAACGATGATCTGGCTCAAGATCATTTCGCGGAAACAGATGGTCGCGCGAGGGGCCGTTGACGCTGCCATCTCGGAATGCGATGAGCTAATTTCCATCTTTGTGAGTAGCACCAGAACCGCAGATGGTGGCTGAAGGTTCTTCAAAATCAAAAATCAACAGTCGGAGTTCATCAATCGTCAATCCATTGGCGAGTGCCGCGGCTGCTGGGGTTTGATTGATGATTGATGATTGATGATTGATGATTGATGATTGATGATTGATGATTGATGATTTTTGATTTGGAAGATGAAGAGATGAAACCTGCCTCGGGGTCAGTCCCGGCTAACAAGCATTGATCCGTCTGCGCTCAGATTGAATGGGAAGAAGGACCGGACCATTTGCATGACGCCACGAAAATGGCCCGAAGTCAGGAGGATCAGGGCGTTGCTGGTGCCGGGGTGGCGGGGGTGGTTTCTTCGGGTTCGCCGCTGCCGCCAGTTTGGCGGATGCGGGAGGCGGTGCGCCACTCGGCGAGGATCGCGGGGTGGGTGCGGAAGAAGTTGCGGACGGAGGTGTTGAGGCTCTTGATGAGCGCGCGGCCTTCCTTGATGAGGGCGCGGGTTTGGGCGGTGTCGCCGACGTCCGCGAGCTGGTCGTCGGTTTGTTCGCCGCCTTTGCCAGAGATTTTGGCGAGGTCGGCCTGGAGGGTGGTGACGAAGTCCGCGGGGAGGAGATAGGCGATGAACTTGGCGACGGTGGCGGCGTCTGCGAGGTGTTCCAGGAAATCGTCGGCGGTGGCGAGGATGGCTTCGTGGGTATCGTCACCGAGGCGGAAGCGGGTGGAAAAACCGGGTTCCGTGGTGTTGATGGTGCGGGCGGTGCCGGAGACGGCTTTGAGATCTTCCCAGACCTTGTCGAAGAGATGGTCCATGGCGGCGGTCGCCGGGCTGGCTGGTGTGCCGGGAGCGGTGTCGTCCGGGCCGATTTCTCCGACCAGGGTGACGCAGCGGGCGACCTGGGTGCCAGCGATGCTGCCTGTTGGCAAGGCACCTCCGTGGGTGAAGCTGAAGCGGTTGATGTCCGTGGCGGCGGTGAAATAGTGGAACCCGGGGGCGATCTCGTAGACGCCGGAGGGTGATGTAAGGAGCGCCGAGAGTCGATGTGGGCGGCTTGGGGCTCGGGTGGGCTAGTGCGGTTGACTCCTATTTCAACCGGCGATGAAGCCGCTTGAAGGCAAACGCGCCTGCCGCGGCACCGAGCACGTCGGCCAGCCAGTCGTAAGGATCGTTCCCTCTGCGGCCCGGGGTGAAACTTTGGTGCCACTCGTCCAGCCAGCCGACCAGCGCGATGACGATGATCGCAGCTGATAGAATCACCTTCCAATTCGGCCGCTCCGGTCTCAAGCGGAACAGGTAGGCGCAGAGCAGACCGCTGCCGCCGAAGAAGTAACCGAAATGCGCCAGCTTGTCGAAATGATCGATCGGTGGCGCGAATTGCTGCTGCCCCGAGAACGAGGAGAGAGTCCACAAGACTGCGAACCAGAGCAGGAACGCGCCAAGCCAGAACTTCGGATTCCGTGGAAGCCGCGCCATTCTCAGAGCTTGCGCATCTCGTCCTCAAGCCGCTCTGCCAGCCACTGCTTCATCATCGACTGATAGTTGAGGAAGCGCCCGCGGGCGATGCGCTTGATCCGCGAGAGCATCCGCGGGTCGAAGCGCAGGGTGATGGTGGTGGATTCGCGCGAGTCCGCCTCATGCACGGAGGTGGCCATCAAGCGGCCATCGAGCTCGTGGGTTTCCCAAAAACGGGCTTCGGCGGCCTCATCGGCAAACTCGGGAATTTCAGTCCAGCGGGTGACGGCTTGCATGGGATAAAAGGGAATCAGCGGAATTCCGCGTATTTGCGATCGTAGAATTTCTGTTCGGCATCCGACATTTCGCGGGCGGCGACGACGCGGGCGGATTTGCCATCCGTGCTGAACGACAGGAACAAATACCGGTCCGCCACCGTGCGGCCGAGCGCGTAGTAGCGGGAGGCCTTGTCGGAGCGCTCGTTGTCTGGCAGGAAACGGACGGCAAAGGGATCCTCGAAAGCTTCTTCAAGCTCACGCGGTTTGATGTTTCGAAGGTCGAATTGAACGTCGATAAGGTCGAGTTCCATGGCGGGAGTTTGCGGATGAGTCGGGAAAGTGCAACAAAGACTTTGGAGATGAAATGCTAGGGCGGTTGCTGCGCAGAGCATTGGAAGCCCATTGTGAAGGGAGTGTGGAAAACCTCAACCATTGGAAGCGGGACGCCAGCTACTGGCGAGAGGACCGGGCCCCGAAAAGAAATCCAAATGGGGCCAAAAACCTGGCCTTGCTAAGGAACGCCCTGCTGGCCGTGATCCCATTTGAACGGTTCGAGTCCCTCAATGATGACTTCGATTATTACCGCGATCATCGCGGAAAATCGGTGCAAATCATCAATTCTGCATCCCCTTGCCAAGAATAGGCCAGCCAAGCAAACGCCCTGGGATTTCATCGGGATTTGCGGGCCGAAAATTTCCGGCAACTCGCCGCTTTACAAGGCCGGAAGCGCCACCCATATTCCGCCGCCCATGACTCTTGCTGCAATTAACTGGCTCTCAATCAGCATCGACCTGTTGCTGGTGATCTTCGTGATCGTCTGCTTCCTGATGACTCTAATCATCCTGATGCAACGCCCGAAACAGGAAGGCCTGGGCGCGGCATTCGGCGGCGGTGTGACCGACCAGGTGTTCGGTGCCCGCACCACCAACGTGCTGCAACGCGGCACGGTTTATCTGGGCTCGCTGTTTTTCATCCTGAGCCTCGCGCTCGCCGTCTTGATCGGCCAAAAGAACAAGACGATCAGCACGGTCACCAAGGCGGACACCGCGGCCAAGGTGGAAGAAGCGCCAGCGAAAAAACCCGTTGAGGCACTTATTCCGAAGTCCCTCAGCGAAGAACTTCCTGTGGCAACTCCAGCTCCTATCGAGACTCCCGCTCCAGCAGCTCCCGCGGAAACCGCTCCGCCGGTTGAGCCGGCACCGCCCGCTCCGGCAGACAAATAAGCTGGTCCCTAACGCTCTCCCGGCGTGACGGAAACAATTCAGGAAAACCCCGAAGTCCCGGTTTGGGCGCGGGAAGATGCGTTTCCTCATGCCCCTGATGGATGGGGCTGGATCGACGCGAAGGGAAAACCCCATGCCTGTGATTCGCTGGAATCCCTCGCCGCCACAATCCGCGACGACCGCGACGCCAACGTGACTCTCGTCTGGGCACCCGGCCACGCGCGGATGATCCTGCCGGAAGAACTCGGCGGCATGGGCGACGCCTTGCGGACCGCCCGCGCGCGCTGGTCCCGCGATGACTTGGACGACGCGACGCACAAGCTGCGTGGGTTCGGGACCATCCTGCTAGGAATGAGCGCTTACATATTCTACGGCGGGCTGGTTCTAGCGGGACGCCTAGCAGCACAATCCGGCACGACGGTCGATTTCCCCCAGCGTCTGAAATTCGCCACGCGGGCGGTGCTCGACTCCACCGCGTGCGGACTCGCCTTGCTGATGTTCGTGATTTTCGCCTTCATCCCGTGGTATCAGGCGCGCAAGCGACGGAAGGAACTGGCAGGCTGGACGGAAAGCGGCATCGCTGAAATCGTCCCGACCCTCCGCTTCGAAACGTGGCTGGAGCGGCAGCAAGCACCTCTAACGAAAATCTTCCTCGGACTGGTCGCGCTGGTGGCGCTGGCGCAAATCCTCGGCGGAGTGAAAGCCGCGGGCTGGAGCTCGCTGATTCACAACTGGGAAGGCACCGCCGCCGCCGGCTTGATAAAGGAGCGCTACCTGCACGGCGAGTGGTGGCGGCTTTTCACCGCGCCGTTTCTCCATGGCAACGTGGTGCACTTCCTGATGAACGCGGCGGCCCTCGCGTATCTGGGAAAACGCGTGGAGGTGTTCGCGCGCTGGCCGCATCTGCCGCTGGTTTTCCTGTTCGCGGCCTGTGTCGGCGGCGAGGCGTCCGCGCGGTTCGTCGCAACTCCGTCGGTCGGCGCGTCCGGCGGCTTGATGGGTTGGCTGGGGTTCCTGCTGGTCTTCGAGACGCTCCACGCACGACTGGTCCCGCGCCGGGCACGCCGCCGTCTGGCAGCAG
The DNA here is from genome assembly GCA_945901795.1 of Akkermansia muciniphila. Taxonomy (GTDB): domain Bacteria; phylum Verrucomicrobiota; class Verrucomicrobiia; order Verrucomicrobiales; family Akkermansiaceae; genus Luteolibacter; species Luteolibacter muciniphilus_B. Next base: position 89,391 of record CAMDLP010000005.1, on the reverse strand, counting down.
GCGTGTTGCTCACCGCGCTGATCGGCCTGGTCGGCTACCACTACATCGACAACGCGGCCCACACCGGCGGCTTGATCGCGGGCATGCTCTACGCAGCCATCGTTTTCCCCGCCTCCTCGTCGCCTAACCGACCGCGAGCCACCATCACCGACCGCGTCGCCGGAGCGGCGGCACTTGCAGTTCTGATCGCCTCGGCGCTCTTCGCGATCGGGCGGATTGTTTAGGCCGTGGCGGCGATCACCGGGTCGGTTTTGGTTTCAAGCGCCACCACCTCCAGCGGTTCCTCGCCCGCCAGGTAGCGGCAGGCCTGGAGCGCGTAAACGCCCACGTCCATCAGCGCGCCGCCGCCTGCCAGATTCTTGCGCAGACGCCATTGCTTCGGGTCGCCGATGGCGAAGCCGAACCCGGCGTCCACATGTTGGAGCGGGCCGAAAACCTGCTCGCGGGCGAAGCGGATGGCTTCCCGGTGGTGCAACTCGAACCGGCAGCGGTAACCGATCCCGAGCTGGCGATTCGCGGCCACGCAAGCGGCGATCATTTCCCGGCAGTCCTTGGCACTGTTCGCCATCGGCTTCTCACAGAAAACGTGCTTGCCCGCCTTGGCGGCGCGCAGCGTGAACTCGTGGTGCATGCTGTTGGGCAGCACGATGTAAACCACGTCGATCGACGGGTCATTGCAGCCCCTTGAGAATCTGCCGGCGCACCTCGACGATGTCGATCTCGCCGCTGTGGCGCCAAAGAATCTTGCCGCCGGGCGCGACGAGCACGCTGTGCGGCAGGGCGCCGGTCCAGTCGGGATCGATCGCCTGGGCCATGGCGTCCGGATTTCCGCCGGTCCAGTGATAGTTGTTGGAGGCGAGCCCCTGCTCGCCGAGGGATTTCGCGGTCGAGCCGGGGGCGGCGGCGTGGCGGGATTCCAGGAACTTGAGAACCGCGGGCCGCAGAGCCACCGGATCGAGGCTGATGGAAATGAACTCGACCGACCGGTTTTGAAAACGCCGGCCGGTATCTACCAGCCCCGGGAACTCCTTCACGCAGGGCCCGCAACTGGTGGACCAGAAATTGATGAGGCGAAGGTTCTTCGAGCCGTTGGCGCGGAGCTTCTTGGAAATTTCCTCGTCCAGATCCGCCACGGTGACGGGCCTCTTTTCCCACGCCGCCTGGTCGGCCGCGGCATTGCTGGTTTTGAAAAGCCACTTCGTCGAGCAGCCGAACGAGCGGGTGACGGGCTCTTTGACTGCGGTTCCAGCGAGCACCGCGTCGAGCGCGTCGCGCAGGTAGCTGTTGGGCACCGGGCCGGAATTCCGCCCGCCGTCGTCCATCCGGCCGCTGTAGCGCAGCTTGCGCTCCGCATCGAAAACGAACACGTGCGGCGTGGATTGCGCGCCGCAGGCGGTGGTGAATTCCTGCTTCGCGCCATCATAGAGATAGGGAAAAGTCCAACCGAAGTCCTTGGCGAAGGGAGCCATTTCCTCCTGCGAGTCGCCGAAGGGCGAGTAGCCGAGCTCGTCGGGCGTGAGGCTGGCCGGATTGTTTCCATTCACCGCCACCAGCGCCACGTTCTTGCTCTTGTAATCCTGATAGACCTGCTCCATCCGCGAGCCCGCCGCCACCGAGTCCGGGCAATGGTTGCAGGTGAAAATCACACACAACACCTTGGAGCCCTTGAAATCCGTTAGCGTATAGGTCTTCCCGTCCGTCCCCGGCAGCGAGAAATCCGGCAGGCCGGCGCCGGTCGCCAATACCTTCGCCACCTCCTGCCCCAGCGCCGGCATCACCAGCGCCGCCGCCAAGCCCAACAGCATGTTCAGTTTCATCATGGTGCTGAATACCATTCCGGGGTTCCGTTTCCTGCAAGAAATTTCAGCGGATTCAATTTCGCCAATGCCCTCCCGCATCACGCGTGCCACGGGGCGCGGCGCGGCTGGCTGCACATTTTGTTCGCCTCGTCGTCGCCGATGAACTTCTCGGTGGCGGGGTCGAAGCGGACTTTGCGGCCGAGCTGCCAGCCGATGGCGGCGGCGTGGCAGGCGATGTGGCCGTTGCGCGTGACCACCTCGTTCGCCGCCGGCGCGCCGCGGGATTTGACGCAGTCGAGGAAGTCGCGGACGTGCTTGATGGGATTGGTTCCGGAAATTTCTCCGGTCGGCATGCCGACTAACAATGCAGGATTGCTGGCGGCGATCTTGCCAAAATCCGCGGTCTCGACCCAGCCTTCCTCGCCCTCGAAGCGCACCGGACAGGTGCCGGGGACGACCCAGTCGCCCTCGCCTTGGAAGCCGGCGAGACGCATGACCAATTTCACCCCGCTGGCGTAGCGGCCCTCGATGAGCGTGTCGCCTTTGCTCTCGAACTCGACCGGGGTGGTGCCGTCCGCGTTCGCCGCCCACTGGCAGAGGTCGAGCGTGTGCGCGCCCCACTCGGGCAAGCCCGCGCCGCCGTGGAAATCGTAATACCCGCGCCAGCGACCTTCCACGTATTTCTTGTTATAAGGGCGCGACGGGGCGGGCCCCAGCCAGCGCTCCCAATCGATCAGCGCCGGATCCGGCAAGGGCTCGCCGGGCAGCGGGGCGAGGTCCGGCTTGAGAGGGAGGATCCCGGCGTGGACGGTGTGGATCTTGCCAAGACGGCCGCTGCGGGCGAGCTCGGCGGCGAAGCGAAAATTGTCCACGTTCCGCCGCTGGGTGCCGGCTTGGAAGACGCGTCCGTGGAGCTTCACTGCGTCTGCTAGTTCCTGGGTCTCCTGGATCGTCATGCTACACGGCTTCTCCGCGTAAACGTCCTTGCCGGCCTTCGAGGCGAGGATGGTGCCGAGCGCGTGCCAACGGTCGCCGGTGGTGATCTGGACCGCGTCGATGTCCTCGCGGCCGAGGATTTCCATCATGTCGCAGCATTTGTAACAATCCTCGTTGCCATACTGCTTGTTGGCCATCCGCCGGACGATTTCGCGCCGCGACTCCTGCACGTCGGCGATCGCGACGAACTGGACATCGGGCTGGGCGAGGAAACAGTTAAGCACCTCCCGCCCGCGCGGGCCGATGCCGATGCCGCCCATGACGATGCGGTTGCTGGGAGCGACCGCGCCGTTTTTCCCCAAGGCGGAGCCGGGAATGATCGTAGGCATGCCGATGGCGAGCCCTGCGGTTCCGAGAAATTTCCGTCGTGTGAATTGAGTGGTCATGAAGCTATCTACTGCGGTGGCGGTGTCAGACTTTCAAGCAAATTTTCGGCGTTTCCGCTTTGCGGGCGGGATTCGGGCCGCTAGGAATTCCCCGTGGACCTTGGTATCCAGGAACGGCTCAATGATTTCATCCGGCGCAAAGGCCTGCGCCGGACCAGTCAGCGTGACAGCATCGTCAAGGCGGCGTTCTCGAAAGACGAGCATTTCACCGCCGACGAGCTTTTCGACCGCGTCCGAAAACTCGACTCCGAGACCTCGCGGGCCACGGTTTACCGCACCCTGAGCCTGCTGGTGGAGGCGGATTTGCTGCGCGAAATCGATCTCGGGGAAAACCAAACCACCTACGATCCCAACTTCCTCGACAAGCCCTCGCACAACCACCTGCTCTGCATCGACTGCGGCCGCGTGGTCGAATTCGAGGACTCGCACCTCGACATGCTCAACGACTGCATCACCCGGCGGCTCGGTTTCAAACCCGTCCGCCAGTCGATCAAAATCGAGGCGAACTGCGAGCAACTCCGCCTCAAAGGCCGTTGCCCGAACCTCATCGCGACCCGCCTGACCGGCAAGCGCCTCCGGAAAAAGCGGTAGGCGCCTCAGGATTCCACCTTACCACCCTACCGAAATTTCCCGAAAAACCCTGAATGATCCGCCAACCCCAGCCCGTAAATCCCCAACGCCATGCAAAATCCGACCCGCCGTAATTTCATCAAATCCGCCGCCGCCATCGCCGGCACCGCGTTCGCCCCCAATCTCCTTCTCGGCCAGGAAAAAGCCCTCAAGCAACTCAATGTTGCCGCCGTCGGCTGCAACGGAAAGGGCGCGAGCGACATCTCCGAGATCGCGAGCGGCAACCGCATCGCCTTCCTCTGCGACATCGACAAGGGACGGGCCGAAAAGATGATCCAGCAGTATCCCGACGCCAAATATTTCTCCGACTACCGGGAAATGTTCGCCGCCGTGGCCGACCAGATCGACGTGGTCACCGTCTCCACCCCCGACCACATGCACTTCCCCATCGCCGTCGAGGCGATCAAGCACGGCAAGCCCGTGATGGTGCAAAAGCCGATGTGCAACAACCTCTGGGAAGCCCGCGCGCTGGCCAACTACGCCAAGGAAAAAAACGTGCTCACCGTGATGGGCAACCAAGGTGCCACGATGCAGGGCACACGCATCCTGCGGGAGTGGATCGAAGCCGGACTCATCGGCGACGTGAAGGAAGTTTACTACTGGACCAACCGCCCGATCTGGCCGCAGGGCGAGGGCCTTCAGTTTCCCGCCCAGCCCGTGCCCGCCGATCTCAACTGGGACGTCTGGCAGGGCACCTGCGCCACCGACCGCCCTTACAACCCGGGCATCCATCCCTTCAAATGGCGCGGATTCTGGGACTACGGCTGCGGCGCGCTCGGCGACATCGGCTGCCACAGCATGAACTCCGCGTTCTGGGCGCTCGATCTCAACGGCGACTTCGTGGTCGAAGCCAGCAAGGTCTCCGCCTTCGACGACACCATCGCCCCCAAGCGCTCGACCATCGTCTATGACTTCCCCGCCAAGGGCAAACGTGGGCCGGTCAAGGTCATCTGGCAGGACGGGGTCAACGATCCTAACACCGACAAGGAATTCGTCCGGCCTCCGGGGATTCCAGCGGATCTTAAACTCAACGAGGGATTCGGCCAAGTCTTCGTGGGCACCGAGGGCGTCCTTTTCATCAACGACGCCTATTGCGGCGAGACCCCGATGCTGTTCCGCAAAGGCGTGAGGGAAAAGGTCCAAAAAGTCGCAGAGGTATATGCCCGCGTCAAAGGCGGCCCGACCCAGGAACTCTGCCGCGCCGTCCGCGGTGAGGGCCCCAAGCCCGTCTCTAACTTCGTCGATCACGCCGGGCCACTCACCGAGATGGTCCTCGTCGGCAACTTCGCCGTCCGTCTCGGCAAGAAAATCGACTGGGACATGAAAGCCATGGAAGCCCGCAGCCTGCCCGAGGTGAAAGCCACCCTCAAGCGGGTTTACCGCGCCGGTTGGGAGCCGAAACTCACTTGATACATCCACCAAAACATATGAATACCGATTTCAATCCCATCCCGCGCCGTAGATTCCTCGCCACCACCGCCGCGGCCCTCGGCCTCGCGCCCATGGCCTACCTTCGCGCCCAAGAGGGCTCGCCTAACGACGAGATCCTGATGGGCTGCGTCGGAGTCGGCGGACAGGGAATGGGGAACATGAACAATTTCCTCAACATCAAGGGCGTCCGGGTCGTCGCCGTCTGTGATGTGGATTCCACCCAAGCCGCCAAAGCCAAGGCCAAGGTGGACGCGTTCTATAAAAACTCCGACTGCAAGATCTACGCGCACCACGCCGACCTGATCCAACACCCCGGCCTCGATGTGGTCAGCCTCGCCACTCCGGACCACTGGCACGCCCGGATCGGCATCGACTGCGCCAACGCCGGCAAGGATGTTTACGGCGAAAAGCCCTTCACCTGGGGCCTCGCGGAGGGCCGCATGCTGGTGGACGCGCTCGCGAAAAACAACCGCGTCTGGCAGACCGGATGCTGGCAGCGCTCCGGCGGTGAGTTCCGCCGCTTCAAAGCCCTCATTGACAACAACACCCTCGGCAAGATCACCCGCTTCGAATGCGGCACGCCCTCCGGCATGAGCATCAAACAGCACGTGCCTGTGGACAAGGTCGCGGAAATGATCGGCAAGCCGCCTGAAAATCTCGATTGGAAAACCTACAGCGCCCCCGTCGGCGATTTCCCCTATCACCCGATGATCCACCCGTGGAACTGGCGCTGGCACAACAGCTTCGGCGGCGGCCAGCTGCTCGACTGGGTCGGCCACCACGTGGACATCGCGCTCTGGACCCTCGGCCTCGACGGCACCGGCCCGGTGAAAATGGAAGGCACCGGCGAGGCCGGAACCCACGAGTTCTTCAACGCTTACGTCAAGTATTCCTATCAAGGCACCTTCGCCGACGGCCGCGTCCTCGAAGTCCGCAGCGACTTCGGCGGCACCAAGTTCACCGGCGAAAAAGGCTGGATCCACGTCGATCGCGGCCAACTCGAAGCCTCGGACCGCGAAATACTCCGCAACCTCCCGGCCGACTTCGACACCAAGCCGCCCAGCCACTATCAGAACTTCATCGACTGCGTCCGCTCGCGCAAGCTCACCGTCGCCCCCGCGGAAGCCGCCCACCGCGCCGCCTCGTTCGGCCAACTGGCCATCGTCGCCATGGACTCGAAACAAGCGCTCAACTGGGACCCGAAAACCGAAAAAGTCCTCGGCAACCCCGACCAAGCCAAGCACCCTCGCCTCGGAGCCCGCCTTTGAGTTTGATTCCCGCTCCGATCCCGGAAAATCTCTTCCCAACAACATCAGAAACCACCATGTCCAAAGAATGCTGCTCCGAAACCGCCAAGGAATCATCCGCCGGATCATCCGGGGAATCCTGCTGCTCACCTAACACGCTGGCCCTCGTTTACGGCTCGCTGCTCCTCCGCCTCTGGCTGGGCGTGCGCGCGATCCAGACCGGCCTCGAAAAATACGCCGGTTCCAAGGCCTCTGAACAGGTGGTCCCTGTGGGCGGCGTGCCCAACGAGGAGGGCCTCACCGCTGCAGGCGCGCTGAAACACTACGCGCTGGAGAACTACCACGGCGTGCCCGCCGCCCTCATGAAGAAATTCGAAGCCGAGCCGCTGATGATGAAATTCGCCCTGCCGCTTTACGACAAGATCCTCGGCCCCGCGCTGATCATCCTCGGCCTCACCATCCTCCTCGGTCTCGCCTACCGCAGCTCGCTGTTTCTGCTAGGACTGATCTACATCAGCCTCACCTGGGGCCTCATCCTGATCAAACAGGACGACGGCGTCTCGTGGCTCGGCATCCACATGATCCTGGTCGTCGCCGCACTCGCCCTTGCGCAGCACAACCGCCTCGCCATCCTCAAGAAATGGTAACACCCATGAACACCGATCCTTCCAACTTCAGCCGTCGTGACTTCCTCTCGAAGTCACTCGCCGGCGCGGGTGCGGGCCTCGTGCTCGGCGCTCCCAGTCTCCTCCGTGCCGCCAACCAAAGCACCGGCTCGGACGCCATTCACATCGCCCTCATCGGCTTCGGCAAGCAGGGCGGAGTCCTGTTCGACTGCCTGAAAAACATCCCGGGCCTCCACTTCCAGGCGGTTTGCGACATTGCAAAGACCCGTCAGGATGGGTTCCGCTCGTCGAGCCGCGGCCACCCGGGCGCGTCATCCACCAATTTTTACACGGACATCGACGACATGCTCTCCAAGGAGAAAGGGCTCGATGCCGCCATCGTCGCCACGCCGGATTTCTGGCACTCGCCGCACACCGTCAAGTGCCTTGAGGCAGGCCTCCACGTCTATTGCGAGAAGATGATGTCCAACACCATCGAAGGCGCGCGCGCCATGGTCCACGCCATGGAAAAATCCGGCAAACTCTGCCAGATCGGCCACCAGCGCCGCTCCAATCCCCGCTACCGCTACACGCTCAACAAGCTCATCAACGGCCAGAAAATCTGCGGCCAGATCGTCAACGCCAATGCCCAGTGGAACCGCTCGCTGAAAGCGTCTCAGGGAATTTCCTCGAAAATCAAAATTTCGGACAATGTGTTGAAACAATATGGCTTCAAGGACATCGACCAGTTCCTCAACTGGCGCCTCTATCGCGATCTCTCCGGCGGCCCGATCTCCGACCTCGGAGCCCACCAGATCGACATCTTCAACTGGTTCCTCGGCACCGCTCCCAAGCGCGTGTATGCCTCCGGAGGAAGATCGCATTTCAAAGAGCGTGAGCACTTCGACAACGTGATGTGCATCTTCGATTACGACACCCCGCAGGGCGAGGTGCGCGCGTTCTATCAGGTGCTCACCACCACCAGTTATGGCGGAGGTTTCCACGAAAGCTTCATGGGCACCGAGGCCTCGATCAAGATCTCGGAAATCGCCGCCAGCTCCGCCATCTATCGCGAGGACGCCGCGCCTTCATGGGACGGCCTCGTCGACAAGGGCTACCTCATCCGCAAGCCCGCGCCGCCCAAGCCCGCGCCCTCGGCCGATGCCGTCGCGTCCTACGAATCCGCAGCTCCGGAAATCTTCGACCTGCCCGGCGGATTCGGCAAACCCGCCCACCAGCCGCACCTCGAAAACTTCTTCGACGCCGTGCGCGGCAATGGCAAGCTCAACTGCGACGCCCGCCACGCCTTCGAAAGCGAAGCCCCCATCTTCTGGGTCAATCCCTCCGCTCTCAGCCAACAACCGATCGACTTCACCTCAGAACACCTCTCCGTATGAAACACAAACTAATCGTTCCCGCCCTCCTCACCGTCTCCGCCCTCGCCTTCACCAGCTGCGGCAAGAAATCCGAATCCGCTCCGGGCGCATCGGACACCGCCGCCGCAAGCCCAGCCGCCTCCGGTGGCACCGTCGGCGGCGTGCCGCTCACCACCGAGTTCCCGCCGGAACTCATCGAAGGCACACCCAAGCCGATGAACGTCCCCAACCTCGTCCAAGCTCCTAACAAAGCCCCCGAGTTCCTGGTTCCCGAAGGCACCACCCTCCTTTCCAAGGGCAAAAAAGTCACTAGCAGCGACGCCAACCCGATCATCGGCGACCTCACGCTCGTCACCGACGGCGACAAGGAAGCGGGCGAAGGTTACTTCGTCGAGCTTCTCGACGGCACCCAGTGGGTCCAGATCGACCTCGAAAAAAGTGCCGCCCTCTCGGCCATCTGGCTGTGGCATTTCCACTCGCAGAAGCGTGCCTACAACGACGTGATCATCCAGGTTTCCGACGACGCGGAATTCAAGACCGGCGTCACCACCATTTATAACAACGACTACGACGACTCCTCCAAGCTCGGCAAGGGCGCGGACAGCCCCTACGTGGAATCCCGCTTCGGCCTTCTCGCCGACGCCAAGGGCGCGAAGGGCCGCTACGTGCGCCTTTACAGCAACGGCAACACTTCCAACGAGATGAACCACCACATCGAAGTGGAAGTCTTCGGCAAGGCCCTCTGATTCGTCAGGGATAGAATTGAAGAAAAGCCCGTCAGCCACCAGGCCGGCGGGCTTTTCCGCATCCGGACATCGTGTGGGAAAGCGTCCTCACTTCGACAGCTCGTCGATAGCGGGCTGGTTCTTGTATTGCTTGGCGATGTCGAGCGCGGTGACGCCCTGCTTGGAGACCACCGCGGGATTCACCTTGTGGGCGAGCAACAGCCGGATGATTTCCGCACCACCGCTGGCGGCGGCTTCGTGCAAGGGCGTACCGCCGAGCTCGCTGAGCGTCATCGGGTCCGCCCCGCCGGCGAGGATGGCCTTGGCGGTTTCGAGCTGGTTCTTGGCGGCGGCGTGGTGGAGCGGAGTCCAGCCGTCCTTGTCGCGTTGGTTAGGTTTCGCACCGGCTTTCAGCAGCGCCGCGGCGACGACCGGGTTATTCCTGTCCACGGCAAGATGCAGCGGCGTGCGCTGGGAGGCGTTCACCGTATTCGGATCGGCTCCGGCTTCCAACAGGTAGAGGGCGATTTCCGCCTTGTTGCGGATCACCGCTTGCTCGAGCGGCGGGCGGGAGTTCTCACGACCGCCCTGGTTCAGGCTTTTCGGATTCGCGGCGATGTGGAGACGCACGTCGGCCAAGTCGCCCTTGGCGATGGATTCATCGATCGTTGGATAAACCGGAGCGGCCGCGATCGCGCTGGTGGAGGTGACGACGAGGCAGAGGGCGGGAAGGATTTTGTGCAGGAGTTTCATCGAGGTTTGCAGACTACGTGTCTTACCGCTGGAAATTTCGGGAATCACGAAATCCCCCCCTGCGGCGTGCCTCGGAGACGCTGGCCGCGTGACGAAGCGGGGGGGGGGCTTCCGGGTTACTCACCCGCCGTGGACAGCAGGGCTGTCACACGCAAAGCGGCAGCAGGCTGCACGCAGTCCAAGATCCTTGGCGTGATCGGGAATCATCACCCGCTGGGCGAGTCGGTTTTTGTGAACCACAGCCACGCGAACCTAGCGTCCCAATATGGTCTGGCGGACCCGGAAATTCCAAGCACGACACCGGACTCGACGAGTTCCTGAAGCGCGCGCATGTCAGATCCCTTTGAAACCGGCATACGGTTGATACGTTCCGGTCGGGATGACGACCGGACGCCACTCGCGGTTCAGCTTGCGGAATTTATTGATAAATGCCGTGGGATCCGCCCAATTGACCATGTCGGAGGGCACATTGCTGCGGGCCATGCCGATGCTGATGTTGTGGCGGATCTCGAAATGGAGGTGCGCCGGATACATTCCGAAATTGGTGCCGATGGTGCCGATTTGCTGGCCGCGTTTGATCAACTGCCCGTCCTTGACCATGAGCTGGTTGAGGTGGCCGCTGAGGGTGTCGCAGTATTTCACCTGGCCGGTGGCCGGATCGCGGTAGGCGTGGCGGGTGAGCACCACGTTGCCCCAGCCGGTGCGGACGTTCTGGGCGAGGGTGACGATGCCGTCGGCGACCGCGTAAACCGGGTCCCCGAGATCCTTGTCACCGCCGGCGCGGCCGTTCCAATCCTCGCCAAAATGCTGGGGAGCGCGCAACCGCAGGCCCCGGGCCTTGTAATAGCCCTCCGCGTTGGGCTTGCCGACGGGGAAGTCGAAGCCGTCCGCCAGGTTGATTTTCACCGGCTGGGCGGACACGCAAAGACAGGTGAGGAACACCCCCGCGAGGACAGCACCCAATTTTTTCCATATCTTGCCACCTGCGGTCATTGGCCCCCAATGGACCCTCCGAATGGCCATGTCGCAAGCGGAAAAAACGCGGCATCGCCGTGAAGCCATGCCGCGTTTGAAAAACCAAGGGATTTCCCGGATCAATGTTTTTCGTCGATCGTGAGCGGGCGATAACCGCCGATCGACTTGAAATAGAGGCTCAGCAGGAGGAAGCAAATCGCCATCGTTGCAGGGATGAACGAGTCCACCTTGAGGGTGTTGCGGTTGCCGGTGATGTCGGCGTCCACGGCGATTTGCTGGGCGGGCGTGAGAGTCGCCGCGAGCGTTTTCTGCTCGGCGGTGACGGTTTGGCCGGAGGCTTCGGCCTTCTTGGCACCCGCCACCGCTTTGGCGGCCTCAAGACGGGCGGGGTCGATGGCGGTGACTTCCTCAAAGGACAGGAACTTGCTCTTCGCGCCCTCGCCCTTCCACTCTTGGTAAATGGCGGAATCCGCCTTCTCCAGCGCCTCGGCAGCGAAGCGGTCCTTGGCATAGCCCAGTCCGGGACCGCCGATCAGGCCGGCGGACATCATTCCGACGCCGCCCATGAGGCTCATCGCGATGGCTCCGGTGCGCGGGAAGCGGTCGCCGGTGACGGCCAACATGGTGGGCCAGAAGAAGGTCTTGCCGAGGGCGTAAACGAGCAACGCACCGAGCGCCGGGCCGAAGGTGGACACGGCGCTGACGAGATTCAGACCGAGGCAGGCGAGAAGCGAGCAAACGAAGAGCAGCCCGGTCGGCTTCAGGCCGATGCGGGTCTCGATAAAGTGGGCGCAGAAGCGCAACAGGAACATCAACAACGAGGTGAAGACGAAGAGGATCTTGCCTTGAGTCGGGGTCAGGATGGCGCCGGTGATGTTCTGGATCCAGCCGTCGGTGCCGAGTTCGACCGCGCCGACCATGGCGTGGATGATGAAAAGGACGAACAGCAGCCAATGGCCGATGGAGAACTTGGTAATGGCACCAATCCAAGCGAGCAGTCCGAGGGCGACGCCGGCGGAGAGAAGGGTGGCGAGCTGGACGTTTCCGTCGAGAAGCGGAGTGAGCGTGCCTTTGAAAAAGAGATAAAGCATGAAGCAGACGACACCGCCGCTGAGCAGGCCGACGTCCTTGAACATTTCACCCATCCGCAGGCCCTTGACGGAGGCGGCCGATTTCGGGAATTTCTGACCGAAAAACATCACGCCGTAAGCGAGCGTGGGCAGCAGGTAGCAAGCGAGCTGGCCTTTCCAGCCGACGTGCATCGTGTCGCCAAGCACCCAGCCGACGACACCGCCGACGACCATGCCGAGCGGCCAGCTGGCGTGGAGGATGTTGAGATAATGGTTCCTGGCTTGCGGAAAGACGGTGGCCACCAGCGGGTTGGCGACGGCTTCGAGCGTGCCGTTGGCGGCACCGAAGGCGAACATGCCCCAGAACAGGAACTGGTAGGCGGTCGCGTTGTCCATCCCGGCGGTCGCGCCGAAGGTGATGAATGCGGAAAGCACGTGCAGCGCGAAGGCGGCGACGACCAGCTTGCCGTAGCCGATCTTATCGACAAACACCCCGCCGATCATGATGCCGAAGCAGAAACTGGTGAAGCCCGCTCCACCGATCGCGCCGAGTTGGGCACCGGTGAAATTAAACTCGGCGGCCCAGGTGGAGAAAAGCCCTCCGCGAATGCCGAATCCGACGCCGGCGGCGAGAATGGCGGTGAAACCGGCTGCTAAGAGCCGCTTGGCGTTTGGTATTGTCGATGGTTCGATGTGTGTCATGGGATTTGGGGTCCGCGGGAATTATCGGTTTCGGAGGTGGATGGCAAGGACGAGAGTGGGGAAATATCAAATTTTTTAATTTCCCCCGGGATTCAGGAAAAATACCGTGGAATCACCTGATTTCCCGCAAGCCTCTTTCAGAGATCGGCGTCCTGATGGATTTCTCCGGCCGGGGTGGCGGAAAAGACGATGCAACGGTCCAAAACCGCGTTCGCAGAAACCCGCCCGCCGGGCCAGATGACCGAGTCGCGGACCACCGCTCCCGATTCCACCACCGCACCGGGGCCGACGACGGACCGCTCGATGACCGCGCCAGCCACCACCGCTTGCGGGTGGACCGCCGGGGCCAGATCCAGCTCGCGGTGCGCCTGCAGGTAGGATTCGCGGTCGCCGAGGTCGAGCCAGACGCCTTCGTCGAGGACGATGGCGCCAATCTGGCCGGATTTGGCGAGTTCGAGAAATGCCGGGATCACCGAGATTTTCTCAGCCGCCGGGATCAGGTCCAGGAACGCGGGGCTCACGCAGTAAATTCCGGTGAAGAGGTGGGTTCCTTCCGCCCTGCCGAGCAACTTGCGGATGTCGGTGACGCGGGTGCCGGAGGAATCGAGCGCGATGTGTTTGGCGACGCCCTCCGAGCGCAGCGCCAGCGTCACCGGCAGGCCGGACGCTTCGTGCGCGGCGATGAGTTTTTCCAGCGGCAGCGTCGAAAAAATGTCGCCGTTGTGGACCAGCAGCGGGTCATTTCCCATCCACGCGGCGATGTTTTTCAGTCCACCGCCGGTTTCCAGCAGAACGGGTTCATGAAACAGCGTCACCGCATTTCCCGCGCCGAAATCTGCCCACGCTTCGGGAAGATGATGCGTGTTGATCGCGAATTGCCCGATGCCGACCCGCGCGCAGGCCGCCATCGCCCACTCGGCGAGCGGGTGGTGAAACAGCGGCACCAGCGGCTTGGGCAGGCGTCCGGTGAGCGGCCGCAGACGATTGCCGAGCCCGGCGCCGAGGATGAAAGCTTTGTTCACGCCGCTTGCTTTGACGGGCGGCCCCGGAAATTTCAAGCGCCATCCCGCAGGATTTCAGCCCCACGTTCAGGCATCCTCATCCGGCTCTCGCGACTCTCGGAGATTTTGATGATCCAATCGGAAAATGATTTGGCACATACACGCACAAGCCATCCACAATGAATGTCGCGGCCGCGACATTCATTGTGGCGCGTTGTCACATCGGCTGCGTGTTTCACGTGCTGAATGCACCAAATCATTTTCCGCCCGGATCAGGATGTCTGACATTGGGCTGGCCTCGGGCCGTGATCCAGCAAGGATCGCGCCATGAAATTCGGCATCATCGGCACCGGCTCGATCGGCCGCCTCCACGCGCAGGCGATCCGCGCGATGAGCGGCGGGACGCTGCACTCGGTTCACAACCACCGCGCGGAAAGCGCCGAGGCGCTGGCCGCGGAACACGGGGTGAAAGCCTTCACCTCGCTCGCCGGTTTCCTCGCCGATCCCGAGTTGGAAATCGTCACCATCGGCACGCCGTCCGGCGCGCATTTCGATCCCGCGCTGGCGGCTCTCCGGGCGGGCAAGCACGTCGTTTGCGAGAAGCCGTTGGAAATCACCGGCGCGCGCATCGACCAGCTCGCGGCCGCCGCAGCCGCCAGTGGTAAGACTCTGGCAGCCATCCTCAACCGCCGCTTCAACCCGGCGATGACCGCCTTCAAAGCGGCGTGCGACGGCGGCCGCTTGGGCAAAATCGTCTCCGCCTCCTGTTATGTGAAATGGTTCCGCGACCAGGCTTACTACGATTCCGCAGCGTGGCGCGGGACATGGGCGCTCGACGGCGGCGGCGCGCTGATGAACCAGGCGATCCACGCCATCGACGCGCTGCTTCATCTCGCCGGGCCGGTGAGTTCGGTGCAGGCCACCACCGCCTGCCTGGCGCACGAGCGCATCGAAGTCGAGGACGTGGCCGTGGCGATCCTCGAGTTCGAGAGCGGCGCGCGCGGCGTCATCGAGGGCTCGACGTGCAGCTGGTCGAAGGACGGCCACCCGGCGCGCGTGCAGATCTGCGGCACGGAGGGATCGGTGTTTCTCGCGGACGAAACCTTCGAAGTCTGGGATTTCAAAAACGAACTGCCCCACGACGCCGAGATCCGCGGCAGTCTGATGCGCGGCTACCAAGCGGCGCTCGGCGCGAACGACCCGAAGGCGATCCAGTCCATCCAGCACCAGCGGAATTTCGAGGAGGTGGTCGCCGCCATCCGCGAGGGCCGCGAGCCTAGCACCTCGGCGGCCGAGGCGAGGAAAGCCGTGGCGCTGATCGAGGCGATCTATCAAAGCGCGGCGAACGACGGCGCGAAGGTCCGGCTCTGATAGCGACCGCTATTTACCGATTTCCAACAGCAGCGCCGAGCAGGGCGCGAGCTCAGGAAGGGCGACGCCTTCGGTTTCCAACAGACTGCGGGGAACGGAGCCCGACCAGGTGGAATCGAGCCGGTCGGTGAAGGACCAGATGTCGTCGCCCGAGTGACCGAGGAACATCACGGCGTCCTGCGGAATGCTGATTTTCACCCCGCGCAGGGTTTCGGATGGGTGGAAATTCGCGACCACGAGGAAGGCCTGTCCGGTTCGCGAATCGCGGCGGAGGAAGGCGTAAAGCCAGTGGCCGGACACCGTCTCGTCCCCCACCCTGCCGAACTCCGGATTCCCCTTGTTGGCGTGATTGAGCCCGTAGAATCCGCCGGCGGTGAAGGCGCGGACCTGGGTGGCGCGGATGAGTTTGCCATACCACTCGCGCAGGGATTTCTGTTCGTCGCTGAGGCGAGGGCCGTCGAACTTGCCGCCGTTGACCCACTTGGCGAACTCGGGCATCGACCCGTAATCAAAAATCGAGGTCCGCGCGTCATCGCCGCCGAAACCTTCCGCGCCGGCGGCGGGCTCACCGACTTCCTGACCGTGATAGAGCATCACCGCGCCGCGGCCCATCGCGAACAGCACGGCGGAAACCGGCTTGCCGACCTTCATCCCATGCCCGCCCCATTCCTTCAGACTGGCGAGCCGGACCTCATCGTGATTTTCCGCATAGCGCAGCGATTTGTGGAAGCGCGGGCCGGCGAACGTCAGGGGATCGAGATCGTTCGCCCACTTTCCGGAATCGTAAATCCCCTCCAACACGTCGTAGCTCGGATCGTCATAAACCGCGTCGAAGCCGGCATGCAGCAGCTCGTCGAGGACATGACCGTCCGTTAGCTTGGCGGGGTCGTTGTCGTAGGCCTCCGCCGAGAAAAACACATCCGCCTGGCGGGCGCGGGCGCGCTTCACCGCCCAGCGCCAGAATTCCATGGGCACCATGTGGGCCATGTCGGCGCGGAATCCATCGACGCCCGTTTTCTGCCAGTAAGCGAGAATGGCGTCCATCGTCCGCCAGGTTTTCGGCACCTCGGAAAGCGCTGCATCCGGGCCGGGCAGATGCGAGGTGGCGCGGCCTTGGGTGAAATCGTGGCCGTAGTTCAGCTTCACGGTTTCATACCAGTCGTGAATCGATGGCACCCAGGAAACCACGTTGTTTCCGGTGACCCGGCCGAAACCCGTCTCGCCATCGAAGCTCCCGTCGCAGCCCGGCATCCCGGCCGTCGGCAGCTTGAGCGGAGGACCGCCACCCGCGTCATTAGAGCCGAGATAGTAGAAGTGGTTGTCACGGTCGAAAAACACATCGCGCTTGTCGCCCTGGCCGAATGAAAGGTGCGGCATCACATCGGAGGCGTAGGAGCGGGCGACATGGTTCGGCACGAAATCGATGATCACCTTGAGCTCGTGCGCGTGGCAGCGCCCGACCAGCTCCGCGAACTCCGCAAGCCGGTTCGCGGGGTCCAACGCATAGTCCGGGCAGACGTCGAAGTAGTCCTTGATGGCGTATGGACTGCCGGCGATGCCTTTCAAAATATCCGGATCATCCGCCGGCCGACCCGGATAGGCGGTGCCGCTCGCCTGCTCCAGCACGCCGGTCAGCCAGACGTGGGTGAAGCCCATCTGTTTGAGGGAAACCAGCGCGGGCCCGGTGATGTCGGAGAATTTCCCGCAGCCGTTCTCCGCGAGCGTGCCGTTGGTTTTGCGGGTCTCGTTGGTGTTGCCGAAGGTGCGTATCATGAGCTGGTAAATCACGGGCCGGGCCGGTTCGGCGGAATGACTGTTGTGTGGCATCGGGTAAAATTTACGGCGCGCCGAGCGGGCCGAGAAAGTTCATGTAGCACTCCCAAATCCTCCACGCGCCGAACATCCAGGCCGCCGCACCCATCGCCAGGAACGGCCCGAACGGCAGCTGCTTCCCGAAGCCGATCCGCCCGATCACCGCCGCGATGATCGCGAACACCGACGCCGCGAACAGCGAGAAGAACACTCCGGTCCAGCCGAAGAACGCGCCGATCATTCCTAGCAGATGCACGTCGCCCATGCCCATCGCTTCGCGCGGGATCACCGTGCTGGTCGCGATCCCGTCGAGCGACTTGATGCCCGCCAACTGATGGATCGTCCCGTCCGGTAGCTGAATTTCAGTCTCGCGGATGACCAGCGAGCCGCCGCCCACCGACTCACCGCTGACCTTGATGTCGGTCGTCTCGACTAACAAACGATCCGTCTTGCGGGAGAAAATGTCCCACCACGCGATCTCCTCGCCGTCGATCACGAAGCACATCGGGTCTTGGTCGGTTTCCGGTTCCTTGAGCGACCAGGCGACCGGCTTGTCGAACTTGATCGCCTTCTTGCCGAGGGCCATTTTCCCGAGCTCCACGACGAGCCACAAGCCGACGAACCCGGCGGTCCAGCCGATCGCGCCGTGCTTGAGTCCGGAGAGCCAGTTCCCCGCCTCGCCGCCCAGCACCGGGAGTTGCGGCCAGACCGCGCAGGCCCCGAGACCGATCGCGGAGCCCGCCCAGGTGAGCGAGGTCGGGATGATCAAGTGCTCGGCATCGATGAAGGTGATCACCACGAACAAAGCCACCAGCACCCACAGGAAAACCACCACGCCCACCGCCAGCGGCGCGAACATCCACCACACCGCGGTGAACAAAACGGCCGTCAGCAGCTCCACGCCGAAGTAACGGAACGCGATGGGAGCCTCGCATTCCCGGCATTTTCCCCGCAGCCAAAGCCAGCTGACCATGGGGAAATTCAACCACATCGGGATCGGGTTCTTGCAGAGCGGGCAGAACGACCGGTTCGGCTCGTTGACCGCCATGCCCAGCGGCACGCGGTAGATGACGACGTTTAAAAACGATCCGATGCAGGCGCCGATCAGGAACGCGGGAATGAGCCAGAGCCAGTGATCAAGCGGCGGGTAAATAGGGATGGCAGCCAAGATGCCGCCATTCAAGCCAGCCACACCCGCCTGCCAAGAACAAAGGTGACAGGCGCGCGGCCTCGCCTCCCCGGAAGTCACCCTCTCCGTCCTCCTCTTCATCCACGAGAGTCCCGGCTTCAGCACTGCAAATCCTGCGGAGAAACAAATCCCCATCACTGAAAATTTCATGAAACCCCGAAGCATCGCCCGCCTTTGCTGTCCTTGGTGAGATCGCCGAATAACAGGAGCTTGTCCGCCTCACTGCGGTCGCACCGCCGCTTCGATCAGGCGCTCTTTGGAGTCATCCATGTCGAAAATTTCAAACCGGCTTGAGCAAATACCCGCCGACCCAGCCTTCTTCTCCACGCTCATTCCGGCACCAGTGCCAGCCGTGGATCTGGCGGAGCGATTCGAGGCGGTCACCGCGCTTGATGGTGAGCACGGTGGGATCATAGGTTTCGATAGCGGCGTAGCGCCCCTCGCCGAGCGGTTCGAGGATTTCCTCCGGGACGTAGCCGTCATTGCCGTCGTAGTCGGTCGCCCACACCCAACCGGGCCACGCGCGGTCGGCGAGGCCGACGGTGACCTCGTCTCCGGGATTCAAGTGGATCGGATTGCTGTCCTTGTCCTCATAGTCGGCGTTCGCGGTGAAGGTGGCCATGGTTGCCACCGAGAAAATCAGACGGGACGGAAAAGGCGAACGTTCATTTCGACGGAAAAAATCCGGAATTTCAGGCCGTCGTTTTCACGCTTCTTTACATCACGCGGCGGCGGTGTAGCCTGTTTCCGCTGCTCACCCCACCCACCTTCATGTTTCGTCAGTCACGTCCCCCCGACCCTGACCAGGACCTTGTCACGCGTGCCCAACAGGGTGATACGCGCGCTTTCGACGCCCTGATCCTCAAGTATGGCGACAAGCTTTACGGCCTCGTTTATAACATGACCTCCCACAAGGAGGACACTCATGATTTGCTTCAGGAAATCTTCGCCCGTTCCTATCAATCGCTCGGAAAATTCAAGGGCAACTCGGCGTTCTACACCTGGATCTATCAGATATCCGTCAACCTGACACTCAATTTCCTGAAGAAACGGAAGCGTCGCACCGGACTGAGCCTGAATGACATGGATTCTTCCGTGCAGCAGGATCCGGCGCTCATCGACACCACTCACGAGGCGAACCCCGAGCGGCAGACCAACCTCAATGAGCTGCAGATAAAATTGAACGAAGCGATGAAGAAGTTGTCTGACCCCCACAGAATGGTGGTCACGATGTTTGACGTCCAAGGCATGTCCCACGGGGAAATCGCCAAGGTGCTCAAGGCCTCCGAAGGCACCATTCGCTCACGACTCCATTATGCGCATCTCCAACTCCAGTCAGCCTTGCAAGACAGTTGGGAAGAAAGATTTTAAAATTCTCCTTGCACATCCGGGAATTATTTTATAAATCCTAAATATCAACCGCAGTGAAACCAACGATCGAACAAATTGGAGACCTACTAGCCCTCAAGCGCGATGAGCGTCCTGAAGAGGGTTACTGGCAGGATTTCCTCTGCGAATTTCACCAGAACCAGCGCGAGCAGGCCGTGAAAAACTCGGGATTTTCAAATTTCTTCGGTGGCGTGTCCGCTTGGTTCTCCGATTTGAGCCCTTCCAAATGGGCCTACGGAGCTGGCATGGCCTACGCCGCGCTTACGATCGCTTTTTTCCTGACACCGCGTGATGTGGAGAAGGAAAACGCGCCGGCTTCCCCGGTGAATTACCAAGTCGTTCCGGCACCCGCGCCGCCCGGGCTTGAGCAACTCAAGCAATTGGACCTGAGTCCCACGACTCAAGGCGACGTCGGCGAGCAGGTATTCTAATTTCAGAAACCCCGAAATGGTGGATCTGGAATGCCCGCGCCGACGGTGGTCGGCACGAATGTTTTTTGTGGTGAGCGCCTGCGCCTCCGTATGCGTGGCTCAGCCAGTCGCGATTTCTCCGCGCTGGCAGGTGAATTTTCCTCCTGCGGCGAATGGCAAACCGGGCGAGTCCACTGCAGTGCCTGTCAACGGAGCATCGATGATGGTGGTCGTGGTCGCGGCGGGCGCGAATCCGACGAACCCGACGCTGCAGACCGGAGGTCGCGCGGTCCCGGCCAAGATGATCGGCCACGATCCGGTCTCGCGGCTTGGATTCATCAAGGTGGAGGGGAGCGTCGTGCCGAAATCGATAGCATGGGCCGCAGATGCCGCCGCGAGCGCGAGCACCACTCTGCAAGCGATGGAGCCCGCGGGCTTGGCCAAATGCCGCACGACGGGCTGGGTGAAACAGGTGGGTGAAAAATTTTTACCGCTCGCCCTGCTGCGCGTAAATTTCAGCAATTCGGTCCCGCCGCCGGGGACTCCGCTGCTGGACGACGCCGGCCGGGTGGTCGCCATTGTTTTTCAAAGCTCGGGCGGTGGGAATGTCGGCTACGCCCTGCCTGCCGAGGCGGTACACCGGGTGCTCCGGGATATCTCCACTGGAGGCCAGCTGTCCCGTGGCTGGCTCGGACTCGCACTGCGTGCCGAATCCCAAATCCCCCGGATCAGCCGGGTGCTGCCGGATTCTCCCGCCGCCGCGGCGGGCATCCAGCCCAACGACGTGCTTCTCAGCATCGGATCCAGGCAGATCACCGACTACGCGGATGCCGCGAATGCGTTTTTCTACCTCATCCCCGGCCAGTCGGTGCGGGTGAAACTATTGAGGAACGTGGAACAGCTGGAATTCACCCTCATGCCGACAAGGCCGAAAGGGTAGGGCGCGGGGAAATCCCTTTGTCACGAATTGACCGACGCCCGGCGGAGTCGGTCCATGATCGCAACGCCAAGCCCGGTTTCGCTGACAGGCTCGGCGATGATCGCGTCGAGTCCGGCCTCGTCGAGCTGGCGCATCACGAAAAACAGACGGATCGCCGCCTCCGCGAGCTTGCCGCTGCCGGGACTGAGCGACTCGATGAGGTCCCAGTCATGAAGCGTGACGTAAGGGCTATCGTCCTCGCCGGTGTAGCTGAGCAGTCCGTATTTTTTGCCCTCCTCGGGCGTGAAATCCTCGGGCTTTTCCAACAGAATCAGCGGCGTGAGCGGCGCGTAATGGCTGTCGAGCTGGCCGGGTGCCTGCGGTGCCTCCGATTTGATTTCACGGACTTTCTCCACCCTGCCGAATTCCTGAAGCTGTTCCTTCGTGATCGGACCGGCGCGGTGCAGCCGGAAAACCGGCTTTTTCCCTTCGCGCGGCTCGATGGAAATAATCGTGCTTTCCACCCCTTCCGCGCAGGCCCCGGCATCGACGATGAGCGGGATGCGGCCGCCGAGTTCCTTCATCACTGCGGAGGCGGAAGTCGGAGAAATTCGGCCGAAGCGGTTCGCGCTCGGAGCCGCGATCGGGCGACCAAGTTCCTTACAGACCGCCCGGAAAACCGGATGCGCGCTCTGCCGGACCGCCACCGTCGGCAGCCCGCTCGTTACCAAATCCGGCACGTCCGGATGCTTTGGTAAAATCAACGTGAGCGGTCCGGGCCAGAATGCCGCCGTCAATTTGTTCACCGTTTCCGCGATGTCTTCGGGCACGATGGCCACGTTTTTCAAATCCCCGCGCGAGGCGATGTGGACGATGAGCGGGTCGAACGAAGGCCGCTCCTTCGCCGCGAAAACCTTGGCAACCGCCTCGGGATTGAATGCGTCCGCCGCCAGGCCATAGACGGTTTCGGTGGGAAGGGCGACGATTTCACCGGCCCGCAGCAAGGCGCAGGCCTCGGTGACGGCGTCCTTCATTTCATCATCGGCAACTTGGAGAATTCGGGTCTCAAACACGCGCGGGTTTTGCCAGAGCATCCCACGTCTGGCGAATCTTGATTTCCTGAAATGATGTGTTCCATGGTTTTTACGGTTTATTCCCGCGCCTCCGTCGAACTAGGGTGGGCGCATGAACGAAGCGCAACCCCCGCCGAAGAGCATTGTTCTCATCGGCTTCATGGGCAGTGGGAAATCGACGGTGGGGCGCGAGCTGCATCACCGGCTCGGTTATCCGTTAGTGGACATGGATCACGTGATCGAGCAGCGGGCGCGTAAGCCGATCACTGCGATTTTCGCGGACGAGGGCGAGGAGACGTTTCGGGACATGGAGACGGCTTTGCTAGAGGAGCTTAACGACCCTGCCGCGCCGCGGCGGATTATTTCGACGGGCGGCGGAGTGATCGGACGCGAGCGGAACCGGGCTTTGCTGCGGCATCTGGGTTATGTTGTCTGGCTGCATGCGCCGCTGGCGGTGATTCTCGACCGGACCGGCAGAAACCGGGACCGGCCGCTGCTCCACACGGATGATCCGGTGGCGCGGGTGGAGGCGCTGATGGCGGTTAGGAAGCCGCTTTACGCGGAGGCCGCGCACTTGCAGGTGGATACCGCCGGTCTGGATGCGGGCGAGCTGGCGACCGGGATTCTGGAAAGCGCGCGTTACTTTTTCACCGGCCACCTTTGAGCGAAATGGTGGAGCAGGTGAAAGCGTGGGCGGCGGAGCTGGGATTCGATGATTGCCGGATCGCGGTGGCGAAGGAGGCGAGTCACGCGGATCTTTTCCGCGACTGGATCGGGGAGGGGAAGCACGGCGAAATGGCGTGGCTCGAGCGCACGCCGGAGCGGCGCTGTGATCCGCGCGAGGTCTTGCCGGGATGCAAGTCGATCATCTGCCTGGCGCTGAATTACTATCCGGGTAGCAGTCCGTTTCCCGACGGGGAAGACGGCGGCTACCGGATCGCGCGTTACGCATGGAACGAGGATTATCATGATCTAATCGAGAAGCGGCTGCGGGAGTTTGACTCGAAATTACAATCTCTCGGCGGCAGCCAGCGCTTCTATGTGGACACCGGTCCGGTGCTGGAACGCGACTTCGCGAGCGACGCCGGCCTCGGTTGGAACGGGAAATCCACGGTGCAAATCCACCGCCACATGGGCGCGTGGTTTTTTCTAGCGGAGTTGCTGACGACTCTCGATCTAACTCCAGACCGGCCTTTCGGCGACCACTGCGGGAAATGCACCGCCTGCATCACCGCGTGCCCGACGCAGGCGATCACCGCGCCGCGGCGGGTGGACGCGCGGCGCTGTGTTTCGTATCTAACGATCGAGCACAAAGGTGCTATCCCCGAGGAGTTCCGAGTCGCGATGGGCGACCGGATTTACGGCTGCGACGATTGCCTCGACGCCTGCCCGTGGAACCGCTTCGCGGTGGAGTCGCGGGAAATGACTTTCCACGCGCGGGCGACGGTTTTCGAAAAACGCCTGCGGGATTTCCTCGATCTCGACGACGACGGCTTTCGCACGCTGTTCGCCAAGTCGCCGATCAAGCGCATCAAGCGCAATAGATTCCTGCGGAACGTCTGCGTGGCGTTAGGAAACACCGGGACGCGGGAAGACTTGCCGAGCTTGGAGCGCGCGGCTGCCGATCCCGACCCACTGGTTTCCGAGCATGCGCGATGGGCGATCGGCCAGATCACGGGTCGGTGATGGGAAAAGCGCGGGATTAAGGTGCAAGCGCGCCGGGTGCGGAGAGCACGCCTTCGCGCACGCCGTCGAAGGTGTAGCTGCTGGTGGGGCTGTTGAAAGGGGCGCTGCCGATGTTGCTGGCACTGCTGCGGATGCGGCTGCGGATCTGCTCCGGAGTCACCGTTTGGCCGAGGACCAGCGCCTTCTGCCAGACGAGGGCCGCCACGCCGGCGGTGTGCGGGCACGCCATGCTGGTTCCCGACATGCTGGTCGTTCCGCCGCCGAGCTTGGTGGACAGGATTCCGACGGACTCGAGAAAGCCCGCCTTGCTGATGTTTTCCTGAGTCGCTCCCGGGGCGGAAATACTCACGCCGATGCCGGTGGTGGCGTTGAACGCTCCATCCGAGGTGAAATAGGACGCCGTGTCCGCGCCGATGACGCCGCTGAAGTTGCGGTTAGCGTTAGTACCTGCCTTTGCGGTCGTGCTCGCGATGGCGATGACCTCCGGATAGGTGGCGGGGACTTGCTGCGAGACTTCCAGCGTGGCGTCGTTACCCGCGGCGACGATGACGGCGATGCCGCCGGCGACGAGATTCTGAATCGCTGTCCGCTGGGTGGGGTTGTCGCCGAGCGTGCCCGGGCGGCCGAGGCTCATGTTCACGACACGGATCCGTGGCGTCACCAACGCGGCGTTCGCCGCCACCCAATCGAGTCCGGCGATCACTCCCGCTTCGCTGCCGCTGCCGGAGGCGTCGAGAACCTTCACGCCGTAAATGGTCGCGGACGGGGCGACGCCGACCACGCCGACCGCATTGTTGCGCGCGGCGATGGTTCCGGCGACGTGCGTGCCGTGGCCGTTGTCATCTTGCGCCGTGCCGGCAAACGCGGAGTAAGATCCAATGCCCAGCGGTTGGAGGTCGGCATGATTGTAATCCACTCCCGTATCCACCACCGCGACTCCCACGCCGGTGCCATTGTAAGCAAGGCTACCGGGAGCCGCGCCGATGCGCTTCACGCCTTCGGGCACGACTTGTCCACCACCACCATCACCGCCCGTGGAGGGCCTGGCGATCGCGAACACCGTGCGATTCGGCACGACGCGCAGCACGCGCTGATCCGCCGCTAGAGCGGCGAGGCGGCCCGGCGGGACATGGCCTGCAAAGCCGTTGACCGCTTTTTGATAGACGAACTCCGGCACGACTCCGTGCGCCGGTGCGACCGCGCGCGGGTTCACGCCGGCACGCAGCTCGACGATGTAGCGGTCGGGAATGGCTTTGGCTGGCGCGGCTTGATCGGACGGGGCGGGTGTGAGGCCGTCATCGTCCGCGGCAAATGCGGTGGCGGTGAAAAGGGAGCTGAGGCCTAGGGCCAGGATGGTGCGGGTGTTCATGGGTGTGGTGCTTGTTTTTTTAATCTTATCCGGGCGTGGCAGGCGGGATCGGCTTTTCGCCATTTCCAAATCTCCACCGAAGTATCTTTTCGGGAAATTTTGTCCAGAGAAAATACCGCTAAAAAACCTATCACAAGGGGTTGAGGCGTTTAAACGCATTCGTGTCGCAAGTAGTGGGTTCACTCGGCGGGCTCGATTTGGGGCTGCTTTTTCAGCTTGGCGCGAGCGATTTCGAAGACCATCGGCAGCACGGAAATCACGATGATTCCGAGGACAACGAGTTCGAAGTTCTGCTTCACCACTGGGATGTTTCCGAAGAACCAACCGGCGGGTAAAATGAGACCGACCCACAGCAGCGCGCCGGTCACGTTGAAGAACATGAAGCGGCGGTATTCCATTTCTCCCGTGCCGGCGACGAAGGGCGCGAAGGTCCGGACGATGGGGACGAAGCGGGCGATGATGATGGTTTTTCCTCCGTAGCGGGTGAAGAACTCGTTGGTTTTCGCGATGTGGCCGGGCTTCACGATTCGCGGGAATTTCCACATCATCCAGCCGCCGAATTTCCGGCCGATCCAGTAGTTGACCGTGTCGCCGAGGATCGCGGCGACTAGCAATACCGCGGCGGAGATCCAGATATTCAGGCCCGACAAGGGGTCCGCAGCCAGCGCGCCGATGGCGAAAATCAACGAGTCGCCGGGCAGGAAGGGCGTTACAACGAGGCCTGTCTCACAGAAAATAATCAGGAAAAGGAGTCCGTAAATCAACATGCCGTGGGCACGGATGAATTCACTGAGATGGTCGGGAAGATGTAAAAAAAGGTCGAGAATTTCAGTCATGGGTCAGCTGTGTTCGGGGCGCTTGTCGCGGGTGAGAAGGTCCTGCATCGCGAGCGGGGCGGACTTGCCTTCGTAGAGGATGCTGTAAACGGAGTCGATGATCGGCGTGCGGACGCCGACGCGGCGGGCGGCCTCATGGATCGACAGGGTGTTAGGCACGCCTTCCGCGACCATGCCGAGCGCGGCGACGGCTTCTTCCAGGGTCTTGCCGCCGCCCAGCGCGAGGCCGACGCGGTGGTTGCGCGAGTGCTCGGAGAAACAGGTGACGATGAGGTCGCCGACGCCGGAAAGCCCGGCGAAGGTTTCCAGCCGGCCGCCGAGCGCGGTGCCGAGGCGGGTCATTTCCGCCAGGGCGCGGGTGACGAGGGCGGCCACCGCGTTGTCTCCCAGGCCGAGGCCGTGGGCCATGCCGGCGGCGATGGCGTAAACGTTCTTCACCGCGCCGCCGAACTCGATGCCGGCGAGGTCGTCGCTGGTGTAGGAGCGGAAATGGGGCAGCGTGAAAAGGTCCTGGAGCCGGACGGCGAGGTTGTGGTCCTCCGAGCCGATGACCGCGCAGGTGGCCATGCCGGTGGCGATTTCCTCGGCGTGGTTAGGGCCTGACAGGACGGCGATCGGATTGGCCGGGAAGATCTCGCGCAGGATCTGGCTCATGCGGTCGCCGGTGTGTTTCTCGATGCCTTTCGCGCAGGAAAGAAGGATGGTTTGCTCAGGCAGTCCGGCGGCGGCCAGCTTGCGGGCGGTCTCGCGGGTGGCGGAGGTGGGGACGGCGAAAATGACCAACGGGTGGGCCAGCGCGTCCGCCAGGTCGCAGGAGGCGTAGACGTTTTCGTCGAGCGCGATGTCGCTCAAGTAGTGTGGGTTCCGGTGCTCGCGGTTGATGGTTTCCGCCGTCTCGCAATCGCGGCCTATCAGGTCGATGCGGTCGAGCCGGGGTGAGAGCAGCTTGGCGATGGCGGTGCCGAACGAACCGGAACCCAGGACGGCGGCGGACGTGAGCTTGGATTCAGACATCGCCGGGTTTGGGCTTGCGGGTGAAACGGTGCTCGGTGCCTGCGAGCAGCCGCTGGATGTTGGTCCGGTGTTTCCAAATGGCGAGGATCGCGAGGACCAGGCTGAAGAAGAACAACGGTTTGTTCCAGGTGCCCGCCTGCCACAAGGTTGACAGGGATTTGTCGTTGTTGATGTGGTGGAAACGGGCTCCGTAATGGGTGATGAGCGGCAGCGACGCGGCGGCGATGATGCTTGCCAGCGAGACGTAGCGGCTGACCGCGAACACGGCGACCCAGACGATGATCAGCAAGACCACGCCGGCCGGCATCAGGGCTAACAAAACTCCGGCGGAAGTGGCGATGCCCTTGCCGCCCTTGAAGCCGACCCATGGCGAGTAGTTGTGGCCGAGCACCGCCGCCAGCGCGGTGATGACATGGAGGAGCTGGCCCTTGAACTGCGCGGCGACGGGGAGGACCAGCGCGAGCGAATCCAGTCCGCCGATGTGGAACAAGCCGACTTTTTTACCTTCGATCTGGATCAAATTGACCGCGATCACCACCGGGATGAATCCCTTCAGCGCGTCGAGCAGCAGGCAGGTGACGCCGTATTTCTTGCCGACGATCCGCAGCACGTTGGTCGCGCCGATGTTGCCCGAGCCGTGCTCGCGGATGTTAACCCCCTTGATCCTGGAAATGATCAGGCCGAAAGGGATCGAGCCTAGCAGAAAGGCGACGAGCGGGCAGAGCCAGAGTTGCATGCGGCGGCGGTTAGGGGCGCGTCACTCGGCGGTGGCGGAGGTGATGGTCACGGGCTCCACTGGCACATCGCCGCCGAGGCGCGCGTCGGCACGGGTTTTGACCGCCTTGATCTTGTCCACCACCTCCATGCCTTCGACGACTTTGCCGAACACGGCGTAGCCGCCGTTGCTCGGGTAGTTGAGCATGGCGTTGTCCACCACGTTGATGAAGAACTGGGCGGTCGCGCTGTTCGGGTCGCTGGTGCGCGCCATGGCGATGGTGCCGCGTTCGTTCTTGAGGCCGTTCTGGCCTTCGTTGACGATGCCCTTGCCGGTTTCCTGCTCGACGAGGTTTCCGCCGTCCAGTTTGAAGCCGCCGCCTTGGATCATGAAGCCGTCGATGACGCGGTGGAAGACCGTGCCGTCGTAGTGTTTCTTGTTCACGTAGCCGAGGAAATTGGCGACCGTGACGGGGGCATTTTCCGCGTTCAGTTCGAGGACAATGTCGCCTTCGTTGGTTTTCAGGCTGACTTTCGCGGCCTTGACGGTGACGGGCGTTGAGGCGGGTTTTTCCGCTTCCTTGGCAGGTTGACAAGAGGGAAGCATTGTAAATAGAACGAGGGAAATGAGGGCGAGTCGGCGTTTCATCGGGGGTTTCCTACGGGAATCCCCGGCGGAGTGCAAGCGCTGTTGAGGGCGCTGTTGAGGGCGCTCACCCGGCGCTTGGAAAGTCCGGCGAAAATCTACTCAGCCGAGGAAGTGAAGCATGATCCTTTGCCAGATCAGAGATAGGGAGCTTCTGGTGCTGGTGGTGGCTGTTGGAACATGGCGCGAAGATCAATCAGCCGGATGGGTTTGGCGATACGGCGATCACCAATGCATGCTTCAGCGGGGATTTGTCTTTGGTTGAACTGCTGGTTGAGGAGGGTGGCGACCCTGCGTTCAAAGGGGATGGCGGCACGGCCATGCACATGGCGGCGGCGCTGGGTCACATCCCAATCATGGAGTTTCTTTTAAAATCGGGATTGCCCGTCGATATCCCTGATGAGAACGGGAGATCTCCGTTGTATGCGGCAGCGAGGAGCGGGAATCTCGAAGGTGCGCGTTTTCTTTTGGCGCGCGGTGCGATCGAAAAGCTGGATACGGTTTCCAAAAGGGAACTCATTTACGATCTTCGCTCGATCATTGGCGAGCGGAAGAGAGACTTCGATTAGTATGCAGAAAAGAATAACTGGCCTACGGGCAGTGACGGGAAGGCGGAAGCTCGGCAACAGATTTTGCAATGGCTGGAGGAGAAACGAATGCGCTCTGATCCAATCCGCGTGGCGGAGACGTTACGAGACATTCGCCGGCAGTGAGGCCCCGACATCCTCGCCGAATACCGTCTTTAAGACGCCTTAACGATCAGGAAAAGCTCTCCACTTTTGCTCAGTCGCCGACACTACTTTGAATTTCCCTTGCCAAGTCCGGGCCGGTTCCCTATTTCCCGCCTCCCTCTTCAAGCCGCCTTACTCACCAACGAAGATCCGGAGGGATTCCATGCGGCAAATCTTCAAAAATCGCCCGTCCTGATTCAAGGCGGGAAAAACAGAACACAACATGATCAACGAACTCATCAACGAAATGGTGGACGCCGGCGTCCACTACGGGCACCAAACCAAGAAATGGAATCCGCGCATGAAGCCCTTCCTCATGAAGGACAAAGGCGGAATCTACATCATCGACCTGGAAAAAACCGTCCAGCAGCTCGATAAAGCCTCCGATTTCCTCGCCGACCTCGTCGGCAAGGGCAAGAAAGTCCTCTTCGTCGGCTGCAAGCGCCAAGCCCAGGATGCCATCCGCGAAGCCGCAGAAGCGACCGGCCAACACTACGTCAACCATCGCTGGTTGGGCGGCATGCTCACCAACAGCCTCACCGTCCGCAAGTCGGTCGAGCGCCTCAAGTATCTCGAAAACATCGAGAAGCAGCCTGAATTCAAGGCCATGTCGAAAAAGGAACTCGCCGCCCTCGGCCGCGAGCGCGAAAAGCTCCTCCGCAACCTCCGCGGTGTGCGCGACATGGACAAGAAGCCTGACGCTGTGGTCATCGTCGACTCCGCCCGCGAAACCATCGCCGTGGCCGAAGCCCGCCGCTTGAACATCCCGATCATCGCCCTCGTCGATACCAACGCCGACCCGGCCCTCGTCCAATTCCCGATCCCGGGCAACGACGACGCGATCCGCTCGATCCGCCTCATCCTCCAGAATCTGGTAGATGCCATGGTCGCCGGCCGCAAAAACTAAATCCTCACTCACACCGGGCGTCCTGTCTCGCGACGGGGCGCCCGTTTTTCCTCTCTACCACTCACTAAAATTTTCAAATGATCACCGCATCAATCGTCAAAGAACTCCGCGATAAAACCAGCGCCCCCATGATGGACTGCAAGAAAGTCCTCACCGAAACCAACGGCGACATCGAAGCCTCCATCAAGCTCCTTCGCGAGCGAGGCATCATGAAGTCCAGCAAGATGGCCGACCGCGCCGCCAATGAAGGCGTCATCACCGCCCGCATCAACGCGGATGCCACCTCCGGCCTCCTGCTAGAAGTGAACTGCGAAACCGACTTCGTCTCCAAAAACGAGAGCTTCCAAGCCTTCGTCGGTGACATCGCAGACGCACTCGCCGCCTCCACCGTTGCGGATCTCGACGCCGCCCTCGCCCATCAACACGGCGAGCAATCCCTCGATGACACGATCAAGGCGAAGGTCGGCGAAGTCGGCGAGAACCTTCAATTCCGCAAATACGTCCGCTACGACGCAGCCACCGGCGGTGTCGTCGCCTCCTACATCCACCTCGGTGGCAAGGTCGGCGTGCTCATCGAGGTGGGCACCACCCAGCCTGAAACCCGCAACACCGAGAGCTTCAAGGAACTCATCAAGGACCTGACGCTACACATCGCGGCCTGCGCGCCCAAGGGACTTTCCCGCGACGACATCCCGCAATCCGTGGTGGACAACGAGCTCGACATTTTCCGCACTCGCCTCCTCGCGGAAGGCAAGCCCGCGAACATCATCGAAAACATCCTCAAGGGTCAAATCGGCAAGTTCTTCGCCGAAAGCTGCTTCCTCGAGCAAGGATTCGTGAAGGACTCCGACATCAAGGTCTCCGCCCTGCTAGAAGCCAAGGGCAAGGAACTCGGCGACACCCTCACCGTCACCCGCTTCGTCCGCTTCGGACTCGGCGAATAATTGGATTCACAAAAAAAGCCCGGCTCCATCACTGGAGCCGGGCTTTTTCGTGTTTGAAATCAGAGGCAGATCCGCCGGAACAACACATCGAGCGGCAGCTGCATACCGATGTAGAAATCCCCGAACTCGCCGTAGCGCGCGGTGACCTCGTCGAAGCGCATTTCATAAACAATCGACTTGATGTCGATGGTGTCCTTAGCCAGCAGGGTGACGCACCATTCGAATTCATCGAGACCGGTCGAGCCGGTGATGAGCTGGAGAATCCTACCGGAATAAGTGCGCCCCACGCGAGCATGGCCAGCCATCAATTTCTTGCGGGCTTCGAAATCGAGCGCATACCAGTTGTCCCCGCCGTTGCGGCGCTTGGACATCGGGTAGAAACAAATCACTGGCCAGTCGGGCAGGACCGGATAGAGCCGGTGTTTGAGATAGTGCGCCATCCGCTCGTCGAAGGCCTTGAGCCCGGCTTCGAACTCGGGCGTCCCCTCGACGAGACCTTCCTCGGTGCCCAAAGTTTCCGCCGCATATTGCTCGCGGCTGGTGGTGTATTCCGAGCTCTCGGTTTGGGAAAGGTAGGAATACGTCGGACTGAGAATCTCCGGCCCGAGGGAAAGACTGAGCTGTTTTTCAAACATGTTAGCCACCTGCAGGTCCGGCGTCAGCAGCATGAAGCCGAGGTCCGCCTTCGGAGTCGCGACGGAGAAAATCAACAGGTGCGTGTCCGGCGTGGCGCGGATTTCCTGCACCAGTTCGGTGAGGCGGGTCTTGGCTTGGCGCTGCTCCTCGTCGCTGTAAAGCGCCCATTGCGCGTGATCGACGTGATAGAACAAATGCATGACGTGCCAGCCTTCCCTGGGCACGAGCGGAGTGACTTCTTGATTGGTCATGGCGGTGGAAATTCAGCGGCGGTCGGTGGAGATGTTCATTTCGAAAAGCTTTTTGAAAGCAGGCCCCGGCGAATTTTCGGAAGGAGCCTCATAGACCTGCACCGTCCACGGCTTGCTTTGTCCGGTGCGGTAGGCGGCGTGCATCCCCACGTCCTCAAAGCCGGCGGTGGCGGCCACCTCCAGCGAGGCCCCAGCATGGATGGTGCGGGTCACCGCGTCGCCGATGACGTCGCCGTCGCTGTTACGGAAAAACACCCGGACTGCGGCCGGGCCGCTTTTCACCGTTAGATCGACCACCGGCACCAGCTGGGTGCCGCGGCGGACGGTTTCGACATAAGCACCATCGGTGATCGGGGCGCGCCAGTAAGTGTCGGCGGAAGCGATTGTTAGGTGTGCGCCCTTGACCGGGAAATCGTTCTCCAGCAAACGCCCGGCCCCCGCGGGCAAGCGGTGGATGGCTTTGAAATAAACCACTCCCCCGCCGATCAGCAGCACTCCCAGCAATCCCGCCAGACCGATCCGCTCCACCTTGGAAAGACCCAGATGCGGGCGCAAGGAAACGGGCTCGGCGTTTTCCCGGATCCGCGGGGAAAACTCGTCCTGCTCAACCACCGGCGGAATCACAACCGCCGGAGTTTCCTCAACGATTTCCTCGATGGCCGGCTCCGGCGGCGCAATCTCACTAACGGAAACCGGCGCGGGCTCGGGAGATGGTTCCGGCTCGTTTCCCACGTCGAGCTCGTCAAATTCGCCGCGAAGCTTCGCACGGTGCACCGGACTTGATACCGGTTGGGATCTCGGGCGCTTGTTGCTGACATCGATCTGGATGCGCTCCTCGGTCCCTGAATTCTGCGGTGGCGGCGATTCCTCGGATTTCAGCGAATCGCTGGCCGCCCGCTTCTTCACGCTCCCCGAACTGCGGGAAGCAGGAATTCCCACGGAGCGAGCAGGCCGGCTTGGAGCGCCTCCCTTGTCCTGCTCGTCCGGTCCGGTCGGCTCGTCGAAGGCCCACAAATCCAGCTCGGTCGTATCCTTGACCAGATCACCCATCTTCGGGCGATGTCGCGGAGGAAGGGATGATCCTTCGGGGGATGGAGGTGGGTTGGGTGTCATGACGGGTGCGGGGGCATTTTTAGAACGGGGACTCCGACTTGACCAGTGCGAAAGCCGAATCTGAATTTCCGAAAAAATCGAGTTGCATCCCAAGCCCGCTGAAGTCATCCAAGGGGCTGTTAATCCCGATAATTCCTATGGCTGACCGCGAAGACAAGAATGTGGAAAACGTAACCGGCAAGTTCTATGTGGACAGCCAGTGCATCGATTGTGATCTCTGCCGTGAGACCGCGCCGAACAATTTCACTCGTGCCGAGGACGAGGGTTATTCCTACGTTTTCAAGCAACCCGGAAACGACGAGGAGCTCGCGCAATGCCGCGAGGCCATGGAAGGTTGCCCGGTGGAGGCGATCGGCGAGGATGGCGACGCCTAAGCGCCACGCCGCGATGAAAAAGCCGCCGCGCTCCAGCAGAATCCGCGAGGAAATCCTGCGGGAATGGCGCGGTGCCGAGGAACCGGCGGACCTCAACGCCGGCATCCATCTCGCGCAGCAATTCGTGGCCGCGATCCTGCGCGCCGCCGGGGCGGAAGACGGCCTGCACGAAGACCAAGTCCGCGCGACTTGGAAGGAACTCGCCGGGGATTTCATCGCCCGCCACACCGAGCCGATCTCCGTGAAGGGCGGAAACCTCGTCCTCCGCGTGACCCAGCCGGCGCTACGCTTCCAATTGGAGCAAATGAAACCCATGCTGCTCACCCGCATCCGCGACCAGCTCGGCGAGGGGCGGATCAAATCGATCAAGTTTCAACTTGGATAAAACGGCTCTCCCATGTTCAGAAATCTCATCTTCGATTGGTCCGGCACGCTGGTGGACGACCTCGGCCCGGTCATCGAGGCGACCAACGCCGTGCTCGGGAAATATGAAATCGCCGCGCTCGACCGCGAAAGCTTCCGCCGCGCGTTCCGGTTGCCTTACCGGGAATTCTACGCCGAGCTCCTCCCGCACGTCTCGCTGGAGGAACTTGAAGCCCATTTCCGCCCGGCCTTCGACGCCGCGATCACGCCCGTCACCGTCCTGCCCCACGCCCGCGAAAAGCTCGAATGGTGCAGCGCCATCGGCATTCGCTGCTTCGTCCTCACCTCCATGGACACCCTCGCCTTCGAGCGCCAGATGGACGATTTCGGCCTCCGCCACCATTTCGAGGCCACCTATTCTGGCGTCCTGGACAAGCGGGAAATCATCCACCAAATCCTCGAAACCCACGGCCTCGACCCCGCCGAGACCGCTTTCGTCGGCGACATGACCCACGACGTGGAAACCGCCCGCCACGGTGGCATTTCCTCCATCGCCGTACTCACCGGCTACAACCACGCGGAAATCCTCGCCGCCGTCCGCCCGGATCTCACCGTGCCCGACCTCGGCGTCCTCCGCAGCCTGCTCGACCGCCGCCGCGGCGTTTCCCGCCCCGTCGCCACCGTCGGCGCGCTCATTCACGATGGAAATGGCCACGTCCTGATGATCCGCACCCACAAATGGGGCGACCGCTGGGGCATTCCCGGCGGCAAAATCGAGCGCGGCGAACCCTCCAACGACGCCCTCCGCCGCGAGATCCGCGAGGAAACCGGGCTCGAGCTCCGCGACATCGAGTTCGCCCTCGTCCAAGACTGCATCCTCTCGCCCGAATTCCAGCGCCCCGAGCATTTCCTGCTGCTCAACTACGTCGCCCGCGCCACCACCACCGCCGTCACCCTCAACGACGAAGCCGAGGAGTTCCGCTGGCTTTCCCCCGCAGACGCCCTCGCTCTCGATCTCAACGAGCCCACCCGCTTCCTCCTCACCGAGTCCATCGACCGCAACCTCATCCCCCATGCAACCGCCTGACACCATCGAGATCCGCCGCCTCCGCGTCTGCACCCTCATCGGAGTGCCCGACGAGGAACGCGCCATTTCCCAAACCCTCCTCGTCACTATCCGCATGACCCCGTCGCAAGGCTTCGACGGCTTGGCGGATGAAATTTCCCGCACCGTCGATTACTACGCCGTCTCGCAGGAAATCGAGTCCCTCGCCGCCGCCCGCCCGCGCCGCCTCATCGAGACGCTCGCCGTAGAAATCGCCGACCATCTGCTCGGAAACCACCCGCTCGCACGCGTCGCCATCAGCATCGAAAAACACATCCTCCCAAACACCGAGTGCGTCGCCGTGCATCTCGAACGAAGCCGCTGAAAAAGCATCCCACTTGACACCGACGCACCACTGCACCATGGTGCATTCATGCGCTTGACGATCAATCTCGACGACGATCTCTACGCCATGGCTCGCAGCCACGCCATTGCGACCAAAACCTCCATCAGCAAAGCGGTCGGAGACCTGCTGCGTCACCGCACCCTGTCGGCAACTCCGATTTCCCCGTCCGCGCCCGGTGTCCACCCGCTGTCCGGCTTCCCTGTCTCTCAAAGCGAAGGTCGGCGGATCACCGACGAAGACATCCGCCATGCCATGGATGAAGACCTCGTCCGGCCCTCCGAAATCATGGGCCTCCCACCTGAGAAAATCGAGGAGGCCTTGAAATGACCTGGCTTCTGGATGGGAATATTCTGATCGGTGCCATGCTCCCCGATCACGTCCACCACGACCGGGTGCACCGCTGGTTGGCCACGATCCAAGGCGACGCTTTCGCGACTTGCCCGATCACCGAAGGCAGCCTGCTCCGAATGCACATGATCCACGCCCGCGACAAATCCGCAGCAGCGGCATGGTCCGCCCTCGCGTCCGTCCGCGCCCACCCGCGGCACGTTTTCTGGCCCGAAAATTTCTCCTACACCGAGATTTCACCCAGCCGCCTCAGCGGTCACCGCCAAGTCACGGACGCATGGCTCGCCGAGCTGGCCCGGCGCAAGGGCGGGAAACTCGCCACCTTGGATGAAGCCCTTTTCGCCCTCTGGCCGGATGTCACCGTCCTGATCCCCGTTTGAATGCCGGAATCCCGCTTTCCTCTCCCAGCCTTGACCGATCCCGGTTCCGAGTGCAATCTGCGCCGCAAAATGAAATCAAGCTTCCTTAACTATCTTCCGATTTTCGGGCTGGCGGTATTGCTGCTAAGCTCGTGCGGGCCGACCGTTCCCGGACAATCCGACTACCTCAAAGGACTCGGCGGACCGATCCAGCAACAGACTTCCGGTGGGCCGCACCACCCGGCCCCGGCGATTCCGGACGACGTTTCCTACTGGGATGGCGACAGCGCGACGGGCAGCCCGCTGGTCAGGATCAACCGCGGCCAGCAGAAGGCGTTTTTCTACAAGGGCGGCGTGCTGGTGGGGATTTCCCGGATTTCCAGCGGCACCGAGGACCACGGAACGCCTGCCGGGAAATATAAAATCATCCAGAAGAACAAAGATCACGTCTCGTCAATCTACGGGGTTTTCAAAAACAAGGCGACGGGGATGACGACGAACGACAACGTGGACATCCGGGTGGACAAAATTCCTCCGGGGGAAATTTTCTACAACGCGCCGATGCCGAATTTCATGCGCTTCAACGGCGGCATCGGGATGCACACCGGCTATCTTCCCGGCTACGCCGCCTCGCACGGTTGCATCCGGATGCCGCATCACATGTCCACTCACTTCTTTGAAAGCGTCGAGGTCGGCACGCCCGTCATCGTCGAGTGAGCAACAGATCGTCATTTCTCCCAGATGCGGGAAAGACTGCGGAAATCACCCCGGAGGAGGTCGCGGCGTGGGTCCGACTGCCGTGTGAGCAGCGGCCGCGGCTAATCGATTGCCGCGAGCAAGACGAGCTGGCGATCTGTCAGATCGCGGGCAACGAGTGGTTTCCTCTCGGCACGTTTCCGGAGGCCGGAGAACGGCTGACCGCGGACGACGCCCGCGGAATGGTCGTTTATTGCCACCACGGCATGCGCTCGCTGCGCGGCGCTCTTTTTTTACGGGCGCACGGAGTGAAAAACGCGTTTTCCATGAGCGGAGGCATCGACGCGTGGTCGCGGCTCATCGATCCGGAAGTGCCACGTTATTGAGCAGCCACGCGCGATAGGGCGCGGCGATTTGCGCGGGTTCCAGCGCGAGAATTTCCGGGACTTCGTAGGGGTGGAGCTCGGTCAGCATTTTCCCGAACGCGGGGAACGCGGCAGCGGTGGTCTTGAAAATCGCGAGCGTCTCGGCGGCGGTCTCGACCTTCCCCTGCCAGCGGTAGACCGACTCGACGCCGGGCACGAGATTGACACAAGCCGCGAG
This sequence comes from Akkermansia muciniphila, assembly GCA_945901795.1. Lineage (GTDB taxonomy): Bacteria > Verrucomicrobiota > Verrucomicrobiia > Verrucomicrobiales > Akkermansiaceae > Luteolibacter > Luteolibacter muciniphilus_B. Next base: position 52,491 of record CAMDLP010000005.1, on the reverse strand, counting down.
TTGCGCTTCAACTAGGACCGTGCCAATCTGTCGCGCCTGTTCGGAATCCGGGAAGGTGCAAAGGACCAATAAAACGTCGCTCATGGCTATTCCTGAACACCGGAAATCCAAAACAAGCAACCACAAGGTGAAATCCGGCTTTCTGGAAAAGCTGGTCGCCCGGCTGGATCGCGTGGTTCCCGGCGACGTCCAGCAGATCGTCACCCGCTTGATCCGCGAGAAAGGATTCCTGGAAAAAGTCTTCGAGGCGCTGCATGAGGGCGTGATCATTTTGGATCCGAAAGGCGTGATCGGTTTCCTCAATCACGCGGCGTGCCAGTTCTTCGGACTCAATCCGGAGCAGGCGACCGGCGAGTTCATTTCCACCCAGATCCGCGGGCTCGACTGGACGATCCTGGGCAAACCGGGCCGCACGATCAGCCGCGACCTGGAGGTTTTCTATCCGGAGAACCGCTACCTGAATTTCTACCTCGCGCCGATCGATGGCGCGGAGGACGACCACGAGCCGCTCGGCTACGTGATGCTCGTCCGCGATCTCACCAGCACCCGCGCGGAGGCGGAGGAAAATCTCGAATCCGAGCGACTCAACGCGCTCACCCTGCTCGCCGCCGGTGTCGCCCATGAAATCGGCAACCCGCTCAACTCGCTCGATATCCACCTCCAGCTTCTCGGCCGCAAACTGCGCAAACTGCCGCCCGGCGAGCGCGGGCCGCTGGAGGAAAACCTCACCACCGCCCGCGCGGAAATCCAGCGGCTGGACCTGATCCTCAAACAATTCCTCCACGCCGTCCGGCCGACCGCGCCGCTCCGCGAGAAACAGGACCTCCACGCGATTTTACACGACACCCTGCGACTGCTAGAGCCGGAGCTCGCCTCGCGGAAAATCGCCGTGCAGCTCGACCTCGCGGATTCTCTGCCGCCCGCGTTCATCGATCCGGGGCAGTTCCAACAGGTTTTCTACAACCTCATCCGTAACGCCTATCAGGCTATTCCGGCCGATGACGGTCGCATCACCATCCGCACCCGGATGAACGATTTCGAAACCATCATCTCTATCGAGGACAACGGCACCGGCATTTCCCCGGAGCACATGGGCGCGCTGTTCGAGCCCTACCACACGACGAAATCCTCGGGCTCCGGGCTCGGCCTGCTCATCGTCCGCCGCATCATCCGTGAGCACGGCGGCGCGATCGCCATCGAGAGCGAGGAAAACCAAGGCACGCGCGTGCTGATCAATTTACCTCACAAGGAGCGGCCAGTCAGGCTGCTCGCCGCGCCCGAACCCGATCCGGTCATCGACCTTTAAAATTCCACGCCCATGTTACCCACCTTGCTGATCGTTGAAGACGAACGCGCGACCCGCGAGGGGCTGCGCAGCGCGTTGGAAGAGGAATTCGACGTTTACACCGCCTCCAGCGCGAGCGAGGCGCTGGCGATTTTGAAATCCGAGCCGATCAAAATCCTGCTCACCGACCTCCGGCTCGGCGGCGACTCGGGCATGGACCTGCTAGACGCAGCGCTCGCCCTGCCCGAACCGCCGGTCGCCATCATGATGACCGCTTACGGCTCGGTGGACACAGCGGTCGAGGCGATGCGCCGCGGCGCGTGGCACTTCGTCACCAAGCCGCTCAACATCGACGAAGTGGAAATGCTGCTCAAGCGCGCGCTCCGCAACCGCACGCTCGAAACGGAGAACCAACAGCTCGTCCAACAGGTCAAAAAATCCCACAAGCTCGACCGCCTGATCGGCAAATCCGCCGCCATCGGCCGGGTTTCCGAACTCGTCCAGCAGGTCGCGCCGACGCGGGCCACCGTCCTGATCGAAGGCGAGTCCGGCACCGGCAAGGAAGTCGTCGCGCACACGCTGCACCATCTTTCCGGCCGGCCGGCGGCGAAAATGGTCATCGTCCACTGCGCCGCGCTCTCGCCGCAGTTGTTGGAAAGCGAGCTTTTCGGCCATGAAAAAGGCTCGTTCACCGGAGCCTCGCAGCGCCGGATCGGCCGCTTTGAGCAAGCGGACGGCGGCACGCTTTTCCTCGATGAAATCGGCGAGATCGACGCCTCCACCCAGGTAAAACTGCTGCGCGTGCTGTCCGAGCGCACGCTCGAACGCGTCGGCTCGAACTCGCCGATCAAGGTCGATGTCCGGGTCATCGCCGCGACTAACAAAAATCTCAAGGCGCTGGTCGCGAACGGCAATTTCCGCGAGGATCTCTATTTCCGGCTCAACGTGGTGAAAATCGAAATGCCGCCGCTGCGCGACCGGCAAGAGGACATCGTCTTGCTGGTGGGGAGTTTTCTCCAGGAATTCGCCAAGGAAAACGACCGCCCGGTGAAACCGCTGGCGGACGACGCGATGCAGTTGCTACTGACCTACTCGTGGCCCGGCAACGTCCGCGAACTCCGCACCGCCATCGAGCACGGCGTGGTGATGAGTAACGATTCGGTCATCGAGGCCCGCCACCTCCCGCAATTCCTGCGCTTTCCCGCCGCCGACATCGGGATTTCCTCCCCGCCGACCAAAAACACCCTTGCTGCTCCGGCTGAATTCAACTTGCATGCGCTCGAAACCAATACGATCCGGGCCGCACTCTCCCTCGCCGGAGGAAACCGCACCCACGCGGCGGATCTTCTAGGTGTCAGCCGCAGAACCCTCCAGCGCAAGCTGAAGGACCTCGGTATCTGAATTCACCGTCTGCTTTTTAGCCCCATTTTTTATGAGCATCACTTCCTCCCAGTTGGACACCGGTATCCTGATCCGCCGCAGTCTGTTTTTCCTCGTTTTGATCATCCTGACGCTTGGGAACGTGTTCGTTCTGTTCCGCGGCTTGAACTCGCCGCAGGCGATGGACCAGGCGCAGATTTCCCGCGAAATCGCCCGGGGCAACGGTTTCACCACCAAAATGATCCGCCCGGTCGCCTATTATCAGGCGCAAAAGGCGCAAAACAGCTCGGTTTCGCTCATCGGATTCCAAGACACCTACCACTCCCCGCTCAACCCGCTGATCAACGCCGCGGTCCTCAAACTCATCGGCGCAGATGATCCGAATGCCTGGCAGATGAGCGAAAACGAGATGGTCTTCCCGCTCGACCGGGTGATCGCCACTGTTTCCACGCTGTTCTTCCTGATGGCCATCGGGGTAAATTACCTGCTGATTTCACGAATCTTCGACCCGAAAATCGCTGGCGTCTGCGCGATCCTGATGCTGTTTTGCGAGACGTTCTGGAACTACTCGCTGAGCGGACTGCCGCAAATGCTGATGTTGCTGCTGTTCTCCTGCGCCATTTATTTCGTCTATCGGGCGGTCGAGGCCGCCGCGGAAGGCCGGATTTCCATGACGCCGGCCATCATCGCGGGCGTGTTCTTCACCCTGCTGGCGCTCACCCACTGGATGACCGTCTGGATCGCGCTGGGTTACATCATTTTCGCGGCGATCGCCTTCCGTCCCCGCGGCATCGTCGGGCTCTCGGTTTTGGGGCTGCTGCTCATCGCCGCCATCGGCCCGATGTTGCGCAATCAAAGCATCACCGACTCGCCCTTTGGCACGGCCTTTCTCACGCTTTACAACGGTTTGGGCAGCGGCTCCGAAACCGCGGTGATGCGCATGATCGACCTGGAGGCCGAGCGACTCGTCCTCGACGGTCTCATTTCCAAAATCCTCCGCACCACCCTGCTGCAAGCCACAGACATCATCCCGTTTCTCGGCGGTATCGTGATCGCGCCCTTGTTTTTCATCGCGCTGCTTCATCCGTTCAAGCGGACGGCGATCGCGAATTTCCGCTGGGCCATCCTCTTGATGTGGGTAGGCGCCGCCTTCGGTCTGGCAATTTTCGGGATTTCCAAGAACGAGCTCGACCCCAATCAGCTCCACCTGCTGTTCGCGCCGATCATGATGGCCTACGGTCTGGCGTTCATCTCGATCCTCTGGAGCCGCCTCGATTTCGTCGCCACCACGCCGATTTTGCGGAACGTGCACCACTTCGTGATCGTCGGCATTTGCGCCCTGCCGCTGGTGCTCGCCTTGCCGATGAAGGTGCGGGTCGGGATGCACCTGCGCGACCGCGGCGGCGTGCCGCATTGGCCGCCTTACTACGCACCCGCCCTCAACAGCAACAAGGCCGGACTCAAGGCATGGATCACTAACAAGCAAATCACCTTCTCCGACCAGCCGTGGGCCGTCGCCTGGTACGCCGACCGCGTGAGCGTCTGGCTGCCACCGACTTACGCCGGATTTGAGAAAATCGAAACCATCGCCGCCGACCTCCAGACCCCCTGCGCCGGCGTGCTGATTTCCCCTCTCTCGCATGGATCGGGCTCACTTTCCGAAATCGCCGGCCAATACAAGGATTTCACCTTCATGGTCCTTGATGGCAGGACATTTTTTACCAATTACCCGTCCGGCGTCTCGCTCTTCGACAAGGAACCGAAAATCCAAGGAGTGGCCAAACGTTACCCTTACCGCCAGCCGCTCGTGGGCATGGACATGGTTTATTACAGCGACCGCCCGATCCGCTCCGCCCAAGAAAACTAACCGCAATGGCTCGCCGCAAATCCAGCCCTGAAGAAGAGGACTCGACGCAACCGACGTTCGAGGAAGCCCTAACCGGCCTCGAGACGATCGTCGAGGAGATGGAGCACGAGCACCTCGCGCTCGAGGATCTCGTGGCGCATTACGAAAAGGGCTCCGCGCTGCTAGGCCGCTGCGAATCCATTCTCCAGTCGGCCCGCGACCGGATCGAACTTATCACCCTCCGCAACCAGAACGAAATTTCACTGGATGCCGGTACCAAACCTGCGGATGCCGCCGGACTCCCGGACGATTCTGACGACGACGCTAATGACATCCGCCTCTTCTAATTCCCCGGCCCTCGGCCTTCTGCTTTCCACGATTCATTCACCCTGCGATGTCAAAAATCTCGCTGCCGAGGATTTGCCGAAACTCGCCGCGGAAATCCGCGACACGCTGATTGATTCACTGTCGAAAACCGGCGGCCACCTCGGCCCCAATCTCGGCGTCGTCGAGTTGAGCGTGGCCATGCACCGAGTGTTCTCCACGCCGCAGGACAAGTTCGTGTTCGACGTCTCCCACCAGGGTTACGTCCACAAGATGCTCACCGGCCGCGCCGCCCAGATCCACACGATCCGCACCTACAAGGGGCTCAACGGATTTCTTCTCCGCAGCGAGTCCGAGCACGATTCCTACGGCGCGGGCCACGCCGGCACCGCCCTATCCGCCGCCCTCGGCATGGCAGCCGCGCGCGATCTATCGGGCGGGGATAACCATATCGTCGCCGTCGCCGGCGATGCCGCGTTCACCTGCGGACCCACGCTCGAAGCGCTCAACAACATCGCGGAGACGACCAAAAAATTCATCGTCGTCCTCAATGATAACGAATGGTCGATCGATAAAAACGTCGGTGCCATCGCCCGCTATTTCAACGCGCTCCAAACTCACCACACCTACGCCTCCGTCCGCGCCAAGGCTGCCGAGTTCGTCGAAAAAGTCGCGGGCAAGGCGGCCCGCACGCTCGCCCACAAGGTCGAGGAAGGCGCGAAGAATCTGCTTTTTCCTAACGTCCTGTTCGAAAAATTCGGCCTTCGTTACTACGGGCCGATCGACGGTCACGACCTGCCGCTGCTCATCCGCACTTTCGAGCATCTCAAGACGCTGCACGAGCCGGTCGTCCTCCACATCATCACCGAGAAAGGCCGCGGCTATCAGCCGGCGCTCGACAACCCCGGGAAATTCCACGGCCTCGGCACCTACAAGATCGAGGACGGCTCCACCGATTCCACCGCCACCCCGACCTGCTCGGACATCTTCGGCCGGGCGGTCACGGACTTCGCCAAGAAGGACTCGAAAATCGTCGCCATCACCGCCGCCATGCCCGGCGGCACGAAGTTGGAGATTTTCAAAAAAGAACTGCCGGATCGTTATTTCGATGTCGGCATCGCCGAGGAGCACGCCGCGCTTTTCGCCTGCGGGCTCGCCAGCGAAGGCTTCCGCCCGTTTCTCGCCATCTACTCGACTTTCATGCAACGCGCCTACGACATGATCATTCATGACATGGCGCTGCAAGGCCTACCGGTCCGCCTGTGCATGGACCGCGGCGGCCTATCAGGCGATGACGGCCCGACCCATCACGGGCTGTTCGACATCGGCTACCTCCGCCACATCCCCGGCATCATCCACATGCAGCCGAAGGACGAGGACGAGTTCGTGGACATGCTCCACACCATGGCGCAACACGACGCCGGCCCCTCCGCCATCCGGTTCCCGCGCGGCGTCATCAAGGGCACTCCCGTCAAAGCCACCCCGCAGCTCCTCGAAATCGGCAAGGCCGAAGTCGTCGCGGACGGCACCGACGTCGCGCTCGTCGGACTCGGCACGATGTTCGAAATGGCCGAGCGCACCAAGGTCCTGCTCGAAGCGAAGGGCCTATCCGTCGCACTCATCAACCCGCGTTTCATCAAGCCGCTAGACGACACGGTGCTTCAGGAATACGCCGGGAAATGCAAAGTCATCTGCACCTTCGAGGACCACGTCCTTTTCAACGGCTTCGGTGCCTCGGTGATTGAAAATCTCCACGACGCCGGCATCCACACCCCGGTCGTGCGCATCGGCTGGCCGGATCAATTCATCGAACACGGCAAACCAGAAACCCTCCGCGAACTCCACGGCCTCACCCCCGAAGTGGCGGCCGAACGAGTGCTCCAGCATTTTTCCTGATCAAAATACCGCGGAATCAAAATAAAAGGTGACATCCGGCGATTGGCGGATTATATATGCCGTATGCCAAATACCTTGCAAGACGGAGACCATGATCCCGAGCTTTCCGGGCGTGTGGAGTCACCCATCACCACCTCCGGCAGCATCAAGGAACCGGCTCTGCTGGAAGCGATGGATCATTGGTTGGAGGTGCTGCGCCACTTCGGACTGAGGGCTTCGGCAAGCGCTGGCAGCAGTTTCAAGCAAGTGCGCGAGGCTTTACGCCAAGGGGTGCCACGGAGCGCCTTCGAGCAACTCCGCGCGGATCTCGGCGTCTCCACCGAGGAGCTCGCGGAAATTCTGGGTATCCCCGGCCGCACGCTGGCCCGCCGCACGGATCGCTTCAAACCGGATGAATCCGAGCGCCTGCTGAGGCTGGGTTCGGTGGTGACCAAGGCGGCGGATGTTCTCGAGGATCCCGTCGCAGCCCGCCGCTGGATGACCCAGCCGAAACGCGCGCTCGGCGGCCTCACGCCGCTGCGCTGCTGCGACACCGAGATCGGTGCCCGCGAGGTGGAGTCGTTGTTAGGCCGCATTGAACACGGTGTTTTCTCATGATCCGGGCCTTCCGCCTCTGCAAGACGAAGCACCTGTCCACCGCTTTCACCGGCGAGGGCGCGCGACTGAACGGCGGCCGCTGGAATTCTCTTGGAAACTCCGTGGTTTACGCGTCCTCATCGTTGTCTCTAGCAACCTTGGAGGTGCTGGTCCATCTGGAGGATCCCGAGGTGTTCGCCCGCCTGTTTTCATGGATCCCGATAGAAATCCCGCATGATTCAGTGGAAACCGTAAACCCCACCACTCTTGCCAGCGGCTGGAACCATGACGAAGCCGGCCCGATCTCGCGGGCCGTGGGAGACGTCTGGCTGCGCTCGATGCGCAGCGCCGCCCTCGCCGTGCCCTCGGTCGTAACGCCGGGTGAATGGAACTATCTGCTCAATCCAGCCCACTCGCATTTTCCGCGCATCCAGATCGGCCCGTTCCAACAATTCCGACCGGACCCGCGCTTGTTTCGCTGAGCAGGCTGTTTTCATTAAACCTTTTCATGCGATCCCGCACTTAAACAGGGGCGGACTTCCTCGCCTGACACCCGCCAGCCACCTTGACAGCCCCGCATCCACCCGGCGATTCCGCCAACGATCATAAACTGATAGCCCGAATCAATGCGGGCGACGAGCAGGCGTTCGAGCGACTCTATCACCGCCATCGCGAGTGGGTGTTCCGCATGGCCTGCCGGAGCAGTGGCAGCGAGCACCTCGCGCAGGACGTGGTGCAGGAGGTTTTCCGTTATTTCCTCGGCAAGTTCCCCGGTTTCGAACTGCGCTGCGAGCTACGGACCTTCCTCTACCCAGCCGTCCGCAATCTCGCGCTTGCCGCGCTGCGCGGTTCCCGCCGCTTCATCGGCGGGGAAACCGGCACGGCCGCGCTCGACCAGCTCGCCGCTCCTGACGACGCGCCCTCAGGACACGGCGACTTCCAGCAGATCGTCGCCGACCTCAGCGCGGATCACCGCGAAATCCTCCTGCTGCGGTTCGTCGATGGCATGACGCCGTCACTCCCACTCAAGCCGCCAAAGTCGCCCAACTCACCGGTGCGGAAGTCCTCATCAGCGGCCGCGTGTTCGCCGTCCACGCCGCGGATGACGTCGGTTCCTGCGAGCAGGCGAAAATCCGAACAATTTGCTTTTCCGGGTTGCGGCCACGTTCCCAAGCCCTAGCCTGCGGGAAACAATCTTTCCATGGCCAACCCGATCGCCCGCCCTCTCAACAAACGCGTGCTCCTCATGGGCACCTGCCTTTGCGACGCTTTCTACGACGACACCGCCAAGGCGACCGTCGAAGTCCTCGAACACCTCGGCATTTCCGTCGAATTCCCGGACAACCAGACCTGCTGCGGCCAACCGGCCTTCAACTCCGGCGACTGGACCGCCTCGCGCAAAGTCGCCCGCCACACCGCCTCCGTTTTCGCTGGCGAACTGCCCGTCATCGTCCCGTCCGGCTCCTGCGCGGCGATGAATTTCCACGGCAACCTCCTCCAGTTCGAGGAGAACCCGGACCCCGCCATCACCTCCCTCGCCAACCGCACGTGGGAAGTCATGGACTTCATTTATAACGGCTTAGGCATCAAGACCTGGCCCGGAAAATTCGGAAAATCCACCCGTCTGGCGTTCCACCGCTCCTGCCACGCCCGCGGCACCGGCACTGGCGAAGCGGTCCGCACGCTGCTTGCCTCCATCGAAAACGCGGAGGTCGTCCCTTTCGGCGAGGCCGAACAATGCTGCGGCTTCGGCGGGACGTTTTCCGTCACCTTCCCGCACATTTCCGGAAAGATGGGGAACCTCAAGCTCGACAGGATTCTCGAAATCCAGCCGGACCTGCTCGTCGGCATCGACATGTCCTGCCTGATGCACCTCAGCGGACTCGCCCGGACCCAGGGCCGCCCGATCACACACCTGCACGCCATCCAAGTCCTCCGCGACACACTCCCATGATCGGCACCCAACTCATCGACGACTACGCCCGGAACATCTCTGACGAAAAACAGCAATCCGTCATCAGCGGATCCGCAGCCGGCACCAACAAGCGCTATCAGGTCCTCCACAAGGACTACCCGGATCCCGACGCGTTGCGGAAACTCGCGGCCTCCATCAAGGACCACACGCTCCACCACCTCGGCGATTATCTCGCCAAGGCCGAGCAGGCGCTCGTTTCCCGGGGAGTAAACGTCCATTTCGCCTCCACCGACGAGGATGCGCGGCAGACGATTCTATCCATCCTGCAAGGCCACGGCGTCACCCAGCTCACCAAGTCCAAGTCGATGGCGGCCGAGGAAATCCACCTCAATCCGTTCCTCATCGAAAACGGCGTCGAGTGCTTGGAGTCCGACCTCGGCGAGTTCATCATCCAGCTCGACGGCGACGAGCCCTCGCACATCGTCAAGCCGATCATCCACAAGAACCGCCGCGAAATCGCCGAGACCTTCCTCCGCGAGGGCATCGCCGCCGATTACAACGATGATCCGGAAACCATCACCCGCCGCGCCCGCGTCTATCTGCGGAAAAAATACATGCAGGCGCAGGCCGGCATCACCGGGGCGAACTTCGTCTGCGCCGACACCGGCCGGCTCGCGCTCATCACCAACGAGGGCAACTCCCGCTTCGGCATGGCTCCCGTCGGCGTGCACATCGCGCTTGTCGGCATCGAGAAAATCATCCCGCAGGAGAAGGACCTCGCGGTTTTCCTGAATCTGCTAAGCCGCTCCGCCACCGGCCAGCAGCTCACCGTTTACACCGAGTTCATCAACGGCCGGAAATCCGCCAACCAGCCGGATGGCCCGGAACACATGCACGTCGTCTTCATGGACAACGGCCGCACCGACGTGCTCGCCTCGAACTGCAAGGAAATCCTCCGCTGCATCCGCTGCGGCGCCTGCCAGAACGTCTGTCCGGTCTATCGACAAGCCTCCGGCCACGCCTACCGCTCCACCTACGGCGGCCCCGTCGGCGCGGTTCTATCACCCATCCTCTTCGGCAGCCGTTTCCCGGAACTCGCCGACCTCCCGAAAGCCTCATCCCTCTGCGGTGCCTGCAACGAAGTCTGTCCGGTGGATATCCCGATCCCGGACTTGCTGCTTCGGCTGCGCGACAAAGCCCACCGCGAGCACATCCACTCCCCTGCCGCCATTCCGATGTCGCCGTTCGCCGTGCTGGCCACCTCGCCGTCGCTCTGGCGCACCGCGATGACCATGAGCAAGGCGATGAACCACCTGCCCATCCAAGTCGCCCCGATCAAGCCGCTGCAAGACTGGTTAGGCCAGCGCACCCTGCCGGATTCCCACGGCGGCGACTTCCGCAAGTGGATGAAAAACCGCAAGCCCGTTCACAAATCATGAAACTCGAAACCCTCTGCCTTCACGCCGGTTATTCCTCGGATCCCACCACCCAGGCCTGCGCGGTTCCGATCTACCGGACCGCGTCCTACGTTTTCAAAAACACCGAGCACGCCGCCAATCTCTTCGCCCTGCGCGAACTCGGGAACATCTACACCCGCCTGATGAACCCCACCCACGACGTGCTCGAGCAGCGCGTCGCGGCGCTCGAAGGCGGTGCCGCCGGCCTCGCCGTCTCCTCCGGCACCTCGGCGATTTTCTACTCGATCATCAATCTCGCCCAAGCCGGCGACAACATCGTCTCCGCCCGGAACCTCTACGGTGGCACTTACACGCAGTTCAAAAACATCCTGCCCGCGCTCGGCATCGAGGTCCGCTTCGTGGATTCCAACAACCCGGAAAATTTCGCCGCCGCCATCGACGGCAAGACCCGCGCGCTGTTCTGCGAGTCCGTTTCGAATCCATCGCTGGAAATCTCCGACATCGAGGCGATTTCAAAAATCGCCCACGTCCACGGCCTGCCGCTCATCGTCGATTCCACCTTCTCCACGCCTTACCTCACCAAACCGATCGAGCACGGTGCGGACATTGTCGTCCACTCGCTTACCAAGTGGCTCGGCGGCCACGGCACCAGCATCGGCGGCATCGTCATCGACTCCGGGAAATTCAACTGGGCCGGCGGCAAACATCCGCTTTTCGACGAAGCCGACGGCTCCTATCACGGTCTCCGGTGGGGCCACGACCTGCCCGCGCCACTTGCGCCGCTCGCCTATATTTTGAGAATGCGCACCGGCCCGTTGCGCAACCTCGGCGCCTGCCTCTCGCCCGACAACGCCTGGCAATCGCTCCAAGGCATCGAAACCCTGCCCCTCCGGATGGAGCGGCATTGCGAGAATTCCCTCGCCGTCGCCAAGCACCTGCAAGCCCATCCTGCCGTCGAGTGGGTCCGCTTCCCCGGCCTGCCCGGCGACAGCCAGGCCGCGCTCAACGACAAATACCTCCGCGGCAAAGGCGGCTCAATGGTCGTCTTCGGCATCAAGGGCGGTGCCTCTGCGGGAACAAAATTCATCGACTCCCTCAAGCTCTTCAAACACCTCGCCAACGTCGGCGACGCAAAGTCGCTCGCGATCCACCCGGCGACCACCACCCACTCGCAGCTCAGCCAGGAGCAACTGCTTGCCGCCGGCATTCCGCCCGAGCTCATCCGACTCTCCGTCGGCATCGAACACATCGACGACATCCTCGCCGATCTCGACCAAGCCCTCGCCACCGCCCACTGAAATCCAGCATGTCCCGCGCCGACATCTTCGCCAAAATCGAATCCGCCAACGCCGCTTTGAAAACCAAAGCGGCCTATCCGGACTACGACATGTCACTCGTCCACTCGCTTCCGAAGTTGGAAGGCAGCGACCTCTGGGAAATCTTTTCACGCAATTTCAAATACGTGAATGGCAAGACGATGACCTCCACCGCCGAACTCGTCGCTTTCCTTCTGGAAACCAAGCAACTTCACGGCTACTGCGATCCCGCGCTCTACGACGCCGTCGGCAGCCAACTCGCCGCCGCCGGACTGACCGTGGAAACCGAATATCACCGCGACCGCTACGACGACTATCAATTCGGCATCACCCGCGCCACCGGAGCCATCGCGGAGTCCGGCTCCGTCATCATCGACGACAACCGCACGTCCAGCCGCCTCGCCGCCCTCTCGCCGTGGGTCCACGTCGCCGTGCTCGAGCGCTCGGAAATCCACCGCACCATCCCGGACGCCATCGCCGCCTTCGGCGACAGCCCGAACATCATCTGGTGCACCGGCCCGTCGAAAACCGCTGACGTCGAGGGCATCCTCATCGAAGGCGTCCACGGCCCCGGCGAGCAGATCGCGCTTCTGATGTAGAGGCGATCATCGGTCGCCGCGTCATTCATTTATGACCACCCTCCCACCTCCGCCCCAGCCATCGGCAGTCCTCTCATTCGATTTCGACGGGACCTTGCACCACGCGGCGGGAAACCCGCCTGTGCCTGTCGAGTTCTTCACACTCATCCGCAAACTCCGCGAGAAACAAGGCGTGATCTGGGGCATCAACACCGGCCGCTCCATGGAGCACATGGTCGAGGGATTCATGGAAAGCAGCTTCCCTTTCCTGCCGGACTGGGTGGTCGCCCGCGAACGTGAAATCCATTTCCCTAACTCTTCCGGACGCTGGCTTCCCCACCTGAAATGGAACAAACTCTGTGAGAAGGAAATCGACGACCTCTTCAAGCACACCCGCAAGCTCCTGAGCCACATCCGCCAGCAGGTCGAGCAACACACCGGCGCGCAATGGATCGCAATGACCGGCGAACCCGCAGGCGTCATCTCCCAGTCCGAGGAGGAAATGGAATGGATCGTCGACCGCATCGAACCTCTCGTCGCCGCCGAGCCCCACCTCACCTGGCAGCGGAACTCGATCTACCTGCGTTTCGGCCACCGGGATTTCCAGAAAGGCAGCAGCCTGAGTCAGGTCGCCAAACACTACAGCCTGACCGCCGCCGCTTGCTTTGCCATCGGCGACAGCCACAACGATCTCGAAATGCTCGACCCCGCCCACGCAGCGATGACCGCCTGCCCGGCCAATGCGATCGCCGCCGTCCGGGACAAAGTCACCGCCACCGGCGGCCTCATCACCCAGGCCGCCCACGGCCGCGGCTCCATCGAGGCCGTGCGGCACTATTTCCTCCGGCACCAAATCCAGGAAGACTAACAAAATATCCGGCCCAGTGCGGGCGGCCTCGAGCCGGCCGCGACGTAAAGCAAGGGACGCAGCGTCCCCAGCAGCTTGCGGGTGGCAAGACTGTCGCGGCACAGCGCGCGAATCACGTGAACGCCGCCCGCGAGCGGTCCATGGCCGAGATAGGTATCTTCCGATTTCAGCGCATCCAGCGCTTCCACCGGCCAATTTGCAGCCATCTCCCCGGCGGCATAAACCGAGAGATAATGCGCGGCGGGGAACTTCGCGCGAAGCGCTTCCAAGCTATCATCATCGGGCCGCAGATCGTATCCCTCACGGGCGATGAGACTGCCCCCGAGAGTCAGGTCCAACTCCCAGCCGAGATGCTGATAGGCGAAAACCTCCCCCATCGCCACACGGCCGGGTGTGATCCAGTCGAAGAAAAGCAGGCTCGCCGCCGGATGCAGGTCGATCATCGTGCGCTGCACATACCTCGCCCCGGCATGCGGGATGAACGGCTCGGGAATCCACTCGAGGGAGGCGTTTTCCTCGACCCGGAACTTCTGACAGCTCACCGCCGCCGCGCCGGACCGCGTTCGATAGACGCGGGACGCCGACGGAGTGCTGAGCACCAGCTTCGCGCCGGGAGCTACGTGAATATCCGTCTCAAGATGGTCACCATCAAAGAATCCGGCCGTCGGATTAACGATGCTTTGCACGAGATGCCCGTGATCGACATGAGATTTGCTGAGGTGCACCGGCGCCCGGAAACTCTGGCGGGCGATGAACGGCACGCCGTCGGCACGGCTCTCGCAGCGGAGGTGCAGATGGCCGTCAAGGGCGGTGCCCGACACCGGGAGCGCGGAATTCATTCCGCGCGAGAATTGGAGGTTTCGCGCGGAATAAATTCCGCGCTCCAGTTACACAAACAGATACTCATGCTTCAACCAGGCGATTAGGTCATCCTTGCCCTTTTCGGATTTCAGATCAGCGAACAGGAACGGGCGATTGCCGCGCTGCATTTTTGAATCACGCGCCATGACTTCGAGGTCGGCCCCGACATACGGCGCAAGGTCGGTTTTATTAATGAGCAGAAGATCACTGGTCCGGATGGCCGGGCCGCCCTTGCGCGGGATCTTGTCCCCTTCCGCGACGTCGATCACGTAGATGTAGGCATCGACAAGTTCGGGTGAAAACGTGGCGGATAGATTGTCGCCGCCGCTTTCGATGAGAATGAGCTTCAGGTCAGGATGGCGGTTTTCGAGATCGATCACGGCGGCCATGTTCATGCTGGTGTCGTCCCGGATCGCGGTGTGCGGGCAGCCGCCGGTTTCCACACCGATGACGCGACCGGCCGGCAGCACGCCCTCGCGGAGAAGGAACTCGGCATCCTCGCGGGTGTAGATATCGTTAGTGATGACGGCGAGCGAGACCTCATCCTTGAGCCATTGGCTGAGGCGGAGGACGCACATCGTCTTCCCGGAACCGACCGGGCCGCCGACACCAAGGCGGAACGGACGCTTTTTCAAATCAGGAGATGAAGAGTCTTGCATGGGCGCGGGCATGGCGGAGTGAGGCGATTTCGAGAAGCGGATTGAACCAGCCGTCCACCGGCCGGGAAAGGGAAACGTCGATTTCCCCGCCGAGCTCCGTGAGCGTGCGGCGGACGATTTGCTGGCAGGCTGTCTGGCCGATGCGCATGAGCTTCATCGACGCGGCGGAAAGTCCGGCGATCGACTGGAAGGCAAACGCGCGGGCTGCCTGGCCGACGGGAACGCCCGAAAGCTCCAGCGCGGTGACGACAAGATGGTGGCTGCGTGGCGAACGCTCGCGACAGCGGAGAACAAGCGGACTGGAATCAAGCTGCGCGAGAAGATCGAGCCGTTGCGAACCGATTCGGCGGGAGGCGTCGCGCAGTTCCGCCGGGATTCGCCAGGCGTCGAGCTCGCCATCCAGCGCGAGAAGTCCGTCCACATCTCCTGCGCAGGCAGCGGCATGGGCGCGAGCGAAGAATGGAATCTCGAAGGTAAGCAGCGCGGGCAGGATTTGCTTTCGCAGGAAGTTTTCAAGATCCCCCGCAGTTTGAACAACACCGGATTCGACCAATTCCTCGAGGCCGAACGAGTGCGCGTAAGCACCCGACGGATAGGCTGTGTCATTCGCCTGAAGCAGCCAGAGCCATGGATCGGAGGTCATGGGGTGTGAGCCATGGCTTTCATGGGCGTGAAAACGACATCAGGTTCGGTATACGGCCAGCCCTCGCGCTCGAGGAGCTGAGTCATGGCCTCATCATGCAGAACCCGGACGCTGTGATCGAGAATCTGGGCAGGCAGGTGAAGGTTACCCACTTTCCAAGCAACCAACGCGGCTTGCGCAGGTGACTCCAACGGAATTTCATAAACGGCCTCGGGCAACTGGTGGACGATGTAGTCGATTCCCGCTTGGTGATAAATCACGCAGCCATCAGTGAGGCGCGTTTCCAGATCGAATCCAAACTCTGTTCCGTCCTCCGCGACTCCCCTCCAGCGGCGCTTCAAAAACAGCCGGCGCTCGGCGGCGAGGGAGATCTGCTTTTCCGGCGGCAAATCGGAGACCGTAGCGAGGGCGTGCTGGATGACATGCATGGCCCGGATCTAAAAAAGGAAATAGCGCTGGGCCATCGGCAACACGGACATCGGCTCGCAACGCAGTTCGCGGCCGTCTGCCGTGACCGTGTAGATGTCCGGATCGACGGTGATGACCGGCAAGGCGTCGTTGAACGGGAGGTCTCGCTTGGTCACAGAGCGGCAGTTTTTCACGGCAACGAGTCGCTTGGTCAGACCGAGGTTTTCGAGCGCGCCGGATTCCAGCGAGGCGGCGCTGACGAAGGTGACCGAGGTGGCGGCGATGGCCTGCCCGAAAGCGCCGAACTGCGGACGATACATCGTCGGCTGCGGCGTGGGAATGGAGGCGTTAGGATCGCCCATGTTCGCCCAGGCGATGAGACCACCTTTAAGAATGGTCTCCGGCTTGACGCCGAAGAACGCCGGTTTCCAGATGACGATGTCCGCGAGTTTTCCCACCTCGATACTGCCGACTTCGTGGGCGATGCCGTGGGTGATTGCGGGACAAATCGTGTATTTCGCGACGTAGCGGAGCGCGCGGAAATTGTCGGCGGCGGGATGTGACGGACCTTCGAGCTTGCCGAACTGGACCTTCATCTTGTGCGCCGTCTGCCAGGTGCGGGTGATCGTCTCGCCGATGCGGCCCATCGCCTGGCTGTCCGATGACATCATGGAAATCGCGCCCAAGTCGTGGAGGAGATCCTCCGCGGCGATGGTCTCGGGGCGGATCCGGCTCTCCGCGAAGGCGACGTCTTCCGGGATGCGCGAGTCGAGGTGGTGGCAGACCATGAGCATGTCGAGATGCTCGTCGATGGTGTTGGTCGTGAACGGCCGGGTCGGGTTGGTGGAGGACGGCAGGACGTTGGCCTCGCCGCAGACGCGGATGATGTCGGGCGCGTGGCCGCCGCCGGCACCTTCGGAGTGATAGGTGTGGATCGTGCGCCCTTTGAAGGCGGCGAGGGTGCTTTCGACAAAGCCGGCTTCGTTGAGAGTGTCGGTGTGGATGGCGACCTGGATGTCGAACTCATCCGCAACGGTTAGGCAGGTATCGATGGCGGCGGGAGTGGTGCCCCAGTCTTCATGGAGCTTGAGCCCGATGACGCCTGCCAGAACCTGCTCGCGCAGGGGTTCCGGAGATGAGCAATTCCCCTTTCCGAGGAAACCAAGGTTGACGGGAAACGCCTCGGCACTTTCGAGCATCCGGTGGATGTTCCATTTTCCCGGCGTGCACGTCGTCGCGTAGGTTCCATGCGCCGGGCCGGTGCCGCCGCCGATGAGCGTGGTGACGCCGCTGGCGATGGCATGCTCGATTTGCTGCGGGCAGATGAAATGGATGTGAGTGTCGATCCCGCCGGCGGTGACGATGCAGCCTTCGCCCGCGATGACCTCGGTGGAAGCTCCGATGGTCATGGTGATGCCGTCCTGCAGCAGCGGATTTCCCGCATGGCCGATGCCGACGATGCGGCCGTGTTTGACGCCGATGTCCGCCTTGATGACGCCTTGCGCAGCATCGAGGATAAGGGCGTTGGTGATGACGAGATCGAGCGAATCCGCATCGAGCGCGAGCGGGGACTGCGCCATGCCGTCGCGGATCACCTTGCCGCCGCCGAATTTCACTTCGTTGCCATAGCCGCCGGCTTCGGCGATTAGATCGCGCTCGACCTCGATGAAAAGCTCTGTATCTGCCAGCCGGACCTGGTCACCCGTGGTGGGGCCGAACATGCCTGCGTAATTGGCGCGGGTTTGTTTCATGAGTCGAGCGGGCCGTTGACGAGATTGTTAAGACCGTGCACTTCGCGGGTTCCGGCAAGCGCGACCAAGGGGACTTCACGGGTGTCGCCGGGTTCAAAGCGGATGGCGGTGCCGGCCGGAATGTTAAGTCGGAACCCACGCGCGGCGGCGCGGTCGAAATGCAGGGAGGAATTCACTTCGGCGAAATGAAAATGGCTGCCCACTTGGATGGGTCGGTCGCCGGTGTTGGCCACCACGACATTCAGCTTGGCGAGACCCGGATTCAGGATCAAATCCGGGGCTCCTAACGGGGTGATGATTTCGCCGGGGATCATCTGACGGGATTGTGAACGGTGACAAGCTTGGTGCCGTCCGGGAAGGTGGCTTCCACCTGCACGTCGTGAATCATTTCCGCCACGCCTTCCATGACTTCATCGCGGGAAATCAGGGTGGTGCCATAGCTCATGAGCTCTGAAACCGATTTCCCGTCGCGCGCGCCTTCGAGCAGCTCGGCGGTGATCAGAGCTACGGCTTCCGGGTAGTTGAGCTTCAGCCCGCGCGCGCGGCGGCGACTGGCGAGATCACCGGCCACGACGATGAGCAGCTTTTCTTGTTCGCGCGGGGAAAGATGCATCGGCGCGGACGATTAGAGAACGGGGAGCAGGCAGAGCGAACCCAACGCCGCGGCGAGAGCGCTGATCCGGACACCGCGTTTTCCATGAAGGCAGGCGACTGCGACGCTTGAGATGACCAATCCCGCGAGCAGGTAATCGAAGGCTCCATGCGAGTGGAAAAACGTGGCCCTCAGAAAATCAAATTCATCGGTCTCATCCGGGTGGTAATGCCCAGGGTGCGCGGACAGCAATGAAGGACAAAGACAAACTCCCGCGGAAAGCACGCGGGCGGCGGACTGACGCCAATCAGACGTAAGGAAAATTTTCATAGGCGGATGAAGGGACAGAATGAGAGTGAGCAGCGCTCATGCCAAGCGGGTAATGAAAAACCATGCCCCCGGGGGGAGGCATGGTTTAATAACCGTAAGCAACCGAAAACCAAATCAGTTCTACTTGTAGGTACCCTTCAGGAATGGCTCGCCGACGACATCCTTGAATTCCTTGAGGATCTTGAATTGTCCGTCCGCGCGAGTTTCACCGATGAAGACGTTCTTGGTAAGGTGATGATTCTTTTGGGTAGTCACCTTGCCGCCGGGGCCGTCGAACGAGATGCCGCCCTTGAGAGCCGCCATCACCTTCTCCACCTCGAATGAGCCGGCCTTTTCAACAGCGGCCTTCCAGAGATAGACACCGTTGTAGGAAAGCACCATCGGCGAGCAAGTCACGCGGCCTTCTTTGACAATGCCGGGAACGACCGACTTGGCGAGCCAGGCTTGGAAGTTTTTGATGAACTTGGCGTTCGCCGGGCTTTTGATCGACTGGAAGTAAGTCCAGCATCCGAGTTGGCCGACAAGCTGGCTGGCAGGAAGTCCGCGGAACTCGTCTTCGGAGACCGAGAAGCTAACCACCGGGCAGGATTCCGCATCGAGTCCGGCAGCAGCATACTCCTTGAAGAAGGGCACGTTGGTGTCGCCGTTGAGCGTGCTGATGATGCAGGCGTCGCCGCTGGCGGCGAATTGCTTGATCTCGGAGACAATTTGCTGATAGTCGGTGTGACCGAACGGCGTGTATTTACCGGCGGAGATGATCTTGCCGCTGGCATCCTTGGTGAATCCACCGCCGATGTTTTCAAGACGCACTCCCTTGCTGAGGAGATACTCAAGAAGGATCAGGTTGGTGGTCTGAGGATAAACATAGTCCGAGCCGATCAGGTAGAACTTCTTCTTACCTTCTTCGAGCAAGTAATCAACCGCGGGCGTCGCCTGCTGGTTGACGGCCTCGGCGGTGTAAAAAATGTTCGGGGACATTTCCTCGCCTTCGTATTGCACCGGGTAGAAGAGCAGGCCCTTCTTTTCCTCGAACACCGGAAGCACCGACTTGCGGCTCACCGATGTCCAGCAACCGAACGTCACCGAGACCTTGTCCTGGTCAAGCAGCTGCTTGGCTTTTTCAGCGAAGAGCGGCCAGTTCGAAGCGCCGTCCACGACGACGGGCTCAATCTTCTTGCCCATCACACCGCCAGCGGCGTTGATTTCGTCGAAGGTGAAAAGCAGGACGTCGCGGAGGGAGGTTTCACTGATGGCCATGGTTCCACTGAGCGAGTGGAGCACGCCGACTTTGACGGCTTCTGCCGCTTGCGCGGAAACACCGGTGAGGGCAATCGCAGCAAGTGCGGAGGGGATGAATTTAGGGATCATTGGATTAGAATGTTTGTATTGGATCGTGAAATTGGAAACAACTCGTTTGAAAAAGCAGGCGGGAGAGCATCGATACCGGATGATCCATAGGACTCTCCCGCCGCAACCGTTTAATACCAGGAAATTGGATTAAAATTTGACCAGAGCTTGGACGCCGGTGAAGAGGATATCCGCATCTTCCACATCGGTGTAGCTGACTTCGCCACGGAGCGTGAAGTGCTCATTGAAGGCGTAGCTTGGCGCGATCGTGTATTTGTAGGCAGTCGTATCGAAGGTTTGCACATCGTCATAGCCAAAGCGGAACACGGTCGAGAACTTCTCAGTGAAGGCGTATTGCAGGAAAGCGAGCCCCTGAGTACCGAACGCGGCACCGTTGTCGCAATAGGCGAGTTCTGCGGCCACTGTCATTTTGTCCGAAAGCGCATAACTCGCCCAGACATCATAAGTGACGAAATCATCCACCGGAACACCTTCAATGTCATCAGAGGTGTCATAAGCAATACCGCCCCAGAGCGTCAGCTTTTCGATTCCCTTATAGACGACATAAGCTTCGTAACCCAGACCGTTGCCATAGTCTTCGTCACCACCCCAGAAAGTATTATCGCCACCGCGGATGGAGTCGGAAACATTGAAGCCAGCGCCAAACACGTCGGTCGTGTATTCAAATTTGATCCCGGTGTGGTAGGCGGGAATCGCTCCCAGGAAATTGTTCGCATAGGACATTTGTGCCATGTTCACCGCGTCAAATGCTTCGTACCCAAGCCAGCTCAGATACTTACCCCCCGTAACGGAAAAATCACCGGCCTTGTAGGTGACATACGCGTCTAGGATACCCGCATCACTGCCGGCTCCAAACGCATCATTGTCATTAACCGGCGAGAAGAAGAGGCTCGCGTAAGCCGTGAAGGATCCCTTGGTTGCTTCGAGCCCGAGCTTCACGGCATCGAATGGAGTGCCTGCGTCGAACAACGTATCTTCATCAAAATCTCCTAGATCAGAATCCACCTCCGTGTGGATATAAGATACGGCAGCGTAGCCGCTGACCTTCAACCAATCCGGAGTCGGCACCAATGACGGAGCTGCCACCGTCTCGGTTCCGGCCATCGCGCCTGCGGTGCCGAGCGCCATTGCCAACGGCAAGTGAAACTTACTGAATCGTGTTTTGTTTTTCATTTTCGATAGGTATTGTTGCTTTATTGGCGGGATTCCGCTCGTAACTTCAGATAGCTTTATCCATGCCAAATCTGATGTTTTCATTAGCAAAATCATTAAATTAGCCGGGCTGGATCAGCCTTCTTCAAACCACGATGAATCCCCGTCATGCATGACAGTAATGAGCATGAATCCACCACATCACCGACCACCACTTCCATCAAACCGTCAGAAATTCTTTGACGACATCGTCGGTGAGACCGGTAATCTCCCCCGCTGCGGCAACGGCTCCGCGCTCGAGAATGGCGAAGTCGTCGCCGAGTTCCTTGCAGAAGTCTAGATACTGTTCGACGAGGAGAATACTCATCTCGCCTTCGGCACGCAGCATCTTGATGGCGTCGCCGATCTGGTCAATAATGTTAGGCTGGATACCTTCGGTGGGTTCGTCGAGAATCAGCAGCTTCGGCCGGGTCAGCAGCGCGCGGCCGATGGCGAGCTGTTGCTGCTGGCCGCCTGAGAGCATGCCGCCTTTGCGGTGGAGGAACTCCTTGATGATAGGAAACAAGGCGTAGATCCGGTCGGTCTGACTGGTGTCACGCTTTTGGCCGCGGGCGTTGAGGCCGATGAAGAGGTTTTCCTCGACGGTGAGATGGGGAAAAATCTCGCGGCCTTGGGGGACGTAGCCGAGTCCCAACCGGGCGCGATCAGCGGATGACGCGCGGTCGATGGACGCTCCCCCGAGTTCGACTGTCCCGGAATCGGCCGGGAGCAACCCCATGAGCGCCTTGAGCGTCGTGCTTTTCCCAACGCCGTTGCGCCCCATCAGGCAGAAGACGGTTTTGGGGCGTATGGATAGATCGACACCCCGCAGGATGGCGCTGCCACCGATGGAGACCCGGAGATTTGAAACGGACAGGCTTTCGGTTTGTGTCGGGGAAGCGATCATGCGGCTTTGGATTTGCGGCCGAGATAGACTTCGATCACGCGTTCATCGGCTTGGACCTGGTCAACGGGACCTTCGCAAAGGACGTGTCCCTGATGAAGAACGGTGACCTTGCGGTCTTGGGAAATCTGCCGCACAAAGGTCATGTCGTGCTCGATGACCACAATGGTGTGCTTCCCGGCAAGCGAGAGAAGAAGCTCACCGGTGCGATAAGTCTCCTCGTCGGTCATCCCGGCGGCGGGCTCGTCCACAAGCAGCAAGCGGGCCTCCTGGGCGAGGAGCATGCCGATTTCCAGCCACTGCTTCTGTCCGTGGGCGAGAGCGCCGGCCTTGCGATGGGCGTGGTCGGCGAGCTTGATGGTCGTGAGGATTTCGGCGATCCGGTCGCGCTGGGCGGAGGTGGTTTTCCCGAAGAGGCTGTGCCAGATGCCGCGCGAACCGGCGAGCGAGAGAATCAGGTTTTCCGTGACGGTGTGATCGTTGTAAACCGTGGGGGTCTGGAACTTGCGGCCGATGCCAAGTCGATAGATCTCGTATTCGTTGAGCTTGAGGAGATCGTGCTTGGAGTCGTCCCAGAGCAGGGTGCCTTCGTCAGGCTGGGTGCGCCCGGTGATGAGGTCGAGGAAGGTGGTTTTCCCTGCACCGTTAGGACCGATCACGGTCCGGAGCTCGCCCTCATCGAGATAGAAATTGAGATCGTTGATGGCTTTGAAGCCGTCGAAGGACTTGTTGAGTCCCTCTGCTGCGAGGAGGAATGGCTTCTGGCTCATGGATCGGCGGTTTCGGATGAAATGGCAGGCGGCACAGGGTCGGGCTGCGGGCTCTTGCGGCGGATTTTGGCGATGATTTCCTGGATCTGGGAGGGCAGCCCCACAATGCCTTTGGGCATGAACATGACGATGAGAACGAAGGTTCCGCCGAGAATCAGCACCCAAAGATCCGGATAGGCGCGGGTGGCCCAACTCTTGAGCGCGTTGACGGAAATCGCGCCGACCACCGGGCCGACCAGTGTTCCGCGCCCCCCGAGCGCGACCCAGACGACGGCTTCGAGGGATTTCTCGGTGGTCATTTCACTGGGATTGATGATGCCGACCTGGGGCACGTAAAGCGCGCCGGCGAAGGCCGCGATCATGGCGCTGATGACAAAGATGAAGAGCTTGAAATTGGCCGTGGCATAACCGGAGAACAGCACCCGGTTTTCCGAGTCGCGGATGGCGCGCTGGATGAGTCCGAAGCGCGAATGCGTGAGCCACTTGCATCCGGCGACCACGGCCACCATCAGGACGGCAGTGCAGACATAGAGAATCCGCTGGGTGGCGGCGGTTCGCAGGTCCGCGCCGAGGAGCGTGCGGAAGTCGGTGAAGCCGTTGTTTCCTCCCATGAGGAGGTCGTTCCTGAAGAACAGCAGGGCCGCGCCGTATGTCAGAGCTTGGGTTAGAATGGAGAAATACACGCCCTTGATCCGGGAGCGAAATGCGAGGTAGCCGAAGATGTAGGCGAGCACGCCGGGCACGAGAAACACCATCGCGAGCGCGAAAGGAAACGAATAGAACGGCTGCCAGAACGCGGGAATCTGCGAGTGACCGAGAAACACCATGAAGTCGGGAAGCTCGCTCTTGTATTGGCCGAGCTTGCCGATCATCAGCATTAGGTGCATTCCCATCATGTAGCCGCCGAGGGTGAAGAAAAGCGCCTGGCCGAGGCATAACAGCCCGGTGTATCCCCACAGCAGGTCGATGGATATCGCCATGATGCCGTAGCACAGATACTTGCCCCAGAGATTCAGGGTGAAGTTCTCGATGACTCCAAAGGCATTCATCAGCGGCATCGCCACGACCAGGAAGACCGCGGCGAGAATAAGGATGGGGAGCTGGACGCGCCCGGTGAAAGGTTGGGTGGGCATTGGTTCAATCAAGGCTGCGCGAACGGGTGACCAAGATCCCCGCGGGACGCCATTGCAGGAAAAGGATGATGGCACCGAGAACGAGGATTTTCCCTATCACCGGGTTTCCGAGATACTGTTGGAGCGACTGGTCGGCCATGCCGATGCCGAGGGCGCTGATGACGGTTCCGAGAATATTGCCGACGCCGCCGACCACCACGGTCATGAAGGCATCGACGATGTAATTTTGGCCGAGCGACGGCCCGACGTTGCCGATCTGGGAGAGGAACGCGCCGGCGAGTCCCGCGAGGCCGCAGCCGAAGGCGAAGGTCAGCATGTTGACCCGCTCGGTGCGGACGCCCATGCAGGCGGCCATGTTGCGGTTCTGCATGACCGCCCGGATGAGCAGGCCGAGCGAGGTCTTGTTCAGCACCAACCAGGTCACGACGATGATGAGGACTGCGAACCCGATGACAAAGACGCGGTTCCATCCGAAGACCACGTCGTTGACCGTCCAGTTCCCGGAGAGCCAGGACGGGCTGGAAACCTGAACGTTGTTAGCACCGAAGACCAGGCGCAGCAGTTGTTGGAAAACAAGGGAAATTCCCCACGTCGCGAGCAGGGACTCCAGCGGGCGGCGATAGAGGAACTGGATCACGGCGCGCTCGAGAATTAGCCCTACCAACGCCGCCGCCAGGAAGCTCGCCGGGAGCGCGACGACGAAATACATGCCCATGCTGCCGGCGGGAAGATTCAGGCCGGGGATGGAGACCGACATTCCGAACGGCGAGATGTTGAGGCCCGTCGCGAAGATGTTCTGAATGACGTAGGTGGTGTAGGCCCCGACGGCTATCAGCTCGCCATGCGCCATGTTGATGATGCCCATCAGGCCGAAGGTGATCGCGAGTCCGATGGCGACCACCAGCAAGACCGAGCCCAATGAAATCCCCCGAAACACCGTGCCCACGGCGTTGATCCGCGAGACGTGACCTTCGATCGCGGCGAGCGCCGTCTTAGCGGCGTGAATGGTCGGAGCATCTTTGGCGGCCTCGACTTCCTTGAGGATGGTCCGGATCGTGTCTTGCGCCGCAAGCGAGTTCAGTCCCCCCAATTTCCCACATGCCGCGATCCGTTCCCCGGCCACGGGCGAGCGGAGCTGGATGATCGCGATGGATTCCTCAAGCGCACGGACGGCTTTGGGATTCTTTTCCGTGGTGCGGAGCAGCTGGAGCGCGGGAAGCTTTTCCGCCTTCTGACCGATGGCGGAATCCTGGATCGCGCGGATTCGTCTGGTCAGGTCCGGGTCCGCGAGAGCAGCCAGATCGGCGACTTCCTTCATCGCGCGGCGGAGGCCGGAGTCCGTCTCGGCGAACCCGGTTTCCTTGGGATTGACCCTCACCGCGCTGCCGTCGGCGGCCAGCAGCGGAGAGCCGTCCGAGACGCGGACGGTGGCGAACGAGTCATTGCCCGCCGCGCTTCCGGTCAGGACGACGGGAGTGATGACTCCGGATGATTCCTCGTGGAGGAAGATTTCGCCCGCCTTCCATCGATCAAACCACTTCACGACCTCGGGCGAGGGATTGCTTTTGAGAGAGAGGATGATTTGGCGCTGTTCAGCGGGCGTTTTGGCGACGGTGGCGGACGCGATGGTCTCGCGAACCGAGCCTTCCCGCGCGTGCACGGAGCCAATCAAGGAGACTACCACTCCAAGCCGGAGGCCGCTTTGAAGGAATGGAGCGAGAGTTTTGAAAATCGACTTCAGCATGGGCCGGCGTCGATAGAGCACCCGCTGTGCCACCTGCCGGAAAAATTGTCCGGACGGCGGGAAACCGGCCGGCCTATCAGAGCGGCCTGCCGTAGGTGCCGCACCGGTTGTGCCAGCCCTCTTCCCAGCGCTTCTCACCGCGCTCCGGCGGTGAATTCGCGATCCTGCGGGAAAGCACGCGTTTCGCGGCGGCGGCGAATTCCGTCGCCGCAGCCGCACCCGACGGCACCTCCTTCATTTCGCCTAACACCTGAAGCAGACCCCAGCCCCGCCCGTTGTAGCGCTCGGAAACCTGCGTCCCGTCGCCCTTGAAATTCACGTAGTCGATCAGCGCGTAAATCCCCTGCGAGGTAGTGGAAACCTTGTGGTAATTCGCCTCGATGCGCGCTTTTTCACTGCCCGGCGCCGCCGCCAGGATCTTGGGCAAAGCCGCGCGGGAGCGGGCAACGATGAAGTCCGTTTGGAGTCCGACATTTCCCGCCAGCCAATTCCGTAAAGCGCCCATCCGCGGGCTTTTGAAATCCGCCTGAAACTCCGCCTTCGTCTTCCACGGACTGCGAGCTTCAAGCGCCACCGCCGGCAGATTGGCTCCCCGCTGGCGTGCGAACGCGACAAATAGCGGCCAGCTTTCCTCGAAGCGACCCTTGAAACCGGCCGGATACCAAATGAAATGGCCGATGCCGATTGAGGGGAATTCCTCGCCCGCATTCCAAGTCGTCAGCCCGGCGACGCTGCCGGCACATTCGTTCTGCCAGATTTTCCTGCCGATCGCCGCCTTCTGCCCCTCGGTCGGATTGGCCGGCTGCATGGAGGACGCGGACGCGGCAAAAAGAACGGTGAGAAAACAAACGAGACAGGCGGCTTGCATGGCCGCAACCTATCCATAGCATCCCCGCAGTCGCAAGCCCGCTTCCCCATGAACCGCATTCCCTGGGATAAAATCCTCAGCATCACCCCGCTCGATCTTGGCAAGCTGTTTCTCAGCGCCTTCATCATCCTGCTGGTCAACAAGATCCAGCTCGTCAACGACCGGCTTTCCGCCCTGCTCATCGCCCTGCCGCTCACCTCGCTGCTCGCCATGATCTGGATGCACCAGGCCAGACAATCCCCCGAGCGACTCGCGAACCACGCCGAGGGCACCTTCTGGTTCGTCCTCCCCACCCTGCCGATGTTCCTCATTCTGCCGTGGATGTTGCGCAGCGGCTGGGGATTCTGGGTCGCGCTCGCCGCCAATTGCCTCATCACCGTGGCGCTCTTCTGGGTCACCGTCATCGTCCTTCGCCGCTTCGGCATCGACCTGATGCCCAAATGATCCCGGACGTTTCTAAAATATTCCTTTTTTAAAAACCAGATAAGGCTTGTCAGAAAGTGGATTCTCTGGTTTGACCACCGGCCCGGCGTGATCGCCGGAAATTCTGTCCATCCCATTTATTTTGAGCGAAAAAAAACCGTCTCTGCTCCCCAAAAACGTCATCCCGTTTGAGCAGGAACAGCCGATTTCGCGATTTCCCGGTTCTCCTATGAAAAGCGATCTTCTTGATAAGGCCTCTGAAATTGTCACCGACCCACTTGTTCTGGTCAATCTGGTCTCCCAGCGCGTCAAACAGCTCAACAGCGGTCGTTCCCCGTTGATTGCCACCCGCCCCAGCATGGGCGTGGCGGACATCGCCCTGCAGGAAATCATCGAGGGCAAAATCAAATTGATCCATCGGGAAGCTCCCTGAGGGCGGCCTTCCTGACCACCGAGCCTGGCCATGAGCGCGGAAATCGCCACCAACCGGAAGGCCGGACGCGATTTCAACATCACGGAGAAATACGAGGCCGGAATCGAGCTCAAAGGCACCGAGGTCAAATCGATCCGGGCCGGGAAAGTCAACATTTCCGACGCCTTCGCCCGCGTCGAGAACAACCAGGTCTTCCTCTACGGCTGCAACATCCAGCCGTGGCAAACCGCCGGCGAGTGGTATAACCACCCCGAAAAACGCCCGCGCCGCCTGCTCCTCCACAAGCAGGAAATTCTCAAACTCGCCAACGCCAGCACCGTCAAAGGCTGCTCACTTCCCCTGCTGCGGATGTATTGGAAAGACCGCCGCGTGAAGGTGGAAATCGGCGTCGGCAAGGGTAAAACCCACGCCGACCAACGCCAGGACCTGAAGGAAAAAGTCGAGCTTCGCGAAGCCCAGCGCGAGATGTCGCGCTTCAACCAGCGCTGATCATTCCGTCGCCTTCGGCTTCACCCGCGACGGCGGATCCGTCGGCGGACGGGAAATCACCGCACCCGAGCCGGAACTCGATTTCTGCCCCACCGGATTAGTCGAACGGAAATCCCCGTCGCTTGGCATGCCGACCATATCCGGCATCCGCATGCCATCGTCCGGAAGCGCCACCATCTCCTCAAGCACGGGTTCAGGCAATTTCTCCTCTTTTTTTGGCACCGCCTGCTCGACGGAAACCGCCTTCGGCGCGGCGCACGATGCCAGCGCCAGCGCAACCCCAAGCAGCGCGGATGTCTTTATGTTCGGTGTCGGCATCATGAATTTCCCAAATCGTGTCAGGCCGCAACAAAGCCGTTTGCCGCCCCATGCACAAGGCCGAACCTCCGCGTGGTTTTTTGAGGATTCCCACCGATCGCGAAACCTGGCGACTCTATTCCGTTCATTTTGGCAACGGCGACAAACCTAGCTCTTTCAAGAATTGATTGTGCTTCACCGTTGCCGCGATGACCGCCTTTTCGACATCCACCAGCGTTTCGTTGATCTCCTCCAAACTGATCTCTTTCTCACCCACTGCCGTGCTGATGTAGCGGGAGATGTTCAGGTTGAAGTCGTTCTTCTTGATCTCGTCCATCTCCACCCGGCGGGAGTAGCGGGGCTCTTCCTTTCGGAACTGGTAGGTGTCGATGATCTTGGCGATGTGCTGCTTGCTGAGTTGGTTCTGGCGTTTGCCTTTGTCGAAGTTCTCGGGGCCGCTGGCGTTGATGAAGAGGACGTCGTTGGGCTTCTTGCACTTCTTGAGCACGAGGATGCAGACGGGGATGCCGGTGGAGTAGAAGAGGTTCGCGGGCAGGCCGATGACGGTGTCGATGTGGCCGTCGTTGAGCAGCTTGGTGCGGATGCGTTCTTCGGCACCGCCACGGAAGAGCACGCCATGCGGCAGGATGATGGCCATCACGCCCTCTTCCTTGAGGAAGTGGAAGCCGTGCAGGAGGAAGGCGAAGTCGGCGGCGGACTTGGGGGCGAGGCCGTGGCTTTTGAAGCGCACGTCGTCGGCCAGCGCGTCGGTGGGTTCCCAGCGGTAGCTGAAAGGCGGGTTGGCGACGATGGCGTCGAAGCTGGGTTTCTTCGCCGGGTTCGCCTCCCGCATCATGTCCCACTCGTTGAGCAGGGTGTCGCCGTGAAAGATGTCGAACTCCGTGTCCTTCACCCCGTGCAGCAGCATGTTCATGCGGGCGAGGTTGTAAGTGGTGATGTTCTTTTCCTGACCGAAGATTTTGCCGATGGTGCCGCCTGCCTTGTTCACCTTCTTGCGGACGTTGAGAAGCAGGGAGCCGGAGCCGCAGGCGAAGTCCATCACACTGTCCAGCCGCTTCTTGGTCCCGGTCTTCGGTTCCTGGCTGTCCAGCGTGACGATGGCGGAGAGGATGTCGGAAATCTGCTGCGGGGTGTAGAACTCGCCCGCCTTCTTGCCGGACCCGGCCGCGAACTGGCCGATCAGATATTCATAGGCATCGCCCAGCGCGTCGATGTCAGTGGAGAACTCCGACAATCCTTCGGCGATCTTCTGGATGATGGTGCAGAGCTTGGCGTTCCGGTCCTCATACTTCTTGCCCAGCTTGGGGGAACTCAGGTCGATCTCGGAGAACAGGCCTTGGAAGGTGCTCTCGAACGATTCCGTCTCGATGTATTTGAAGCCCGCTTGCAGCGTGTTCAGCAGCTCCGGATTTTGGGTGCGGGCAAAATTGGCGATGCTGTTCCAGAGATGCGACGGTTGGATGACATAATGCACCTTGCGCCGCATCTGCTTCTCGAAGGCCGGGATGTCGTCCACGTTGTTCGCATACCAGAGCGCCAGCGGCACCTTGCGGGGGTCACCGCCCACATCGGGGTAATCCCGCCCCAGCTCCTTCTTCGCCGCCGTCTCGTAGTTGTCCGAGAGGTAGCGCAGGAAAAGGAAGGACAGCATGTAGTCGCGGAAGTCGTCCGCATCCATGGCCCCGCGCAGTTGGTCGGCGATGCTCCAGAGGGTGTTGCCCAGTTGTTTTTGATTGGTGTCGGTCATTTCTTCGGGCGTTTCTTTAGTTTGGTTTCCAAGGCTTTGAGGTCAGCATCGTCCTCTTGATCGGCTTCCTGCGCTTCCTGGGTCTTCCGGCGCTGGTCGTAGTCGAGATAAAGCGCGCTGGTCTGGGTCTCCATCTGTTCATGGCTAATGGATCCCGCATGGGCCAGCAGCGGGAAACCGTTGGAGGTGATGATCTGATCCACGTTGCCTTTCCAGAAGCTCATGTGGATTTCCTGGCGGCTTTTGATCCTTAATTCGGCGGTTTCCAGGAAGATGACCACGAGGCGGTTCAGGGTATCGATCTCATCCTCGGTCAGGTAGTTCTTGGCGGTGAGAATGTCCCCTTTGCGCACTTTCGCACCCTTCCAATGCAGGAGGCCAAAGTTCGGATCATGATGGTTTGCCCGAGCGGTGATCAATTCGGCGGCGGTTTTCCTCGTGACTGCGTAGAGCAGGATGTTCTGCACCGTGGCGAAAAATTGTCCGGTGGCGCGGTCGGTCTTATCGTAATCGCTGCTCAGCGCAAAGAGGTCGCGCACCTTCTGGTAAAAGCGCTTCTCAGAGGCCCGGATCTCGCGGATGCGTTCCAGCATTTCGTCGAAGTAATCCGGACGACCGTCCGGATTCTTCATCCGCTCGTCATCCATCACGAAGCCTTTGATCAGGAATTCCTTGAGGATGGTGGAGGCCCAGCGGCGGAACTGCACGCCACGCGTCGAGCGCACCCGGTAGCCGACGGCGAGAATGGCATCCAGGTTGTAGAGCGTGAGCGGCCGCTGGACTTCGCGGGAACCCTCGATTTGAACTACCGAGGATTCCTCGGTAGTTGCCTCCCTGCTCAGTTCCCCGTCCTCATACAGGTTTTTCAGGTGCAGGCTGATGTTGTCCGCGCTCACAGCGAACAATTCCGCCATTTCGCGCTGGGAAAGCCAGACCGTTTGATCTTTGGCCCGAAGCTGGATTTGGCTCCTGCCGTCTTCGGTGGTGTAGAGGATGAGGTCGTTCATGATGTTGAAGCTGGTTAGCTTAAGTCTTCCGCATCCATCGCCCCGCGCAGTTGGTCGGCGATGCTCCAGAGGGTGTTGCCCAGTTGTTTTTGGTTGGTCTCTGTCATATGGAATAGTGGGGTGTCAAATTTGGTTTGCGGTTCTGGGCGGGTCGAAGTAGCTTCCCGGTGTCGGAAGGTGAAATTCGGCTCCATGCCGTGTGATTGTCGGTTCGCCGCTCAATCCTCTACCTTCCGATTTTTTATGCCCTGATCGTTCATCGCCGGGCGTTTGCGGGTGTGATAGGTGCCATACGGTTTTTCCGAAGTGTCGTCGGCATCCACGATGAGCCCGACTTTCGGCCAGATCAGGGAAAGAAACCGATCTTCTCCTTTGGTGAAGAGCCTTTGCAGTGCCCACAGGCAGTAGTCCGCCACTTGCAGTCCGGCATGTTGGTGCGCTGGCATGGCTCTCACGTGAATCGTCGCATCGGGAAAGGTGTCGGCGGCTTTGGGCGACTTCACCTGGGCTTTCAGCAAGTGTTCCCGCAAGGCTTGGGAACGGGCCTT
This sequence comes from Akkermansia muciniphila, assembly GCA_945901795.1. Classification (GTDB taxonomy): domain Bacteria; phylum Verrucomicrobiota; class Verrucomicrobiia; order Verrucomicrobiales; family Akkermansiaceae; genus Luteolibacter; species Luteolibacter muciniphilus_B. The sequence continues at coordinate 20,902 of CAMDLP010000005.1, read as the reverse complement.
GCCCCGGCTGGCGAAGATCACCTCGAAGGCCGGGCGGGTGTGCAGCTTTTTGTCAAAGAGCCGCCTGACCGCGCTGTCGTAGAGTTCCGTGGGGCGGTAACGGTAAGTCGGATCCCGTTCGTTGCGGGATTTCACCCGCAGGGCCACCACCGACATCGTGCGGACGACGGCATAGAAGGAGAAGTCGTGCCGCTGGAGCACCTGAAAAACCTCGCGGCGGACTTCCGGCAGGTCGTCCTTGGCATGGAAAAAGAGCGCGGTCTTTCCTGCTGCCGGTTGCATGGAGGGGACACCCTTGAAATACGGGTCTGCCAGAAGCTGGGCACGCAAGGTATTCAAATCTGCGGTGAGCTCTTCCATGCTCCAGCACTCCACCATTCCCAAGGTGAAATAGTCCTGAACCTTGCCCGTGCCGACCAGCACCCGGCCTTTGCCGTCGAAGATCACTCCATCGCCCGTTTCATCCACGAAATAGCGGTGGGGCGTTGAATCGGCCCCTTCCGCCTCCAGCGCCGCATTCACGCCGCAACCTCCTCCGCATTTTTCTTCGCCGCCGTCTCGTAGTTGTCGGAGAGATAGCGCAGGAAGAGGAAGGACAGCATGTAGTCGCGGAAGTCGTCCGCATCCATGGCCCCGCGCAGTTGGTCGGCGATGCTCCAGAGGGTGTTGCCCAGTTGCTTTTGGTTGGTGTCAGTCATTGGGGGTCAGCGGATGGATGCCAGCTTTTCGTGGATGCGGTCGGTCTCGTCGTAGCCGCAGAACAGCTCGCACTCGGTTTCGCCGATGTGGCGGCTATAGGGATCGATGATCTGGGTGTCGCGGTCGTAGAGCATGACCGGTACAAGGCCGGGGTAATTCTCCTTCAGCCCTTTCCAGCGGAAGCCCCACTTCTCCATCGTGCCGGAGAAATCGGTTTTGGTGCGGAGGATTTGCAGGGCGACCGGGCGGCGTTGCTGGACGAAGTAGTCCACGGAAACCTTTCGCTCCTTGGTAATGTGGAGCTGGTGTTTGCGTTTTGGGCTGAGGCCGGCGTCGCTGAAGATGCGCTGCACGGTGCTGTCCGCGACCTCTTCTTCCGCCGCGCGGTGGTCGTTGAGAATTTCCAGCCGTGAAATCGCCACCAGACCCTCAGCGAAGACATGGATGTCGGTGGCATCCAGCGGCCATTCCAGCCATCGGTAGAGAACGCCGTGTTCCTCTTTCAGGAAATTCTCCACACAAAAACGTTGGAGGTGCTGCTTCATCGCATCGGTCTCGATGTTCTGTCCCTGCCCGGTCAGCCACGACAGCGTTTTGCCCCGGTCGCTGAGGCGGAAGCCTCTGGGGGTCTTCTGGCTCAGTTCCAGCACTACCTGCCAGCCGTCGGGATACGAGGCGGGCATGGTGAAAAGCAGACCTTTGGGCGTGGATTCGATTTCCAGCGACTCGTCCCAGAAGGAGGTGAGCAGCCCGCGCAGATCGGTGGATGAAAGTTTTGTCTCGGTGCTCATCAGAATAATCCTCCTTCCCATTCCCAGCCAAGGTCAATGTTCCACATCTTGGCGGTCTGGTTGATGAAATCCCGGAAATCCGTGGTTTTGAAATCCGGCAAGGGATGATGGACGTTCTGCTTGGGATCGTTGGTCGGCAGATTCGGATCGCAGACATTCAGGTGCCAGCCCTTGGGAACTCGCTCCTTGAAGCGGAAATTCCGGCGACCGATGGCTTCAAATCCCACGCCCCGCACCCGTTGGTTGGCCATCAGGAAACTGGCGTCGTAGGTTTCTGGATTGTCCAGTTCGGGAGCCTTGCCCAGGTAGCGCATGTCTACAAAAGGCCCGTCTAGCAACTGCGGGCGCGTCTCGAAATGGCGCCCCGCCCCCTTACTCATTTTCTCCAATTCCAGCGTGTCGCCGGGTGGCAGACATTTCTCAAGCCGGAGAAATTCTTCGATCTGATGGGGCTTGTAGGGCTGCTTCATACGTCGTCGTTGCTAAATAGCGCGTTGTTGAATGGGAAGTTGGCACGGAACTGTTCAAAGATCACTCTGAACTGTGTCCGCATTTTATCGTCAATCATCGAGCTTTGAAAAATCAGGTAGTCGCCGTGGCTGCTGAGGTCCAACAGGCGCTTTTGAAATGCCTTTTCTGTTTCGCCTTTTTTCGGATTCAGGCATTCATCCCAACTTTCATAGCCAAAGAACGCCGCTGTTTGCTCCAGAACGCGGCGGAGCATGTTAAAATGCTGTGTGTTGAGCTGGGCACCGTCTTGAACTCTCGACAGCTCGACAAGGGTGGAAAGGTGATGAAATGGCGGGACGCTCCCCAGACTCTCTAGCCGGTATGTTTCGTGGTCGTCACCTTTGGTGAGATACAATTTGGACGCCTTTTTGCGGAACTGGTTAGCGATGACATTGTAGAAGAGGACGTGATGCGTTGAAATTACCACACGCAGGGTTTCGCGGGAGCCCGCGAGCATATCCGTCAAGTCATGCGCGACTTTGACTGCATTGTGCTCATCAAGCGACGAGATCGGGTCGTCGATGTAAACATACTCCACCCAGTCATAGGGATTGTCTTCGTCGTCATCGATGACGATCTGAAGAATCGCGAGGAAGAAGCACCAGATGAAGATATTCTCCTCACCGCGTGAAACCTTGATCGGGATGGGATTGTTCTCTTTGTCCCGCTCCCGGAAGAAAATGACGTACGACTCTTCGTAGTCGATGTAGAAATTGAAATCGGCATAGTGCTCCAATTGCTGGCCAATCTTCACATCCATCTCCAGGCTGCTGAGGCCGTCGAAGAAGGTCGAATCCCTGTTCATGATCAACCTGCGGTCTTGATCATACTCCAGATCGTTGTCCCAGTTGAAGAGGTCTTCGGTAAACGCGTTGAAGTAGAGCGTGTCTCGCTTGACGGTGACGCCTTCATCATCGACTCGCTTGCCGATCTTCTTAAATTCGCCGGAAAGCCGCGTTTTGCCCGTCCCATTGTGAGCGTAGAGCAAAACAAACCTCTTCTTCTTTAGCTCGTCGCGTAGCTGTGCTGCAACTTCAGGCAGTGTGATTGGTGGCGTTGCGCTCATGATTCGACCTCCTCCCGGGATGGGAAAAGCTGCTGCATCAGGCCTTTCTTGTGGGTCTTGAGGGCTTCGAGCTTTTGGGTTTGCGCGGCGATGAGGTCGTCGAGGCTGGTGAGACAGGCGGCGATGCGTTGTTGTTCGGCTTGAGAGGTAGGAGCGTTGATTTGGTATTCTTCCAGCATGGGAAGCCGGATGTAGCTCATTGCGCTTGTCTGAACCTGAGCCAGCAAATCGGGCCGCAAATTCGCGCTCAAGACCGAATACAGATACGGGACAAAGATGTCGCCAAAGTCAGTCAAAACGTAGGTTCTCTGATATGCCTCGAATTTGCCGTTGTAGTAGTTCGTCTGCCCCACGTTGGCGTTCCCGGCAATTAAGATAGCCTCTGCGTCGAATGAATAGCTGTGGCTGTAGATGTGCTTTTCGGCGCAAGTGAAAAACGGATAAGTTCCATCTGCCGCACCCTCGTTGGCATCCTTCTTTCCGGTTCGGATGCGGCATAAGCCGCCGAGTGATTTCTGGTGCCACTCCCCGGCGTTTTGGAATTCGGGGAAGCGGAGGCGGGGTTGGGTTTCGCCTTCGCGGGGGATAAGCTGCTGCATCAGCCCTTTTTTATGGGTCTTGAGCGCGTCCAGTTTCCGCGCTTGCGCGGCCAACAGCTCGTCCACCGAACTCAGGCATTCCGCGATTTTTTGTTGTTCGGGGAGAGACGGAAGAGCGACCTTCAACGATTTAATAATCTGAAGATTGAGTCCGCCTCGACCCTCTCCACCCGCCGAGAGACGCCTTAGCTCATCGTATCTCTTATCCAGATCGTGATAAAGAAAGTCACTATTGAATGCCGAGTTGTTCGGATAGATTGCGGCAATTGATTGGTTGATGCACAACTCAACCAAGTTCATTGCCACGGTGCCGCGTGTCTTCCCTTGCCCAGCCAAGCCTATCAAGACGCAGCGTGGAGGAATTACTTTGGTGCTGGAATTACTCAACCCCTCACGCGTGATACGGCCCTGAACCTCTGACACCTTTTTATCATTCAGTTCACCAGAGTTCATCCACCTGATATCACCACCCCAGAACCTTTTCTCGGAAGTGCTCGGTGTTCCTCCCGCAGTGACGGTATCGGAAATCCTGCCCACATTGGTTTCGCTCCAGTTTTGCAAGTCACGGAACTCTGGAAACCGTAGCTTCGGCACCAGCGCGGGCATTGCCTTATCCTTCTTGGCGGTGGTTTTCGTTTTACTGCTCATACGCGCTGAGTCCTGAGATGTCGCGGCCACCGGCGCGTTTAGTGAGGAGTGGGTGCAGATCGGCCATGAGGGCGAGTTCGGCCTGGGTGCGGGCTTTCCAGCCGAGGTCGAGCGGGGCCATGAGGTCACCGAGCTGCTCGCCATCGAAGATCATGCGGTCGAGGATGCCGTCCACGAAAGATTGCAGGGCGACGGTGGCGAGGCCGTGCCGGGCGGCGATGGCGGCGAGTTCCTTGGCGTTTTTCTCCGCCTTGAAGCGGGTGTAGCCGTCGCGGATGGCGGTTTCGCTGAGGCCCTCGCCCGCCTTGAGCGTGCCGATGTATTCGGCGATGTCGTCGCGCTCGTTCATGAACTTGGCATCGGCGCTGATGAGGCCGATGAGTTCCTCGCGGGTCATCTTCGATTTGCCCGGACCTTTCTCCGAGAACTTGGCGATGAGGCTCATGATGTAGTCGTAATCGATGACGGCGGAGGCGAAGAGCACGAACTCGAAGTCGATCTGATCCACGGGCTCGTCGGAGCCAGGCTTGTCACCGCCCTTGCCCTGCTGCTCTTTGAGCCGCTTGGCGGTTTCCAGATACTGACCCTTGAAGCCGCGCAGGTTTTCCTCTGGCAGCACCTGCTCGATGCTGGCTTTGTTTTCCTCGGTGAGGTCGGTGTATTGGTCGAGCTGGGTTTTGAGCCGCTGGACTTCCTTGAACTGGGTGCAGAAGGCGGCCTTGGCGGCATCGCCCATGAGATTCGCCACGGCGGAGGGCGTGCAGTCGAGGCCCTGGGACTTCATGAAGGTGTCCAACTGCTGGACGGCGGCCTCCAGCTTCTGGATGACTACGGGGGCCTTTTCCACGAGCCAGATTTCCCGCGCCTGCTCGCCGGATTTCTCCCCGGAGAAGAGGGCGATGGCGGCATCCACGGCGTCCTGCTGCTGGCGGAAGTCGAGGATGTTGCCGTAAGGTTTGGTGCCGTTGAGCACGCGGTTGGTGCGGGAGAAAGCCTGGATGAGGCCGTGATGCTTGAGCGTCTTGTCCACGTAGAGCGTGTTCAGGAACTTGGAATCGAAGCCGGTGAGAAGCATGTCCACGACGATGGTGATGTCGATCTTCTGCGCGGCGGGAAAATCAGAGTTCGGCCACTGCTGGTCCTTGATGCGCTTCTGAATGTCCTGATAGTAGAGATCGAAATCGGAGATGCGGTGATTCGTGCCGTAGCGGGCATTGTAATCCGCCATGATGGCCTTGAGCGCGGCTTTTTTGCCCTCGGGGTCTTCCTCGTTGTCCGCCTGCTCCTGCGGCAGATCTTCCTGAATCTGTTTCACATCCGGGTCGCCCTCGGCGGGCGGGGAGAAGACGCAGGCGATGTTCAGCGGTTTGAACTCGGGATCGGCGGCCTGTTTGTCCGCCTGCATCGTTTTGAACAGGCCATGGTATTCGATGGCGTCATTGATGGACGAGGTGGCGAGGATGGCATTGAAGCGGCGATGGGCGGTGGAAGTATCGTGCTTGGTGAGAATGGCCTCGATAACGGCGCGCTTGGCGATGGCCTCGCCGGGTTTCGGCGGCTTCTTGTCGTTTTCCTCCTTGGGCTTGAAGTAGTCGATGTGGAAGCGCAGGACATTCCCGTCGTCGATGGCATGGGTGATGGTGTAGGCGTGGAGCTGCTTCTGGAAGAGGTCTTCCGTGGTGCGCATGGAGGCCTGCGTGTCCTCGATTTTCTGGAAGGAGGCGTTCGTCTCGAAGATGGGCGTGCCGGTGAAGCCGAAGAGCTGGGCCTTGGGGAAGAACTCCTTGATGGCCTTGTGGTTTTCCCCGAACTGCGAGCGGTGGCACTCGTCGAAGATGAAGACGATGCGTTTGTCCTTCAGTGCGGAGAGCTGTTCCTTGAAGGTGGCCTGGCCGTTCTTGCTCCGCTGCTTGTTGCGCTTGCTGTTTTCATCCAGCGCGAGGCCGAGCTTCTGGATGGTGGTGACGATGACCTTGTCCGCGTAGTCCTCGGAAAGCAGTCGGCGGACGAGGGCGGCGGTGTTGGTGTTTTCCTCCACGCAGCCTTCCTGGAAGCGGTTGAACTCTTCGCGCGTCTGGCGGTCAAGATCCTTGCGGTCCACGACGAAGACGCACTTGTGGATGTGCTCGTTTTCCTTGAGCAGGGTGGCGGCCTTGAAGGAGGTAAGCGTCTTGCCGCTGCCGGTGGTGTGCCAGATGTAGCCGTTGCCATTGTCGTCATCGATGCACGTGACCATGTGCTTCACGGCATAGACCTGGTAGGGCCGCATGATCATGAGCTTCTGCTCACTGGCGATGAGCACCATGTAGCGGCTGATGGTGCGGCCGAGGTCGCACTTTTTCAGGAAGGCGTCGGCGAATTCTTCGAGATGGGTGATCTTCCGGTTTGCCTCGTCAGCATATTCGTAGACGGGAAGGAAGCGCTCGTCGGCGTTGAAGGCGAAGTGGCGGGCGTTGTTGTTGGCGAAGTAGTAGGTGCGGTCGCGGTTGCTGACGATGAAGAGCTGCATGAAGCAGAGCAGCGTCTTGGTGTAGCCGTTGCCGGGATCGTGCTTGTATTCGACGATCTGCTCCATGGCGCGGCGCGGGCTGATGCCGAGGGTCTTGAGCTCGATCTGCACGCAAGGCACGCCGTTGATGAGGAGGATCACATCGTAGCGGTGGTGGCTGTTGTCCGTGTTGATGCGGAGCTGCCGGACGACTTCGAAGGTGTTTTTGCACCAGTCCTTGATGTTGACGAGGGTGTAGTTCAGCGGCGTGCCGTCATCGCGGGTGAAACTGCTGATGGCCCGCAGGGTTTTCGAGGCGGTGAAGACATCCGGGGTGACGATCTCGTCGAGCAGGCGGGCGAACTCGGCGTCGGTGAGGCGGACGCGGTTGAGGGACTCGAATTTTTCGCGGAAATTGGCTTCCAGCGTGGCGCGGTCGGTGATGTCCGGGCGGTATTCGTATTTCAGCTTTTGGAGGGTGCCGATGAAACCGTATTCGATGGTGTCTTCCCGGACGACGGAGCTTTCAAGAGCAGGTAGGTCGTGGTAATTGAATTTGGGAGGATTCATCGCGGGGATTCAAACATGTCTGCAGGTGGGCGCTCCGCCGAATTTTCGTTGGTGCTGAGCGCACCGTGGCTACTTGTTAAAGCCTTGCACACTCTTTTTCACCGCCGCAATCGGAGAAGGTTCCCCGGCGCGGGGTGGGCCGCGCCGGGGTGGGTTTGGGATTAGGCTCCGGGAATAACGGGTTCCGGCTGGGCGGGGGCGGAGCCGCCGAGGTCGCGGATGATGCGGGAGGTTTCCCAGGCACCGGCGAAGGCGGCGCCGGGCACGGTGCGGCGGAAGCGGAGGACGAGGCGGTCCATTTTCTTGAGGAGCTGGCCGATTTCCGCGAAGCGGGGGCGGAGGGTGACGGTAAGCGCGCGGCGACGGGAAATGGCGGCGGCGGGATCGGCGGTGATTTGCTCGAAGTCGGCGAGTTCCTTGGCGAGCAGGGTGGCATCGGCAGGGGTGAGATCGTAATCGGCGAGGGCGGCGGCGTCGCTGGCGAGGGCTTCGGTGAGCTTCCGGTGGAGGAGGCGTGCCTTGGCGATGAGCTCGGTATCGCGGAGGCGCTGCCAGGTGCTGAGGGAGAGGTCGATCTGGGCGGAATCGCCCTCGCGGCCGTTTTCCTCATACCAGTCGGCGAGGGTCTGACCGATCTCGTGGGCGAGGGATTCGAGTTCCTGTTCCTCGCGTTCCTTGGTCTCGGCATAGCCAGTGGTGGCGGTCTGCTGGCCGGAGATGAGATCGGTGAGGGCGTGGACGAGCGGCCGGAATTGGGCGGCGCGGGTGGTGAAGGCGGTGGGTTTCTGGTCTTTCCAGGCGGCTTCGTGCTCAGCGGTGTCGATGAGTTTGAGGACGGTGAGGTGCATGTTCTGGCGGTTGGCGAATTCGTTTTTCATGGTATGTGTGTTGGTTTTGGTTCGTTTTTCTAGGAGAGGGAGGCGTCGGAGCGGTTGCGGGGGCCGACCGGTGCGTTGCGAGGACCGACCGGGTCGTTGCGAAGGCCGAAGTGGTCGTTACGGGGATCGACCGGGCCGTTGCGATGGCCGAAGTGGTCGTTACCGGGATCGACCGGTGCGTTGCGAGGGTCGACCGGTGCGTTGCGAGGGCCGAAGTGGTCGTTGCGGGGGCCGACCGGTTCGTTGCGAACGCCGACCGGGCGATTGAGGGGCTTCAATTTCAGCTTTTCCGTTTTCAGCATTCCAGCTTCTAGCCCGAGGGGTGGGTCAAATGGCGGGCCAGGGTCGAAATATTTTCGATTATTTTTGAGGGGCCGGTATTTCCCGCCGGGTGCGACTGAAAGTGGCGGACAGGCGAAGGAATCGCCCCGGTCTGGAGTGCTTCCGACATGTCCCGCGCAGTCCTAAATGGTAACCCACGTGATCTCCGCACGTTGGCTTTTCAAAGGCTGAAGCCATTATTTGAAAGCAAGCTGGCGGGTTGGCGGGTCGGCCTTTAGCCTTGCTCCATGATCGGCACGTTCACCCTGGTGATTGAGACCTCCACGCCCCGCGCCTCGCTCGCGAGCATCGAGCCGGACGGGCATCTGGAGCAGCGCGAATTCACCAGCGACCGCAGCCACAACGCCGTGCTATTTTCCCCGCTCCAGGAACTGCTCGACGCGCGGGACGGGGTTGAAATCGGTCTTGTTCTCGTCGGCAGCGGACCCGGCAGCTACAGCGGCACGCGGGTGGGAATCGCCGCGGCGCAAGGAGTGGCGATCGCTTGCGGTTGTCCGGCGGTGGCGGTGCCGTCGATCCTCGCGGTGCCATCGGCTCAGGGCGGCGCGTCCTGCCTGGCCATCGGCGACGCCCGCCGCGGTAGTTTCTGGACGGCTAGAATGGAGAAATTCCGTCTGCTGGCCGAGCCCGGACTCACCGATGCAAGCGGGCTCGAAGCGATCGTCGCGGAGGCGATCGCGGGCGGGCTATCGGTTATTTCCTTTGAGGAACCCGGACGCTTTCCCCTTCCTCCGGAGCTTCGGGAGCAGGTGCGGCTTGAATTCCCGAATGCGGAACGGCTGTGGCAGGCGTGGCGGTCGACGCCATCCGAAACTCGGGAAAGATGGCTAACGGAATCCCCGCAGCCGATGTATCTCAGGCCGCCGCACATCACGCCGGCCAAGCGTGAAGGTAGTCGAGGACTTCAGTCCGCGTCTCAAAGCCGAAGCGCGGACTGAAGTCCTCGACTACTTTTTCCGCCAGACGGTGACCAGCGAGGTGGTCCACTGGAACTTGCGGGCGGTTTCGCGGATCAGGAAGGGCTCGTCCGCCTGGCGCAGCAGTTCGAAGGACGGCGCGAGTGTCGCTCGCAGCCATTCGAACGTCCCGCCCACGGGCCAGTTCTCCGGCGGGGTGAACTCCTCAAGCCAGGTGCAGGGCGTGGCGAGGACCAGCTCGCCGCCCGGTTTCACCAGATCCGACAGCCGGCCTAGCAGACGAAGCGGTTCGGGCAGGCGGCATATCAGATTCGCCGCATGGACCCGGTCGAAACAACCGAGATCGGCCGGTAGGTTCATCGCGTCGCCCTGCTGGAAGGCCAGCTTCGCGGCATCGATTTCCGCAGGCGCGCGCGCTTCGAGACGCGTCACGACGGACGCCTCTTCACGGCGTTCATAAGCAACCGTCTCGCCGCGTCTCAGGCATTCCGCGGCGTGGATGAAGGCGTGGGAGTAGTCGATGCCGAGCACGGTCCCGCAGTTCCGCGCCATTTCAAAAGTCGAGCGACCCACGGCGCATCCGAGGTCCAGACCGCGCTCGGCGGTCCCGGGCGAGAAACGCGCCACCGTGCGACGGGTGAAATCCAATGCCTCGCGCATGCCCGGAGGCCAGGCGCGGTTCGGTGTTAGAATCTCCTCCGGCCCACCGAAATGAAATAACAGATACTCCGCGACAAGCTTGTCGGATTCGTAAATGGAACTCATCGCGCAAGCCGCCCCTCCACCTCGTCCGCGCGGTGATAACCGGCCTGCGCTTCCCGCAGAGAGACGGCACCGCTGTGGTCGGTGTCATAGAAACCGACAACCTGTTTGCCGGTGTAATTGACCTTCATCGGCGTGCCCTTGAAGCGATTGATGCCGTGGTCCACCTCTTTCGCGGTCAGCTCACCATCGCCATCATCGTCCCAACGATCGAACTTTTCGAGCAGTCCCAGCATCTGGCGTTCGGTCCGGTTTTCAGGAGTCACAGGTCCGGGGTCGCTGACACAGGCGGCGACGGAGAAAATCAATGGCACCATCGAGAGCTTCATCATGGATTGAGGCTGGCGCGGCGGCGGGGATCGGGCAAGCTTTGAAGCACCGCATGCAAATTCGTCTCATCGTCGCCGGCAAACCCGCGCTCGCCTACGCCAAGGCGGGGGTGGAGGAGTATTTGAAACGCCTGTCGCGCGGCGGTGGGCACGAGCTGCTCGTGATCAAGGCGGGCAACCGTGACGAGGTTTCGGACCGCTTGCTAGAACGCTCGCAGGGCTGCTTCCGAATCGCCCTGGACGAGCGAGGCGAGTGCCTGAGCACCCGCAAGTTCGCCGACAAACTCGAATCGCTAGAGATGCGCGGCGACATCAAGACTGTGGCGTTCCTCATCGGCGCGGCGGACGGACACAACGAGGCACTGCGGGAAAAGTGTGACCTCGTCCTAACGCTTTCCCCTTTCACCCTGCAGCACGAGCTGGCGCTGCTGGTGCTGCTAGAGCAACTTTACCGGGTGGCGTCACTGAAGAGCGGATCGCCCTATCACCGGGATTGAGCGGCCGGGAAACTCAGCGGCGGTATTGGTTCTGCGGCATCATGCCGAACTGACCTTGTCCCTGACCGGCCACCGGGCTGTTCCACGGGATCTTGCTGGTCTCGGAGACCGGGCCGACGGGCTTCTTCACGGGCTCGTCGGCGCAGGAGGTGAAGCCGAAGCCGGCGGAGAGGACGAGGAGGAACAGGCAGAAATTGCGCTTCATGCCCGAACATAAAAAAAGCTCCGCGGCATGCAAGCCTGCGGAGCTTTTGGAAATAAATAGTTGGATCAGTTGGTCACCGGCTGGGCGAGGATCACGCGGTCCCCGGGCTGGAGACGCACGCCCGAAGAGAGGCTCTCAAGGTCGATCTCGGCGATGGTCTGGGTCGCTTCAATGGCCGACGGGCGCACCCGGCCGATCATCCTGCCGTCGCGCTCGACCAAGAGCGGGGTTTGCGGAGCGAAGCCGGAATTCGAACCGGCACCGATGACCAAGAATCCCCAGTCCTGGTTCACCGCGGTGACCACCGCGCCCATCGAATTGCGACCGATCCGGGAGTTGCGATCGATCAGGCGCTTGACGAGGCGGTCCAACTCCGAGCGGCTGGTGGCGACGCTTTTCTCGGCGCCTTCCACAAGGACGCCGAGTTCCTCAAGCTTCGTCTGCTTGGCCTTCTTGTCGTCTTCGATCTCTTGGATTTTCTCCGGCAAGGTATCGAAAGTCACGCCACCGCCAAGAGCCGCGAGGATGTTGTTGACCTCCTCGAGGGCTTTGTTGAGATGGGCGAACTCTTCATCCTGACCTTTGATATCTTCCTGCAATTTGGCGAGATCATTCGCGAGCGCGTTTCCGGTGGACTTGAGCGAAGACACGCTCTGAGTGAGCATCTCGCGCTTTTCCTGAGAGATCGCGAGCTTCCTTTTCTCCTCCTTGATGTTTTTATCGGCAACGTCCGCGTCGGCGATCGTCTGGTTTTTGGTGGCGATCGTCTCAGTCCGATCTTTTTCCAGAGCGACGAATTTGTTGTATTGAATGACGGAGAAGACTGCCGCACCAGAGGCGGCGAGGATGACGACGGAGTAAAGAATGGGTTTCATGGGATGTCCTTAAAGGGAGTTTGAAAAAATCCGGGGATCAGTTGCTGGTGGCTTTTGCGGCTGCTTGTCCCGGTATCACCCGATCACCGACCTGGAGAGTGACGTCCGGTGCGAGCGAATCCGGCACGATGCTGGCGGATGAGGAACCGGCCTCGACGGCGGTGACCAGAAGCTTGGCAATGGTCTCACCGTCACGCACCACGTTGAGTGTCGAGTTGGCCATCACGCCAGCATTGTTGCCGGAGGCGAGAGTGACGAAGCCCCAGTTCGGATAGATGGAGCGGATGCGGGTTTTCAAGGAAGGAAGCGACTGGCCGCTGGCGAAGGTATCGACTTTGAATTTGGCTCCCTCGATGTCGGCTTTCAGGGCGGTATCCTGGGCGGTGAGGTCGGAGAGTTTGGCCTCGCTGGCAGTGATGGACTGGGCCAGTTCCTCGAGTTCGCCGCTGGTCGCGCGCATCTTCGAGGAGAGTTCTTTCAAGTCTCCCATTTTGGAAGTCTTGTCACGGATGCCATCGAGCTGCTCCTTGTTCGCGGCGATCTTGGCGGTGGTGGCGTCGATCTCCGCCTTGGCCGCGTCATTGGATTTTTGCTGGGCCGCTTCGGCGGTGGTCAAACTTTCGACCTCGGCATCCACGCCGGCGATTTCGATAGGCAGGGCTTCCAGGACTTCGTTGGCCGCCTTGAGTCGTGCCTCGCTCTTGGTGAGGAGATCTTTTTCGGTCTGAGTTTCCGCGGTGCGCAACTCAAATTGCTCCTTGTTTTTGAAAAACACGACAGCCGCGAGGGCGAGGACGATAGCGGTGAGAATTCCGAAGACTTTGGCCATGGGGTTTTTTGTAGTGAGCAGTGAATTCCTTGTGCGCGGAGACACTAGGAAGACGGAAATGGGCTCCGCAACCCCAAATTTCAAAGACTTTCAAACTTCGCACCACCTTGGCTTTACAAAGCACTCACGCGGGGGCATCGCTCGTGGCCTCCCATGAAGTCGATTCTCCGTGTCTTTTCTTACTTGCGCCACTACCCGGGCCTAGCGGCTGCTCAGCTTTTCTGCGCGGTCGGCATGACCCTGGCGGTGTTCGTGTTCCCGAATGCGACCGGATTCGTAATCGACAAGATCATCCCGAACCCCGAGCGCCACCATGAATTTTCTTTTTGGATCGTCATCGCCTTGCTCGGATTTTTGACCAAGGACGGCCTGAATTCCGTCCGGATCTTCATCAATAACATTTTCGAGCAGAAGGTCATCTTCGACATCCGCTCGGATCTTTATGAGAAAATCCAGCGCCTGCCGCTCCAGTGGTTCGACACGCGCCGGACCGGCGACATCATGACGCGGGTAGTCGAGGACGTGACCAACATGGAGCGGGTGCTCATCGACGGCGTCGAACAGGGGCTGATCGCGGCGCTGCAAGTGCTCGGGATCGGGGTTTTCCTGTTTTTTCTCAATCCAACCGTGGCGGCGTGGGCGACGCTGCCAGTGCCGTTTCTGGTGGTCGGCGCCTGGATTTACTCGACCCAAGGCCGTGATCGTTACCGGAACCAGCGCGACGCGGCTTCCGATTTGAACGCCCTGCTCCACGACAACGTCTCCGGCGTGCGCCAAATCAAGGCCTACGCGGCGGAGTCCGCCGAGCATTCCCGCTTCAACCAGTTTTCAAACCTGCTGCGAATCGCCACGCTGCGGATGATGAAATGGTGGGCGATCTACTCGCCGGGCATGTCGTTCCTGCGGATGACCGGCTACGTGCTGGTCCTCGCTTTCGGCGGCGGCGCGGTGATGAAAGGCGAGCTCACCATCGGGGATTTCACGAAATTCCTGCTGTTCCTCTCGTTGTTTTACGAACCGATCGACCGCCTGAACTCGCTGAACCAGATGATCCTATCAGGTCGCGCGGCGGCGGACCGGGTGTTCGACATCCTAGACGCCGAGGAGGAACCCAACTCCACCCGCGGTGACGAACTTCCCGCAAAAATCGCGGGCCACGTGCGCTTCGAGAACGTCAGCTTCGCCTATCAGGAGCAACCGACGCTGCACGGCGTCACGCTCGACGCCCAACCCGGCCAGACGATCGCCCTCGTCGGCTCGACCGGAGCGGGAAAAACCACGGTGCTCTCGCTGCTCGCACGCTTTTATGAAGCCACCTCCGGCGGAATCACCATCGACGGCACCGACATCGCCACCCTCGCGAAATCCTCGCTGCGCGGCCGCCTCGCCTACGTCACCCAGGAGCCGTTCCTATTCAATGGCACCGTCCGCGAAAACCTCCAACTCGCCAAACGCGACGCCTCCGACGCCGATCTCTGGACCGCCTTGGAAGCCGCCCACGCGGATCGCTTCGTCAGGGAACTTCCCGAGAAGTTAGACACCAACGTCGGCGAGCGCGGCGTGAAACTTTCCGGCGGCGAGAAACAACGGCTTTCGATCGCCCGCGCCCTGCTCAAGAACGCGCCGATCCTGTTACTGGACGAGGCCACCGCGTCGGTCGATTCCGAGACCGAGCGCCAGATCCAGGACGCGCTCGACCGGCTGATGGAGAACCGCACCGCCTTCGTCATCGCGCACCGGCTTTCCACCATCCAGAACGCCGACCGCATCTACGTGCTGGAAAAAGGCGAGGTCATCGAACAGGGCACCCACGCCACCCTGCTCGCCCAAGGCGGGAAATACGCGGAGCTCTGCCAGAAATCCTTCCTGTCTCCCGAGGTAGCACTTTGATCGGATTTGCGCCTTGTCGCGGAGGCCCGCCGTTGCAAGCTTCCACCATCTCCCATGGCCGCTCCCCAAAACACCATCGCGCTGGTTTACGACTACGACCAGACGCTTAGTCCGTGCTACATGCAGGACGACGTGTTGTTCCCCGAGTTCGGGATCGATCCCGCGCAGTTCTGGAAAAAGTGCAATTCACTCGTCACCGACCAGAAATGGGACGGCGAGCTCGCCTACCTGAAGTGCCTGCTCGACTACCTCGGCATGGACAATGTGACCAACGCCCGCCTCACCGAGCTCGGCGCCGGCCTACGGTTTTTCCCCGGCCTGCCCGAGCTTTTCGAAGCCCTGCCGAAAGCCGCCCTCCGCCCCGACCACGAAGCCGCCGGCATCAAGGTCGAGCACTACATCATCTCCTCCGGGCTCAAGGCCCTGCTCGACGGCTCGCGCCTGCAGCCCTTCGTCAAAGCGATGTTCGGCTGCGAGTTCGGCGAGGATTCCAAAGGCGGCATCAGCTTCCCCAAACGCGTTATTTCCCACACCACCAAGACCCAGTATCTCTTCCGCATCAACAAAGGCATGCTCGGCTACGACCAGGACGTGAACGACCACATGCCCGCCGAACAGCGCCCGATTCCCTTTGAAAACATGGTCTACGTCGGCGACGGCCCGACCGACGTCCCCTGCTTCACCGTCATGGCGAGAAATGGCGGCCAGGCCATCGCCGTTTACAATCCCGAGGACGCCAGCGGCCGCTCCTTCCGGAAATGCTTCCAGCTCTCCACCCACGCCGGCCGCGTCAAACACATCGCCCCCGCCGACTACCGCCAAGGCTCGCACCTGTGGCTGCTGCTCCAGGAAATGGTCACCGAAACCGCCGACCGCATCCTCCGCCACCGCAGCGAGGAGCGCGACAACGCGACGGTGGCGGCTCCGACTTTCTGAGGAGAAACAGGCTCCTCGTTCGCGCCAGCTAACAAAAATATGCCTGTCACATCTCCTCCCTCCGGCCGCACCTGATTTCCTTGTGAAACGCCGCCCGAAACGCTTTCTCCCCCTCATCTTCGCCTTTCCCGGCTTTGTATTGGTGGTGCTTATCCTCACCGGCACTCTCAGGCTTTATCGCGTTCCCACTCGTAGCATGTCGCCAACGCTGATCCCGGGCGATTGCGTTTTCTCGATCCGCCAATTCGGTTCACGAAACGGATTCCATCGCGGTCAGATCGTCGTCTTCCAGCCTCCGACCGATCCAAAAAGCCCTAATATCAAGCGCATCACCGCCCTTCCCGGAGATCGGATCGAGATTCTTGACGGCCACCTCGCGGTCAACGGCGCCCTGCTAAAATCTCCTGCGGGCCTTAATTCCTCTCCAGCCCTCCCCCTGAAGCCCCTGCCGACCGGGTGCCGCCGGATTTCCTTCCCCCTCACCGTTCCCGAAGGTCACGTCTTCCTCATGGGCGACAATTACACGAACAGTCTGGATAGCCGTTACTTCGGTCCCGTTCCCATCGGCTCAATCACCCATGCCCCCAAGTTCATCGTTCTTCCCCCCGGGCGCTTCGGCAGACTGGACTGACCGCCCATCCAGATCATCCCCCGCTATTCCTGATTGGCAGGCCCGAATCCGCTGCATAGCCTCGCGCCCTTCGATGTCCGCCAAGAATAATTTCCACTTCACCGGCATCTGTGGCACCGCCATGGGAGCCGTCGCCGCCGCGATGAAACAACGCGGCTTCACCGTCACCGGCTCCGACGCCAACGTCTATCCGCCGATGTCCGATTTCCTCCGCGGCCAGGGAATCACCCTTACCGAAGGCTACGCCGAGGAAAACATCCCCGCCGACACCGACGTCGTCGTCATCGGCAACGCCATTTCCCGCGGCAATCCCGAGGCCGAGGCCGCGCTCGACCGCAAGCTGCTCTATCATTCCCTGCCCGAGGTGATGAAAGAATTCTTCCTCCGCGGAAAACGCAACTTCGTCATCTCCGGCACCCACGGCAAGACGACCACCTCGTCCATGCTCGCGTGGATCCTCGTCAACGCCGGCCGCGATCCCGGCTACATGATCGGCGGGCTGCCGAAAAACCTCGGCCACGGCGCGCATTTCACCGACTCGGAATTCAACGTGCTCGAAGGCGACGAATACGACACCGCCTTCTTCGACAAGCGCTCGAAATTCCTCCACTACCTGCCCGAGTGCGTGGTGGTGAACAACGTCGAGTTCGACCACGCCGACATCTATAACAACCTCGACGAAATCAAGCTCACCTTCCGCCGCCTGCTCAACATCGTCCCCCGCAGCGGCGGCGCCTACATCAATGGCGACGAGCAAAACTGCCTCGATGTCGCGAAAGCCGCGCCCTGCCCCGTCACCACCGTCGGCTTCGGCGAAAACTGCAGCCTGCGGATAGAAAATATCAGCTACCAACCGGACCGCAGTTCCTTCACCCTCGGCGGAGTCCCCTACTCCACCCGCATGACCGGCGAGTTCAACGTCCGCAACGCCGCCATGGCCATCGCCGCCGCCACCTTCGCCGGACTCACCGCCGATGAAATCCGCGCCGGGCTCGAATCCTTCGACGGCGTCGCCCGCCGCCAGGAACTCCGCGGCGAGGTCAACGGCATCAAGGTCATCGACGACTTCGCGCACCACCCCACCGCCATCCGCCTCGCCGTGCAGAGCCTGCGCCAGCGCCACCCGGATTCGCGGCTGTGGATCCTGTTCGAGCCGCGCTCCAACACCACCCGCCGCGCCGTTTTCCAAACCGAGCTCGCGGAAGCGCTCGCCGCCGCCGATTTCGCCATCGTCGCCGCCATCCCGGACCTTCACAAGATCCCGGAAAGCGACCGGCTCGATCCCGACCAACTCTCCGCCGACATCGCCCGCCTCGGTGGCCGAGGTTTCTATCTACCCGATCTTGAATCCATCATCGCCATGGTCACCGAAACCGCCGAGTCCGGCGACATCATCGCCGTGCTCAGCAACGGCGGCTTCGGTGGCATCCACGACAAATTGTTAGCGGCGTTGGCTTGAGACCGGCATCGTTTTTAACAAAACCGATCTCGGCACTTTAAAACCGCCCTTCTCATATCGGCCCACCCGCAAACCTAACTTCACAACCGTGAAAAACCTCTTCGACCTCACCGACCGCGTATTCGTCATCACCGGAGCCACCGGCGTGCTCGCAGGCTCCGCCGCCGACTATCTGGCAGCCACGATCATCACCAACACCCCGTTCGGCCGCTTCGGAAACGCGGATGAACTCTTCGGTGCGCTGCACTATCTGCTCGCCGACGCCTCGCAGTTCGTGACCGGCACCGTCCTGGCCGTGGACAGCGGATTCGTCGCGTTTTCCGGGGTCTGATCATGAACTCGCTCACCCGCTTTTCCCGTCGGTCATTCCTCATCAGTGTGGCGAAGATCTTCTGGACCATCAGCTTGGCCGCGGCGGGCTCATCAACGGTGATGCAATCCGCAATCCGTCCCGGATTTTCGAGGGTTGTCCCGGTCTCTATCGAGCCTGCGCGTCACATCCGCTCCGGCACGTCGATGCCCAGCAGATAGAGTCCTTGTTTCAACGTGCGGGATGTGAGTTCGCACAGGGCGAGGCGGCTGGAGCGGATCGGCTCGTCCGCCTTGAGCACCGGGCAGGCCTCAAAATACGAGTGGAACGCGCGGGCCAGCTCCAACACGTAGTTGGCTAACAAATTTGGACGGAAGTCTTCGAGAATCGTCGGTAACACCTCGCCGAAGCGGACCAGCAGGCGGGCGAGATGGATTTCCGCGTCCTCGTTGAGGTGGATCTCCGCGGCGCCCGCGTCGAACGGCGCGTCGAGCTTGCGGAAAATCGAGCGGATGCGGACGTGCGAGTACTGGAGATAGGGCGCAGTGTCGCCTTGCAGGGCTAACATCCGGTCCCACGAAAAAACATAGTCGGTCAGGCGGCCCTGCGAGAGCTCGGCGAATTTCACCGCGCCGATGCCGACGATTTCCGAAATTTTCACGGCCTCTTCGCCTTGCAGGTCCGGGTTCTTTTCGGCGATCGCTTTGGCGGCGCGCTCGACGGCCTCTTCCAGCACTTCGATGAGCCCGACGTTGTCGCCGGAGCGGGTTTTCATCAGCTTACGGTCGTCGCCGAGGATGGAGCCGAACGCGATGTGTTTGAAGTCCCCGGTCTTGCCCCAGCGTGCGGCGGCGTCGAAAAGCTGGCGGAAATGCAGCTGCTGCGGCACGCCCACGACATACCAGACGTGGTCGGCCTGCCACTCGTCGATGCGGAACTGGAGGGTTGCGAGATCGGTGGTGGCGTAGAGAAATCCGCCGTCGGCCTTGCGGATGATCGCGGGATTATCCGTCCATCCTTCCTCCTTGTGGACCTTGAACGGGTCTTCTTCCAGCGGCTTGCTGTCGTCGGAAAAAATGCACACCGCGCCGTTGCTCTCGCGGGCGATGCCTTTTTTCAGGAACTCCTCGACCAGGCCGGGCAAGCGGTCGTTGTAGTAACTCTCGCCCAGCCAGTGATCGAATTTCACGTCGAGGCGGTCGTAGATTTTCTGCAGTCCGTTTTTGGAAACTTCGATGCATTTCTGCCAGATCGCGAGGTTTTCCGGGTCGCCGGCTTGGAGTTTGACCAGCTCCGATTTGCAGGCGTCGAGCACGCCGGGATCTTCCTTGATCGCGTTCACCTTTCGATAGACGCGCACCAGCTCCGCGATCGGATCGGCGGCGAGCGCGGCTTCGTCGAGGAAATGGTTCCAGCCGTAAATGATCATCCCGAACTGCGTGCCCCAGTCGCCGATGTGGTTGTCCGCGATGACCACAAACCCGAGAAACCGCGCGATGCGGGCGAGCGAGTCGCCGATGATCGTCGAGCGGATGTGACCGACGTGCATCGGCTTGGCGACGTTGGGTGCGGAGAAATCGACGACCACGGTTTTGCCTGCGCCGGTGGCGGGCACTCCGAGGCGTTCGTCGCGGATCAACGCCGCCGTGCGCGCCGCGTAGGCCGCGGGAAGGATTCGGAAATTGATGAAGCCGGGGCCGGCGATGTCGGCGGTGGCGAGGCCGGTGAGCTCGAGATGGTCGATGATTTCCTGGGCCAGCGCGCGGGGATTGGTCTTGCGCTGTTTCGCGAGGACCATCGCCGCGTTCGACTGATAGTCGCCGAAGCGGAGATCGGCGGCGGCGGTCACGGCGGCGGTGGTTGGTTCGCCGAGGGTGGCGGTCAGCGCGGCGGCGAGGCGGGATTCGAGTTCCTGAAGAAGCGTCATAAGAAATGCGGTTGAATCCGGGTCAAGCGCCCACGCGGGCAGGCCTGGAGTCGAAAATGGAGAGGATTTCCTCAAGATCCTCGGCCGCGCCCAGTCGGCGGAGCACCTCGGCGTTGGTGAACATCTTGGCGATCGCCGCCAACGTCTGCAGGTGCAGGGGATAGTTCTTCCGCGGCACGACGAAGAGCACGATGAAATGTACCGGCGCGTTGTCCAGCGCCTCGAAATCAATGCCCGCCCTGGACCGGCCGAAGACCGCGATCACGTGGTCGAGATGATCCGAGAAAGCATGCGGAATTGCCACGCCCGAGCCGATGCCGGTGCTGACCGATTCTTCCCGGACTCGGAAAGCTTCGAGGATTTCATCGTGCTGGGAAACCGGGAGCTGCTCGGTTTTCACCAGATGCCCGACCAGCTCGACGATTGATGGCCAGTGCTCCACGGCCTTCATATCAAGGATGATGTGGTCCGCATTGAGCAAATTCGCCAACTTCATAAAATGAAAATCAGAATCCGCAATCCTTGCGGTGGGGGCGAGTGGGTACCGTTCCGATTTCGGCATTGCAAGCGGATTTCATGGGGGGAGATCGTTGGTGCAGGGCGGTTGTCTGGTTAGCTGATTTTTGGAGGGGAAGTTTTGAGGAGGCGCAAGGCGGCGTGGGGTTTGGCGCTGTGGTGGTGGAAGCCGGCGTTGAGGGTCTCGAAAACTTCCGCGTCGTGAAGCCGCAGGATGGCTCCCCTCAA
>CAMDLP010000004.1 GCA_945901795.1 Akkermansia muciniphila | reverse complement strand
GGAAATCGCGGTAGGGCCCGATTGACTCAGGCGCTCCACACGCGCCTTCGCCCCTTCGGGGCACGTCGCGTTCGCTCCTGTCCAAAATCGCTCATGCCCCCGCGATTGTTGCCGGGCGCGCCCACTTCACCTTCTCCCGCCGGAGGCTCATTCAAGAGAAGCTAACCGCCAAGCCGCAAAGGCCGCCAAGGAACGCAAAGCCGGGACGATGGGTTCTTGAGCGGGGACGGCCGATCTGGACTGCTCCGACATGTCGGAGCTTTTCCACTGGCCGACATGTCGGCCAGTGAAAAAGCGGGGACATGTCCCGCGCACTCCGACCAACCCCTCATCGTCCTCAATCTCTATCACAAGCTCCGCTTCGGGCAGTCCGATGGGAAGCAGCCGGTCATCGTCGATCTCGTCATGCGAAAGAGCTTTGAGATTCATCAGGGCAAACCACTCGACCTCCCCGCCGATGGGATTCCGCCCGATGCTGAATTTCTTGCGAATCACCGGCAACGATTCAGGATCCCTGAGTGTTCCGGAATGCTTCCAGACGTCGGGTCCTCTCATGACCGCCGTCCTCAATTCTCCGGTTGATCCTCCACCGTCTTTCCATTAATGTCCGCCCATGAACCAAGCCACGCTCCTGCGGGAATCCCGCTCCAAGCACTTGTTGCAGAGCTCCGAAGCCGCTGCCAAGCAGTTTCGCGCCTTTAAGGCGGTTCTACCTATTTCCACGAGGAACTCGGAATCTTCCGCCAGTTCGCCGCGGAGCAAGACCTCTTCCTCCAGGCCCCGCCGGACGAACTGAGCCGGATTCCGGACGAAGAAGGCAACGAACACCAGGTCTGGTATCGGCCCGATTCCAAAGCCGTGCTGAAGGCCACTTGGCCCAGGGGTATCCAGTGACGAGCGGATTTCAGGGCTGCTCATTCCATTGGGAGGTGATGGATTTCCGCATGGCTTCCGTGCTGTGATCGGTCACTTGGTCCGGCATCAAGTGGAACAGGGGTGCCTGGAAGTTTTCCCAATCGATGGAACCGGCATGAGGGGCTGGCTGCTTTTTCTGCCGCAGCCATTGTTCGAACAAGCTGATGGCCACCTCGCGCACCGTGCGGCCATCCCTCGCTGTTTCGGCTTTCACTTCACGGTAGAGGTCGTCAGGAATCTGAAAGGTTGCTTTCATAAAGCCAGCTTGCTGTATTGCTGGGTGAAAAGCAAAAGGCTAGGTTGGAGTTCACCGCACAGCAGGATGGAGCGCGGGCCTACTTTTCTGGCGGCGCTTCTTTGGCCGGGACGTAAATCAAGCCGCCGCCGTTGATGCAGTAGCGCTGGTCGGTGGGAGTGCCGTAGCCCTCGCCCTTGAAGACGTGGCCGAGGTGGCCGCCGCATTTCGCGCAGGTCACTTCGGTGCGGGCCCGGCCCACGGAGTTGTCTTCCTTGAGCACCACGTTTTCGGCCTTGGCCGGATCGTAAAACGACGGCCAGCCGCAGCCGGAGTCGAACTTGTGGTCGGAGGAGAACAGCAAGGCGTTGCAGCCGGCGCAGTGGTAGCTGCCTTTGCCCTGGTGCTTGAACTCCTTGTATACCTCGCCGTTAGGACGCTCGGTGCCGGACTCGCGCAGGATGTGGTATTGCTCGGGAGTGAGGAGCTTCTTCCACTCGGCATCGGTCCTGACGACTTGGCCGGCAGGCTCGGCGGGGACTTCGGGGCGGGTTTCCATAACATTTTTCTTTTTGTCCTCGGCGGAACAAGCGGCGAGGGCGGCGGCGAAAATCAAGGTGGAGAAGGAGCGGACGGTCATCATGGTTGGGATGGAGTGAGCTGCATGCCAGAGGATTTCAGCCTCGTTCTATTCCATCCTTTCGCAAGCGGCGGATCAGGCGAACTGCTCGAGCAGCACCGCCTTGGTGTAGTCGCGGTTCAGACGGGCGATGTGATCGACGCTGATTTCCTTGGGGCAGGCGGCCTCGCACTCGTATTGGTTAGTGCAGTTGCCGAAGCCCTCGGCGTCCATCTGGCGGACCATGGCAAGCACGCGCTTCTGGCGCTCCGGCTGACCCTGCGGGAGATGGCCGAGGTGGGAAACCTTTGCCGCCACGAACAACATCGCGGAGGCGTTCTTGCAGGACGCCACGCAGGCACCGCAACCGATGCAGGCGGCCGCATCGAAGGCGGTGTCTGCATCGCTTTTCGAAATCGGAAGACTGTTGGCATCCACGCTGGAGCCGGTGCGGACGTCGATGTAACCGCCGGCGGCGATGATCCGGTCGAAGGCCGAGCGATCGACGATCAAGTCGCGGACGATCGGGAAAGGATTGGCGCGGAACGGCTCGATCCAGATGGTGTCGCCGTCGGAGAATTTCCGCATGTGGACCTGGCAGGTCGCGGTCGCGCGCTCCTTGCTGTGGGGAATTCCGTTGATGGTTAGTGAGCAGGAACCGCAGATGCCCTCGCGGCAATCGTGGTCGAAATGGATCGGCTCCTGGCCCTTGATGATGAGGCGCTCGTTGACGATATCGAGCATTTCAAGGAACGACGCCTCGGTCGGGATCTCCTTCGCCTCGTAAGTTTCCATCTTACCTTGGGCCTTTGGCCCGGACTGCCGCCATACTTTGAGTGTCAGATTCATGGGAAATTCGCTGCGATTTTAAGTATCATGCGGGGCCGGGCCTCACGCCGCCCGGAGAATAATTGGGAATGCGTGGCGGGCTAGGAGAAAAATCAAGATTTGTGGGCAAAGCCGCGACATCGGAGCCGCCGGTTAGCAGTTTTTCAGACCGCCTCCCATAAATGAGGTTGAGCATCCTGCGAAGAGCACCCACTTTGGCCGCGGCCGCCTCAGCCGGATTTTCCACCCCCCGGCTGAAACAGCCGGGACACATTCCACCCACTCATCCATCCGCCATGCTCCTCCAATTCTTCAAAATGAACGGCGCCGGCAACGATTTCATCATCGTTGACAACCGCGACCTCTCGCTCTCCAAGGACCTCGACGCCGACACCATCGCCGCTCTCTGCGACCGCCACCGCGGCATCGGAGCCGACGGACTGCTCGCCGTCGAGCCCGCCCAGAAAGGCGCGGATTTCCGTTTCCGTTATTACAACGCCGACGGCGGCGAAGCCGAGATGTGCGGCAACGGCGCGCGCTGCTTCGGCCGCTTCACCGCCCACCTCGGGGAAATCGTGCTCAAGAAAGTCACCTTCGAAACCATCGCCGGCACCCTCGCCGCGGAAATGGTCGGCGAGGACGTCCGCATCGCGATGTCCGAGCCCAAGGACCTCAAGCTCGACACCGGAGCCAAGATCCCCGGCTTCGACGGCGCGCTCCATTTCGTCAACACCGGCGTCCCGCACGTCGTCACCTTCCTCGAAAGCGCCAACGCGCTCGATGACTTCGACGTCTTCAACTACGGTGCGGCGATCCGGAATCACGAAGCCTTCGCCCCCGCCGGCACCAACGCGAACTTCGCCGCCGTGCTCGCGCCCGACCACATTTCCATCCGCACCTACGAGCGCGGCGTGGAGGACGAGACGCTCGCCTGCGGCACCGGCATGGTCGCCTCCGCCCTCGTCCACCACCTCCTTACCGGCGCGCCCAGCCCGGTCAAGGTCGATGTCGAAGGCGGCGACACCCTGGAAATCGGTTTCGAGAAAACCGGCGACCGGACTTTCACCAACGTCACCCTCACCGGCCCGGCGGATTTCGTGTTCGAGGGAGAAATCGACATCTGAGCCGCTGCTCGTTGCGGCTAGATCTTCATTTCATTCATCATCTTGATCGCTTCATCGAACTGGCTGACGAAGCCTTGGAAAGCGATGTAAGTCAGCCAGCAGACTCCGCCGGTGACCAGAGTGACCGCCACTTTCACGGCAAGATTCCATTTCGGATGCAGCCAGACCAGCGGCAGCGCGACCGGCGGCAACGTCACGAACGTCAGCACGATGAACCCGGTCTTGAAATACCACGGCAGTTGATCCCCCGGCAGCGCGGGCAGCCCGACATACGCCGGGCGGTGCGACTCATCCAGAAACTCGTGGCAGTGCTTGCACTTGATCGCCTCATTCTGGATTTCTTCCGCGCAAAAAGGGCACTTTTTCATGATGGGTGAAGTGGCCGGAGTCTGTCGCGTTTTGTTTCAATGTCCAGCGCGACCATGGCGGACAGCTGTGCTTTTTAAATCGACTTCACCCGCAGTTTCCGCTTTCCGAAGGGCCGATGCAACGACACGCGGAATCACCCGAAGCGATGGAAGCCCTCGGCCGGGAAGCGGCAGCCGAGGGGAGACCCGGCTCGGTGATCGCCTTGGTCGGCGGACTCGGTGCCGGTAAAACCCACTGGACCAAAGGCTTCGTCGCAGGGATCGGCTCGGGGGCGGATGTCACCAGCCCGACCTTCGGGCTGCTCCACGAATACCCCGGCGGCCGCTTGCCGGTGTTTCACTTGGATTTCTACCGGCTGGAGTCGGCCGCGGAATTGATCGCGCTAGGCTGGGACGAATTGCTGGACCAAGGCGGCGTCATCATCGCCGAGTGGGGCGATAAATTCCCGGAATTGCTGCCGCCCGAGACGACGTGGCTGCACTTCACCGTGGAAGCGGAAGGCTGCCGGGGCGTGCGCCAGGGCGAAGCCTAAAGCGCGCCAGCCGCCAACGCCGGCCCAGCCAATCTAGCGGCTGAACCCACCGCACTGCCCGCCGTCCGGATCAATGCTCCAGGTAAACCGCAGGAGTTAAACGAAAACAAGAGCGCCGCGAGCACGGACAATTGGGAAAGGCGCTTCATCGCGCGAAATGATGTCCACCCCGGATGCGGAGTCAAGCGAGAGGTTCCTCTCCTCATGGTAGGACCCCATCGACTATCGATTTTAGCCGGCATCCTGTCGACGGCGAGATACCCAGAGGCCGCGCCGCGCCGACGAGCAAGGCCGTGGAGATTGAAATCAACCCGCCGCAGGCAAATTGTGTCCCGGCTGTCTCAGCCGGGTGCGAAGGCGGTCAATCCGGCTGAGACAGCCGGATCACATTGCTAGGGCCGGGTAATATCGACTCCCAGAAGGCAGACGTCGTCGTCGAACTGTTTTCTATCAGAAAACGCGAGGACGCTGTCGAGGATGTCGTTTAACAGGCTTTCGAGGGGCTCGGTGAATTCGCGCTTGATGATTTCCATCAGCCGGTTTTCGAAAAACGGCTCGCCCCTCTGGTTCTCGGCTTCGAGAACGCCGTCGGTGAACAGGATGAGCCGGTCGATTTCGGCGAGGTCGATCTGGTTGGTGGGGAAGGACGCTCCTTTTCGCAAGCCGAGTCCGGGTCCCTTGTCGGAGCGGTCGGAGGCGATCTGGCAGACGCCGTTGGGGCCGGCGATGATGGGGCCCGGGTGGCCAGCGCAGGCGTATTTGAAGGTGCCTGCGGATAGATCGATCAGGCCGAAGAAGGCGGTGGCAAACATAGTCGTGCCGGCGCGTTCGAGGATCGCGGCGAGTCCGTCGTTGAGGCTCTGGAGGAAGAGTCCGGGGTCGCTGGACTGAGCGCGTTGTTTTTCTAGCAGTCCGCGGAGCATTGCGACGATGAGGGCGGAGCGGACGCCGTGGCCCATGACGTCGCAGATCAGGATGCTGAGGCAGTTTTCATTCACTTGGACGATCTCGAAGAAATCCCCGGCCAATCCGGAAATGGGGATGTAGCGCGCGCCGAAGGTGACGTGGCCGTGCTTGCCCGGAGTGGTCGGGGGGAATCCCTCTTCGGCGAGCGCCTGTTGGATTTCGCGGGCGAGCAGGAGCTCCTCCTCGTAGGCTTGGTTTTTCAACTGGAGCTGTTGGGCGAGATCGGTGGCTTGGCGCTCGGCTTTGACGAGTTTGGTGACATCGCTGGAGACGCCGAAGGTGCCCTTAATGTTGCCGTGCCGGTCGCGCCACGGGAACTTGGAGGTAATGACCCAGGTTTCCGAGCCCTCGTGCCAAGTTTCGTGTTCGAGTTGGTCGATGATGGCGTTGCCGGATTGGATGATGTGCTTCTCGTCGTCCTCGGCGGGCTTCCAATGGTCGTAGTCGAAGAAATCCCGGTCGTGTTTTTGGATCAATTCGCGCTCATGGGTAAATCCCATCCACTCGGCCATCCGCTGGTTGGCCATGACGAAATTCGACTGGGGGTCCTTGAAATAAATCTGCAAGGGGACGTGGTCGATGAGTTGCCTGAGGAGAAATCTTTCTTCTTCCACCTGCGCCTCCGCCGCTTTGCGCTGGCTGATGTTGATCATCGAACCGGCGATGCGGACCGCCTTGCCGTCGCGGTTGCGGACGACGGTGCCGCGGATTTTCAACCAGCGCCACTCGCCGCCGCCGGCACGGACCCGCGCGTCCGCTGCCAGGGTTTCCGGGCCGCTGTCCTGCAGGGCCTGGGTCACGGCCAGGCAGAAGGCGTGCTGGTCCTCGGGGTGGATGCTGTCGAAGGGAGGAATGAACAGGTTGGGCGCGCGGTCTCTGCCACATTCGAGGAATTCGAGAATCCGACGTGAGTAGTAGATTTCCTTTTGTTCGGTCTGCCAGTCCCAGATTCCTTCGTTCGACGCCCGTAGCGCGAGCTCGAGCCGTTCGAGTTTGATGCTGTTCTTGTCCGGCGAGCTCCGTGCGTCATCATTCATTCCGTTAGCAAGATGGCTGCTTTTTCCTCAGATCGCAACCGGATTTCCTCGGGATTTGCACTTGCGGGTCAGGGTCCGGGGGGAGGCTTGTTAGCACTCGGCAAGCCGGAGGAGTGAGATTTCAAATCCCCGGACGCTCGCCGGCACCGCCGCTGGAGTTGAGGAAGCGGTAGTAAACTTCCAACATCAGGATGCAGAGAGTGTTGCGGTAAACATCATTGGCGGGAGCTTGGCCGTGGCCCGCGAACTTGGGAGCCTTCCATGAGCCATCCGGGTTCTGATTGTCGAGGAGTTGGTCGCGGAAGAGATCGTTGTAGGATTTCCAATTGCTGCCGCCCGCCTGCATCATGGCTTGGGATGCGTAATAATGGCTGTAAAGATCGGAGTCTACGGTGTTCCAATCCAGTTTTAAGTTTTCCTTGAGGTATTTGACGCCGTTGCGGGCCTCCTTGGACTTGCCCTTGCCCCACATCTGGTGGCAGAGGACGCCCACTCCGGTTAGGTTATCGCCGCCCGGGCCGGAGTAACCAAAGCTGCCGTTCTCGCCCTGGAGCGCCGCCAAGTAGTCGAGGCCTTGCCTGACCGCGACGTCTATGCCCTGGTAATTAATCTTGGTGTGATGGCAGGCCTTGAGGGCCTGAAGTTGCCAGCCGACGACCGAGGAGTCGGTGTGACCACCTTGGATGGTGTACGCGTAAGACCAGCCGCCGTTGCCGTGCTGGTTGTCGATGATGAATTGGCCGGCTTTTTCGGTCACCTCCATGAGGTTAGGTATCTCCAGTTTCAGTTCCTTGCAAAAGGTGGCGGCTTCGCCCAAGGCATAAGTGGCGATGCCGTGCTCGTATGGGCCACTTTGAGATGCGACGTTAGAAACCAGCGGGCCTTTGTTTTGCATGCCCACGCCAACCAGATAGACGATGCCTCTCATGCAGGATTCGCCAAATTCCTCGGACAAGGGGGTCTCGCAATGGCCGAAGTAAGCCAGCAGCGCCAGACCGGTCATGGCGGATTGATTAGCAGTGGCCCAGGAGCCGTCGGGATTCTGATTGGCTTTCAACCAACGCAGTCCTTTCACGACGGCTTCCTCGCAGGCCGGCGTGCCGCCGTTGTCCTTGAGGCGGGCGAGGCGGTCGCTCTTGGAGCAACGCTTGCCCATGTCCGGCGGGATCATGCGGAAGAGCGGGCCGGTTCCGCCGCCGGGGGTCATGGAGCCTCCTTGCCAACCGTTCTTTCCGAAGTCACTACCGCTGCCTGCGCCGCCGGGGCCTTTCGTGAGTGAGTTGGCGCCGATTCCTCCGAGCGAAGCCATTTGGACAACTTGCTCGGGCTCCGGGAGTGTCAGGCCGTTAGCCACGTCGCGGGCGGAGACCCGCGAGAGATTCGGCTGGATCATTTGCGCGCGCTGTTGGGTGTCACGCCGCTCGGATGACGATGGTCCTCCTCCGGAGCGGGTGGTGAAATCCACGTCGTCTTTCTTCGCCTCGGGAATGACCTGGAACACCCAGACTACGCCGCCGGCGAGCAGGAAGAGGTGGAGGATCACGGAAATGGACAATGAGCCGCCGCCGAGGTTCTGCCAGAATCTCTGCTTCGGGACTGCGGGTCTGGAATTGATATTCGGGTTCATGGGAAACAAGGTTTGAGTTACGGGCTTCACTTGGAAGACCCACCGCCGCCGAGTTTCTTGGAAAATACCCGAAATTATTTTTCCCGTGCCGCCAAGCCGCGGCGCTCGTCGATCATCAGCGTCAGCACCAGACCGGCTAGAATGAAGCCCGCAAGCACCAGCAGCGCGGGCGCGGTTCCCATCGTGTCCTTCACCCAGGCGAAGGGAAACGTGGTGATCGCGGACAATTTCCACATCAGGCCCCAGATTCCGAAGACCTCCGCCTCGCGGTTAGGCGGGGCGAGGTAACTGACGAACGCGCGGTTCGCCGAGCCCAGAGAGCCGAGTCCGAATCCTAGCAGGTTTCCAATCAGCCACAGCGGCCACGTCGGATACTTGCCCGCCGCGCCGCTCTGGGCGTGGGATTCGTAAAGATAGGCGTAGAGGGCGAAGCCCAGCGCCGTCGCCAGCCAGATCACGAGAAAGATCAACACCGAGCGCCGGTGGCCGAGCTTGTCCTGATAGAGCGTGGGGATGATCGTGCCGATGATTCCCGAGACGGTGATCACCGCCACGAAGACGACCAGACCAACCTGTTGGAATCCGTATTCCGCCGCCAGCTTGCCCGCGAAGAACACCACCACGCTCATGCCCGTGCCGTAGAACAGCGAGGCGACCAGCAGCAGCGCGAGGTCCCGGTAGCGCGCGGTTTCCCGGACCGTTTCCGCCAGCCGCACGAATCCGGCGGTGAGCAAGTTCCTTCCTGGATGAGTGACGCGCGGCACTTGCGGTTCGTGCAGCCAGAGCATCGTGGGGATGGTGAAGGCAAGGAACCACAGCCCTGAAAAGGCGAAAAACGGCCGCCAAGTGTCGGCGGATTCCAGCTTGAGAACGACCATCGTCCCTGCGGTTAGGACGAGCAGCAGCAACGCGGCGGCATAGGCGCAGGCCCATGAGAAACCGCTTACCCGGCCGACTTCGTTTTGTTTCGCCAGTCCAGGCAGGAAGCTCGCGAGGAAGTTCTCGCCGATCGAGAACGCGAAATTCGCCGGGACGTAGAGCAGGATCGCCAGCCACATTTGCCCCGGTTGGATGAAGCCCAGCGCGCAGGTGGAAATTCCGCACAGCAGGCCGGAGCCGATGAGGAAGCGTTTTTTCCAACAGCGCTCGTCGGCTGCCGCCCCGGCCAGCGGCGACAAGATCGCCGTGAGCAGCATGCTGCCGCCGTAGGTCAGCGCCCAGACGCGGTCGTCGATGGCGTCGTTTCGCACGACCACCTGCGAGAAAAAGATCGAGAACAGCAGCGTGTTGATGATGAGCGTGAACGACTGGTTCGCCACGTCGAACGAGATCCACGACCAGAGCTGCCGCTGCTGCGGGAATCCATGGAGCGGGTAGAGGCGGCGCAGGTTCATCTCGCCGGGTTATAGCGACTTGGCCGGTCACTGCAAGGGTGACAGATCCGCGCTCGTCTGTCTTTATTCCCGCATGGCATTCGAAATTCACCCACGTCTCGCTTCCGGCGGCTTTGAAATCGGTCGGCTCGGCGGCTGCCGTTTGCTTTTGAAAAACAACGCGCTGTTTCCCTGGCTGCTACTCGTCCCCGAGGTCGAGGGCATCGAGGACTTGCACCAGCTGCCACCCGGCCAATACGAGGAAGTCATGGCCACCGTGCGCCGCGTCTCGGAATTCGTCGCCGGTTATTTCCATCCGGAAAAACTCAACGTCGCCTGCATCGGCAACCAGGTCCGGCAGATGCACATCCACATCGTCGGCCGTTCGGCGAACGACCCTGCGTGGCCCGGCACTGTCTGGGTTTACGAGGGAAAGCGGGATTACAGCGACGAGGAGATTGAAAAGATCCGCTCGGCCGCCCGCAGTTTCCTCGGCTTGCCCTGAGATTCCAGCACCGTTGGAAATCCATCTTCATTCTCCTCTTGCCGAGTGCGGGGTGGCGGAACCATGCTCCGCGTCATGACTGAAGAAAACTCGCTTTGGAAAGGCAGCTCCTCCCAGTGGCTCAACCTCGGACCGTTCACCGCCGCCTTGCTCGCCGCCGCTGGCATCCTTGTCGGCAGCTTGTTTTTCCCGCCCGCGGCGATCGCCCTCGCACTGCCTGCTTTCTATCTGGTCTGGCGCTACCTCGTCGTCCGCACGCAGGTTTTCGAACTCACCAGCGAGCGGTTGCGCCTCACCCGCGGCGTCATCAACCAGAAGATCGACGAAATCGAACTCTATCGAGTCAAGGACTCGCAGATGGTCCGCCCCTGGTGGATGCGCCTCACCGGCCTCGCGTCCATCGTGATGGAAACGTCCGACCGCACCCTGCCGAACCTCGTCATCCCCGCCATCCACGGCGGCGAGCAAGTCCGCGAGCTGCTCCGCAAGCACGTCGAGCTCGAGCGCGACCGCAAGCGCGTCCGCGAGATGGACTTCGACGAGCACGGCGACGACGCGCCATAGGTCTTATAAGTCCCATTCTCAAACCAGCGCCGGGTCCGCGCCGATCATGCCGACGAGGCTCTCCCGGTAGCCCGGCGAGCTGACGTGAGCGAGCGTGGCCTTCGCCTTGGCGATGCGTTCCTCGATTTTCAGCCGCTTGAGCTCGCTCTGATAGTTCGGCTTGGTGAGGAAGGTTTCCAGATAGGCGAGGTGGCGCTTCCAGAGCGCCTGGTCCACGCCGGCCTTGGCGTCGAGACGCGCCTGATACCAGTCGGAGGAAATCAGCGACTCGCGGGTGAAGAGCGAGCGGATAGACGGATCGGTGATGGTTTTCCCATCATCCACGCCGTAAGCCATGATGTTGAGCAGCGCCTTGAGCGGCGGGCAGGCGACGTCGATGCTGCCGTCTTGGAAGTAGTTGAGCGCGACGCGGCGTTGGGTCTCGATGATGTTGTCGAGCCCGTCGATGAAGTCACCCATCGACTGCAACTCGGGCCGCAGCATGTCCTCGCTGAAGACGGTGTCCGCCGCGGAGAAGATCCGGCCGAAAAAAGTGGTCACGAAACTCTCGGTGATGCGGTAGCCGAGGCGGCTCGCTTCGATGAGTTTGCCTTCGTGAGTAAAGTCCTCGATCTTTTCGAGGTAGCCGTTCTTGATCAGATAGTCCGGCTCGCGCTCGGGGATGAACATCCGCGACCAAACCTCGGGGACGAGCAGGCTGATGTCGTGGTCGACGCGGTATTTCCGGCCGATGTGGCCGGCGGCGCTGGTGAAGCCGTGGTAGTTCGTTAGGAGGAATGAAACCAGCGCGGCGTTGACGTCGTGGATCGGCAGGATCGCGTTGAACGGGCCTTTCGTCAGCGCGCCCTCGCTGCCTGCGCCGGTGGTGGACGGGCTTTTGCCGGTGAGCGAGGCGATGAAATCCATGAACAACTCGGGCAGCTCCTGATAGTGGATCGGGTTGTAAACGGCGAGCGCGCGGATGCCAGCGGCCTCGTCCGGCGGGTTGTTGCGGCGGCCGGCGAGCACCGAGTTCACCGGTTTGAGCACCGGCGCGTCGAGCGGCAGGCGGCGGAAAAGGCGCGCGCCGAGCTGGGCCAAATAGAGCGAGCGCGGGTCTTCGAGGTCCGGGCGGTTCTGGAGGTAGCGCGGGTTTTTCGTCGGCTTGCCATCGACGATGCGCGGCAGGTGCGAGCTCACGACGTAGGCGGGCTTTTCTCCATCGACGAAGGCGCCGAGCATCTTCCGCAGTGGCGGCGTGAACTGCTCGAAGCGGATGGCGTCCTTCACCATCGCCGCGGCGTCCGGGCGGGAGATCGGCTCGTAGTTCGAGAAAAACAGGCCTCCCTGGCTGAAGTCGCTTTCCGTCCGCTTGTCATAGCCGCGGATGATGGCGTCGTCCGGGCGTTGGAATAGCCGGTATTCGCAGTTTTTAACAAACTTGACGGACGGGTTTTGGAGGTCCGGATGGAGTCCTGCCACCGCGCTGCGCGGCACGACCATCGAGGCGCTGATGTCGTCCTCGGTCTGGATTTTTTTCGCCGGGGCGAAGTCCTTGCGGATGCTGAAGGTGCGCCAGGTGCCGTCCTCGGTGAAGCCGACGCGGAGGTATTGTGTGACAAGCCGCTGGCGCCGATAGATCAACTGGCGACCGGGCGCGCCGTTGATGAGATCCACGGTGAAACGCTTGCGCCAGTCCTCGCCCCAGCTGGGTTTGTGGAAGCGTTTGATGATGAAAACGAGATCTCGCACGAAGCGTCCGAAGGTGCCGAGCCACTGGTTGTATTCATCCGTGTAGGCCGGATTCGGCGTGAGCAGCCGGATGACGGAGCCCAGCGAGCGCTCGGAGCTCAGCAGCGGGCGGCCGGGTTTGCCGGGCTCGATGGGATTGCGGTAACGGTTGGAGAAATCGTGGTTGATGATGTCCCAGGCGATATCGAGATCCTTCTTCAAATTATGGACCAGCACCGCGGCGGTGATCATCGCATCTGATAGCGATTTGGAAATCTCCGACTTCCCGCCGCCGGAAACGGTGCAGGGCTTGTGGCAGAACGTCCCTTCCGCCGTCGTTCCTATCAGGCGCCAGCGCTGGCCGGCGGTAGGCTTGACCATCTCCACCTTGTAGCCGGACGGCAGGACGTAGGTGATTCCCGGCTGGAGCGGGATCTTTTGCGCACCGCTTTCGTTCGTCCACGTCACCAACTGGCTGTGCAGGTCGATGTGAACGTCCTCCGGCACGTAGAGGATGTCGGGGAAGTGCTTGTCGATGCCGTAGCCCTCGGGCTGGAGGTCGAAAATCTCGCCGTAGCGGCTGGTAAGTCCCGAGAACTTGTGGTCCACCGGGCGCGTGTAGTCGCTCAGCGAGAAATCCTCTCCCAGATCGAAACTCGGAAACGCGATCGCGCCGCCGGCGTGTTCCTCCTCCGCGTTGCCGAAGAGGTTCGCCGCGTAGCTGAGCTGGGTTTTCACCTCCTTCTTGCAGTAGCCGTAGTAATTGTCCGCGATGATCGTTACGATGATCCCGCGTTTGTCGCGGCAGGTGATCTTGAACGCGCCGCCCCCGTTGTAGAGCTCGTCCGGCGAGGTCCAGCACATGCCCTCGCGCTTCTGGCGCTCCGTCGCGTCGACCACGTTAGGAAGCCCGAGGTCCTTCTTTTTGAGGGAAACGAGATGGGGCGCGAGGATCACGCAACCGGTGTGGCCGGACCAATGTTCCGCATCGAGGCGGGCGTCGTTGTCCGGCAGGAACGGATCGCCGCCGTTGCCGAAAATGCTCTCCACGAAGTCCAGGTTACTCACCAAATTTCCCGGCGCGAAGAAGCGCGTTTCCATCGATTTCTCTGGCGAAACGCCCGGCACTTCCGGTGCGACCACCGGACGCAACAGCAGCGAGACGAAGACTTTCGCCGGCTCCTTACTCGTCCCGGTGAAGGGCAGCGTCATGATGTCCAGCGGCGGGGTGAGCGCATTTTTCAGCAAGCGCGCGAACACCGCCTTCGGCACCGATTTCTTGTCCGCAGGCACCGGCAAGCCGCCTTCCGCCACGTGGAAAACCCCCTCCGTCGTCCGCCGATCGCTCGCCGGATTGTGGCAAACTCCTTGATAAACCCGATAGGAACTCAGGATCGACGACTTGAATTCATCCTCATCCGGCGGCAGAGAAAGCATCCGGGCGATCCCGTGGCGCTCCATGATCAGCGGCGCGGAGGGCAGCAAATGCATCGCGTCCGGAAAAACCTCCGCCACGATTTCGCTGCCCAGATAGTCGCGCAGGAAGGCGTCGATCGACGCGTCCGCCGGGCAAAGATAGTCCGAGAGCAAGCGCATTTTCTCCTGAAAACTCGCGATCAGCGAGCGTCCGAGATCGAGAAATGGATAGTCCGCCTCGTCACCGACGATCGGGTAACCCCGCGCCGCCAGCTTCAGGTTGACGAACTCGCGCAAGCGGTTTTCCTCGGCGGGAGAGGCGATGGCGGGGCCGTTTGCAGTGAATCCGATTTTGTCTTTGAGATTGGGCATGGTGGAGAGAGCGTGCGTGTCTTGGGCTCGGAGGGACCATAAGCAAGCTTCAGGCCAAATCGGAAGCGGGACCTGCATAATTTCGGACGATTTTTCCGCCTCGGTGTGGACTGGTCCGATATGTAATCGACCGTCGAAAAATGTTCAACCTAGTTTCCGGCGCCCTCACCGCCCCCCGGCGGGTGGCAGCGTCTTGTCACCGCCGCCAAAACTCATCGATGCCAACCCTACGATAGAAACTGAACAGAGACTCTTCACAGCTCGGAAAAAAGCGCGTCCACCATTTCCAAACACTTCACGCCGGGCATTACGCTGAGGTCCATCTGGTTCATCACGTAGGCGAAGGAAATCCCGGTCGCCGGATCGCCCAAAGCGTGGCTGCCACCCGCGCCCGGATGACCGAAAGCGGCGAGAGACGGGCCGTAAATGTTGCGGATTTTCCGGCCCGCCGCATCGCGCGGGTCTTGCTGCGCGCCGCAGGTGAAGACCGTGGGACGGAGTAAAACGCGGTCGTCGCCGGACGCCTGCGGGGTGGCGAGCGCCTGTCGCACGGTGGGTGAAAGCGGGCTTTCGATCGAGCCGATGACCGCTTGATAGAATTTCGCCAGCGCCGAAGCAGTGCCCACCCCGCCGAGCGCGGGCAGACCGGCGGA
Organism: Akkermansia muciniphila; assembly: GCA_945901795.1. Lineage (GTDB taxonomy): Bacteria > Verrucomicrobiota > Verrucomicrobiia > Verrucomicrobiales > Akkermansiaceae > Luteolibacter > Luteolibacter muciniphilus_B. The sequence goes on along the minus strand of CAMDLP010000004.1, from coordinate 81,792 downwards.
CCAGGCGCGAGGCTCGTTCATTTCATGGATGGCATGCAGCCCGCGCGGTGAGGAAAACGCCCGGCGGGTGAAGGTGCCGGAGGTGGTGAGCTGTTTGTCAAAAGCATCTGCCAGATCGCCCTTGCCAGCCTTCCCCGGATAGAGCCGTGCGACCCGCGGCCACTCGGCTTCCGGCAGACCGATCCAGAAATCCAGGCCGAGCGGCGCGGCGATCTGTTCCCGCCAGAAGCTCCCGAGCGTCTGCCCGGTTAGGCGGCGCACCGGCTCGTCCACCAGCGTGCCGAAAGTCCGCGGGTGATAGCCCTGCCCGTCTCCCAAGTGCCACGCCGGCACCTGCGCCTCGATGGCGGCGACCACCTCCGCATGCTCGAACACGCTCGCCTTCCGATCCAGCGCCGCCAGCCCGCACTGGTGCGAAAGCAGGTGGGAAAACCGCGCCTCCGCCAAGGGAAATGCCGGCCAGACCTCGCGCACGGGAGTTTCCGCGGAAAGTCCCCTCCCCTCCAAGGCCAGCAGCAAACTCGCCGCCGCCGGGACTTTCGTCGCGGAATAAACCGGCACCAGCGTGTTCACCGTCCACTCGCGGACTTGCTCGCGCTCGCACCAGCCGTGGCCGTGTGAAATCATCTCGGTGCCATTCCACCAGGTACTGATAGAAGCGCCCAGTTCCCCCCGGTCGCGGAAATTCCGCTCGAAGACTTCCAGCACTTTGCCTAACACCGAGGAACACACCGCCATGCCGCTATGTGTCCGATGCCGGTGACTCGCGCAATCCCGAACTCTCAACAAGCAGCGACTCTCCATCCGGTCCGACGGGTGCCGAGGACCATTCCTCGATCAGTCGGAACGCCACCGCCAGCAGTGTGGGACCGAGGAAAACCCCCACCAGCCCGAACGACAAGGCCCCGCCGATGACCCCGCAGAAAATCAGCACGAACGGCATCTTGCTGCCCTGGCTGATTAGATACGGCCGCAAGAAATTATCCACGCTGCTGATTCCCAGACCACCCCAGATCAGCATGAAAATAGCCATCCCCGGCTTGTCCTGGGCGAACAACCACATCGCCGCCGGCAGCCAGATCATCGGCGGGCCGAACGGGATCACCGCGAAAAAGAACGTCAGCACCGAGAGCAGCACCGCGCCCGGTACCCCCGCCATCCAGAACCCCAGGCCCGCGACCAAGGCTTGGGCGATGGCCGTGCCGAGAATCCCGTAAATCACGCCACGCACCGTGCCGCCGGCCACATTGAGCAGGTGCCGGCCCCGCTCGCCCGCCAACCGGTCCGCCGCGACGGAGACCCGCCGCGAAAGAATGTCCGCGTCCTTGAGGAGGAAAAACGCCAGGAGCCCGCTCAACAACAACTGCGCCACCCCCTGCCCCACCGCCAGAGTGATCGAAAGCAGCGCGCTCCACATCCAACCAAAAAACTTACCTAACAAAACTACGAGAATCGGCTTGCTGTCACTGTCCTCGGGCTTCTCATCCGCTTTGGCCTTGGACACGGGCGGCCCGTTCGTCACCACCGGGCCATTCTCGCCTTCAGTAACGATTTTCGACCGCAGCGACGACTTCACCTCCTTGTCGAGTTGCTCCAACATCGGCTTGCGGTCCTCCGCGAAATTCGACCAATAGACTCCCAGCTCCTTGCCCACCAGCGGCGTTTGCACCACCCATGCCGGAGCTTGGTCGGGTGCCGCCATGAACCATTTCCGCGTCGCCTCCGCCAGATCCTTGGCGTCCGGGGCAATGCTGAAGCCGATCAAAACGATAGGTCCGGCGAGTACAACCGTGATGGTCAGCGTGACAAAACAAGCCGCCAAGGTCCGCGAGCCACGAAACCAACGGGTGAAAACCCGCTGCAAGGGATGCAGGGCGTATGACAGGATGATCGCCCACAACAGGGCCGTCATGAAGGGCCTGAGCACGGACACGCAGCCTGCCAGAAGCAGCAGCAAAGCCAGTCCACCCAGCATGGGCTCGATCTTAAAACGCTTGTTCTTTTCCTCGGATGCCATGGATTGCGTGGAGGCTAATCAGCTTTTTCCCGAATCGCCAGCGAGTTTCGCGAGGTTTTTAAAGTGAACGATAGAAGCGGATGGTAGCGGAGCACGTCTTTCATGGCAGACGCATGTTTTCAGCGGATCTCCACTTCGTTGCCGACGCGGGTGAGCAGGCTGATCTCCTCCATGTCTTGTGAGAGCAGGATGATGCCGTGCGGGAGGGCGTCGGTCGCCTCGGAGGCACCGCGGATCTGGAGGGAGGGCTTGGCGATCTGGATGACCTTCTCGGCGGCGCGGTAGTCTTTGGATTGCGGGGCGACGGGGTGGCCGTTCAGCTCGGCCAGTTTCGAGCTGATCTTGGTTTTTCCGATTTCTAACTTGCCAGGGACATCCAGATGGATGACCGGGTATTCGCGGATGAAGCGGGCACCGTCCCAGACAGAAAGCGCCTTGCGCTGCGGCTCGATAAGCAACCGGAAATTCAGCGGCATGACGATGAGCTCCTCGCCGGGCTGGATGTTTTTGAGCTCCATCATGCCGTTGAAATGCATGATGGAATCGAGGGAGGTGCCGTATTCCGCGGCGATGCCGAGGAACGAATTCCCGCGTTTGACGATGTGGGTTTTTTTGCCCGCCATGTGGGTGGTGGAGAGGATTTCATCGAGGTTCATCTCGCCGACGATCCGGCGGGCGACGGGTGCCGACGAGGAGGTGGGGAAGACGTTGACGATGGCGGTTAGTTTCTCGCGGGCCTCGTCGAGCTTGCCAAGGGCGAGCAGCTCGTGGGCTTTTTGAAACGCCTTCTCGCCGGGGTCAATGTCCGGCAGCTCGGCGGAATCTAGCATCTTGGCAAACTCAGCATCGGGCGGGGTGCCGACGACTTCTGTGGGACGGGGAATGATCTGCTCAAAGACGCCGCCGAGTGGCGCGACGACGACATGATAGGCGAACATGCCGGTGAAACCCATGACCGCGAGAACGCACAAGGCGGCGAGTATCTTGAAAACCGTCCAAAGGCTCATGGGCGAAACAGAAGGGCTTAAATGAGACCTCGGCGCTTGAAATCAAAGGCGTTGATTTCGTGGGAGCGGAGGATCATCTCGAAAGAGAACTTGAGGATGGAAATTTCCCAGGCGTCGTCCACGCCTTCGATGATGGCGCGGGCGGGATTGCCGGTGCGGCGGATGTCTTCGAGCACCCGCTCGCGGACGGCGTCCATGCTGTCGTAAACGATTTCCTCGTGGACCTGGCCGCGTTTGAACTGGAAACCGTATTGGAGGAATGCGAGGTCCTTGCCTTCGGCTTTGAGCTTGTCCACCAGCTTGTCGAAACGCGCTCTGGCAGATGGATCGAATCCATCGAGCGCGACCTCATTGTAAGCGGACGGACGCAAAATACGCGGTCGCATGGCCTCGACCTCGCCGGTGCGGATGCGGACTTCGTTGGTCCGGTCCATCAGCTCGCTGATGAGCTGGAATTCGAACCGCGTCTCGCCAAACGTGTCGATGCGCCGATCCGGCTCGCGGAGAACCTTGGTCGTTTCGAGCGCGTAGTGGATGTCGTCTTGCGAGTGCATGGGCAGGAGATAGTCACCCGGATCGGGCGCAATGCAAAGAAAAGGGCGGACACCCATCAGGAGTCCGCCCTTTCGCAAAGCGTTCGCCTAAGGGAATCAGGCTTGTTGGCTGGTGATGTAATTCACCACGTCGCCCACGGCTTGAAGCTTTTCAGCCTCTTCGTCGGGCACTTCGATGTCGAATTCTTCTTCGAAAGCCATGACGAGCTCGACAGTGTCGAGCGAGTCGGCGCCGAGGTCCTCGACGAATTTGGCTTCGGTGGTCACTTGATCAGCGTTGACGCCAAGTTGGTCCACGATGATGTCCTTTACACGGGCTTCGATACTTTTGTCTGACATGAGTTGCTGTTGTTGAGTGTTGGCGTTGGGAGTGGTTACCGCTTGCAGACCCGACTTGGCAACCTCGAAAACGAATCGGGAGCGGAAAAGCACGGGACCCGCGAAAACCAATCAGGCAGGAGTGGAGGCGTCGTCCTTGGATTGGCTGTCGGAGAAGGAGGCGTATTCGATGATTTCACCGGAAAACCGCGAGCGGATCAGGCGCATCAGGCGCTCGGCGGGCTCGTCGTTGTCCTTTTTGAAACCGCCGTAAGTCAGCCCGTCGATGCGAATCCGGCCTTTCCCGGAAGCACCGTCATAGTCGATGAGGGCGATCCCCTTCGTGTCCCATTTGCGGAGATCGAGCGTCTTGAGATCCGGGTAAGGAATCCGCTTTCCCCGTTGCGTGGTGACCGCCTCGGCGTCCGCCGAAATCGAGCGGCCCAGCGTGCGAAGCAGGAAGAACGCCGCTGTCGCCACCAGCATGGCGCAGACTCCGCCGACGATCCACTGCTCCCGGATTTTCCCGGCGTCGTAAGGACTCTCCGGAGGAGACGAGCCGAGGCCGCGCTCGCGGGTGTATTCGCGCCACAAGATGTTCCATTGCAGCGGCTTCATCCGCTCGTAGTCGTGGAGAATTTCAGGCCACGGCATCGGCAGCGTGAGGGAAACGGGCAGAATCGTGCGGTCGTCAGGGAACGCGACGGATTGTCTCGCCGCATGGTCTTTCCACTCCGCGGGAGTGAGCGCGCCGCTGGAATTCATTTTTGAAAACTCCTCGTTCGCGATCTGGAACGTCTTGTGAAGGTAGTAAATCTCGTTTTTCTTCCGATATCCGGTCGAGCCGTCGATGTAAAACAGCACCGCGAAAACGCCGAACATCAGCAGCATCACCAGCGCACGGAAGATAAACCAAGGCGTTGGTTTGCAGACAATTGATTCGGACGAGGTCATCGGGATGGATGAGAAACAATCGCGCCGGGCGGCGGTTGGCAAGCCACAAGCCGGGCGGCTCCGCGGATTTCCTCGATTCTGGCTTGTCGCTAGTCCGCCGCGCGTCTAAGCAAACACTCGTCATGCCAATCGCAACTCCCGCACAATATCGCGCCATGTTGGACGCCGCCCAAAAGGGTGGTTACGCCTATCCCGCCATCAACGTCACCTCGCTGCCCACCATCAACGGTGCGCTGCGTGCCTTTTCCGAAATGAAATCCGACGGGATCATCCAGGTCTCCACCGGCGGTGGCGAGTTCGCGTCCGGCACCTCGGTGAAAGACGCCGCCTTCGGAGCCATCGTGCTCGCCGAAGCCTGCCACCTGCTCGCGGAAAAACACAACGTGCTCATCGCCCTCCACACCGACCACTGCCATCCGGCCAAGGTTGACAGCTTCCTCAAGCCACTGCTTGAAGCCTCCCGCAAGCGCATCGCCGAAGGAAAAGGCCCGCTGTTCCAATCCCACATGTTCGACGGCTCGGTGGTCCCGCTTGAGGAAAACCTCGAAATTTCCAAAAAGCTGCTCAAAGAGTGCGCCGATCTCGGCATCATCCTCGAAGTCGAAGCCGGCTGCGTCGGTGGTGAGGAAGACGGCCACGACACCTCGGGCCTTCCGATCGAAAAACTCTACACCACGCCCGAAGATATGGTGGAAGTTTACGAAGCTCTCAAGCCCATCGGCCGCTTCCTGTTCGCCGCCACCTTCGGCAACGTCCACGGTGCCTACAAGCCCGGCGCGGTCAAACTCAAGCCCACCATCCTCCGCGACGGCCAAAAAGCGGTCATGGACAAGCACGGCGCGGACGCCGAAATGGACCTCGTTTTCCACGGCGGCTCCGGCACCTCCGAGAGCGACCTTCGCGAAACCCTCGACTACGGCGTCGTGAAAATGAACATCGACACCGACACGCAATACGCGTTCACCCGCCCGATCGTCACCCACATGTGTCAGAACATCGAAGGCGTGCTCAAGATCGACGGCGAAGTCGGCGACAAAAAACACTACGACCCGCGCTCGTATTTGAAGAAGGGCGAGCTCAGTCTCTGCGAGCGGATGAAAGAGGCGTGCGACGACCTCCGCTCCACCGGCCAGACCATTTTCGGCAAAGTCTGATTCCAAAAGTAGTCCAGGACTTCAGTCCGCGATTCCAAAGCGGAGCCGCAAGGCTCCGCTTTTTTGCGTCATTGCGAATGTAGCGGAGATCACCGGTCTCCGCGAATTCGCTCCACCACTGCAAGCCATTCGCCGCGACCAATGATCGCCGCCACTCGCCCACGGCTCCACCATTTTTCCACATTACGGAAACGTCATTTCATGGAAGCGGTCGGCAATTGCTGCTGGTGTGAAAACACAGTGGAGAAACAGCCAAGACTTTCTCTTGTTCTATTCCGCAACCGGACGGCACACTTTCAACCCGCAGTATGGCGATTACTCCGAGTCTTCGAAGAAGCACTACAACAAGCACGATGAGCGAGGTATCTATCGAACCGTTCCATTGATGGCGAGTGGCAAGACCGCCGGTGTTTCCGGGCAGAGATTCTAACGAACGCTATCAATCCGCTACTTCACGGGCGGAAAGGCACGGCGTTCTGCCATGTCGATGGCATTGACGGAGGTTTTCGTTCAGCTCATCCAAGGTTTCCGCCTGTGAGTGCGCGCCCGCAAAGCCCGGCACGTATCCGACGAGCAAACCGGTCACGGAATCCCGCTCGATCACCGCAGTGAATGTTTTCATGCCTCAATCCTTGCACGCCCAAACCTTTCGTCAATCACCCAAACGTTCATGTCCGGAACCCTGACCATCAAAACCGAATCCCTCGAACCGCTCTTTTCCGCATGGGAAGAGCCGCTGAAACACCGGGTCCGAGCCGATAGCGGCGAAGGAGCCACGGCGAGGAACGGGCGCCGCCCGACCGGCATCACTCTCGCCCAGATCATCGCAGACTTCGGCGGAGCGCAGGCGGAAACGGCTGCGCTGGGTATCACGGATGAGGAGGACGCATGGAACCGCGACGCTTTCAAGATGGCGACAGGTTCCGGGAAAACCAAGGTGATGAGCCTGTGCATCGTGTGGAGCTATTTCCACGCAATCCGAGAGAGCGATTCGAACATGTCCCGCATTTCTTGGTGATCGCGCCGAACCTGACGGTCTTTGAGCGATTGAAGGAGGATTTTAAACCGGAGGGCGGAGGCTCTGATATTTTCGATAACGATCCACTGATCACCGTGGAGTGGCGCGGAGACTGGAATCTGACGACGGTGCTTCAGGACGAGGCGGGAGGAGCGCACACGGGCGGCGTGCTTTATCTCACGAACATTCACCGGCTGTTCGACAACACGAACCGCAGATCCGCGAAGGGCGAGGCATTTGACTGGATGGGACCAGCCGTGGCGAAAGCGACGGCACTGGACACCGGAGCATTCCTGCGGGACAGGATCACCAGTCATGAGCGGGTCATGGTGCTGAATGACGAGGCTCCGGCAGTGCAATCAGTGGTGCCGGAAAGTTTGCTCGCCGGGCTGCCGGATCGGCTGAAGCGTGCGGCCGACGAAGCGATCTCGCTGTATCGGTTTTTCGAGAAAAAGCCGGGCGTGAACTTCGCTCCGGTTTTCACGGCTTTGCTCGGAGCGGTGGACGAGTGTGCCAAAGGATTGGTAATTCAAAAGCTCTCACCGTCCATGCCCGCGAACCAAGTCGATCAACAGGATTGGTTCTCTCCCTATCTCGGCAAGGTCGATCAGCGGATGCGGCGGCATTACGAGAAACTGGGCAGGAACCTGCGGAAAACCTTGGTTTATCGCAGCGGCATTTCCCCGCTCGGAATGCTGCGGAGCTGTCTGGATTACGCATTGAATGACTCGACCAAAATTGGAGGGGGGTTCGACACGATGACGACGGGCCTTCGTTTTATCGGTGCCAGGGATTTGCTGGATCGGGTCCGCAGGCTGAATGACTTCCGCAACTCCCATGTCGCGCATCAGGAACATCCACTCATCGATCCGCACGCAACGAAAAGAGCTCTCTCGGAGTGGATCGAAGCCATGGATCAGTTGTGGAAAGCAGGAAATCTGCAGACTCATTTTTAATCTCCAATTCCGCCATCTGTCGAAATTTTTCTACGAGGACGCAGTCCGCCGCCCGTTTTTGATTTCACCATCCGGCGCGGCATGCTTTCTTTCTGCCGTCCATGGTCACCCCAACGAAAACACCCAAGGAACACCCGCTGGCTAACATCCTAGTCAACGTGATTGTTCCCGTCCTGATCCTCAGCTACCTCAGCAAAGATCCAGACTTGCAGGAAAGGCTCGGGAAAATCGCCAGACCCTGGCACATCGGACCGCTCAAGGCGATGATCCTCGCCCTGCTCCTTCCGCTCGGCTACGGAGCCTGGTATTACCTCAAGACCCGCGAGGGCAACTTCTTCTCCGCGCTCGGGCTGATTTCCGTCCTGCTTTCCGGCGGCCTAACCGTCTATCTGTGGAACAAGAACGGCACCGTGAAACCTAACGCCGGACTGCTCTTCGGCCTCAAGGAGGCGCTGATTCCGCTCGTGCTCGGCGTCGCGATCCTGTTCTCGCACCGCACGACCACCCCGCTGATCCGCGTCTTCCTTTACAACGATTCGATTTTCGACATCCCGAAAATCGAGAACCGCGTCACCGCGATTTCCGCGCAGGCCGATTACGAGCGCCTGCTTCACAAGGCCACCAAACTTTTCGCCGCCTCCTTCTTCCTCAGCTCGCTGATGAACCTCGTCCTCGCGCAATGGTTTTTCCACGGCTTCAATGCCCAAGCCATCGACGCGCTGGAAACTTACAACGTGATCATCGCCAAGCTCACCGGCTGGGGATTCGCCGTCATCGGCGTGCCGATCATGATCTTCCTGTTCTTCACCCTGCGCTGCCTGCTCAAAGGCCTCGGCAACCTAACCGGCTTCAAGGACGACGAGCTGATGCTCCCCCGCTGAACGAAAAAAGCAGAGCCACCCGCGAACGGACGACCCAGCTTGATTCAAAATTCCTGCGGATCAATCGACCAGGTTGTCCACCCGCTGCGCGAGCTCGATGTCGAGCTCCGTCACGCCGCCGGCGTCATGGGTGGTGAGTTTCAACGTCACCTTGGTGTGCTTAATGGTGATGTCCGGATGGTGCTGCGCCTCTTCCGCGATCTCGGCGAGATCGTTGACGAAATCAATCGCATCCATGAATTCCTCGAACTCGACGGTTCGGGTGATCGCTTTTTTTTCGTAGTCCCACTCAGGGCATTTTTTCAATGCGGCGGTGAGATCATCATCTTCGAGAAGTTCGGACATGTTTTAAGTCGGGGAAAGGTTCGGGCAAAGATTGCGGCGTCGGCTTCACGATTGGCAAGCCCCTTTCCAACGGTTCTTGAAAATCATCGTGCCGGACCTTGCATCACTGCTGGGTTTACCATAATTTCCGGAGCATGAAAAAAATCTTCACCGCACTGTTGGTAGGCCTCGCTTTTTCATCTTGTGTCCCCTCCACGCCGCAGGCGCGGATCGCACAAAACCCGCAGGTCTTCGCGGCGCTTCCTAAAAAGGACCAGAGCCTCGTCGAGCAGGGACAAATCGCCCGCGGCATGTCTCCGGACGCCGTGATGCTCGCCTGGGGCTATCCGGCCCGAAGCTTCGATGGATTCAAGGATTCCAAGAGAACGGAGCGTTGGGATTACGCCGGCTCGCGTCCGGTTTACACCTCCACTTTTTACGGTGGCTTTGGATACGGGTCTTACGGTCACCATGCTTATCCCGGCTATGGATACGGCTTCGGCCCGGAGGTCACCTACATCCCCTACCGCGTCGCCTCGGTTTGGTTCGTCAATGCCCGGGTGGATTCCTGGGAGCGGCTCCGCTAAGCGATTCCCCCGCACCTTGTCTTGCATTTTTCGAAGCGATCGCAATCCTCCCGCCTGATCACAACACCATGAATTCAAAATCACTTCTCGCACTCGCCGCCGCAGCCTGCGCGGCCACCCTGTTTTCCTCCTGCTCGAACCTTTCATCGGGCGGCTCCGGTCTAGCAGCTTATCACGCCTACGACCGCCCCACCAAACTCCCCACCAGTCCGGGCAGTGTCCGGGTGAAAGTCTCGCTCAGCAAACAGCGGGTGTATGTGATGGAAGGTTCTGAAATCCTGCTCGCCATGCCGGTCTCCGTCGGCGCGCCGGGAACAACCACCCCGTCTGGCAGCTTCACCATTTTCAAGAAGGAGCACAAACATCGCGCCAACACCCACGGCTACGCTTACAGCGGAAACAACGTCACAAAGACCATGCTCAGCAGCCGCCCTCCCGGCTGGTCGTTCAAGGGCACGCCGATGCCCTACTGGTGCGAGTTCAAACCTAACTACGGCTTCCACACCGGCTGGGTCAAGCATCAGCCCTGCACCCACGGTTGCATCCGGATGCACGAGAATCTCGCCCCAAAATTCTTCCGCTTGGTCAAGGTCGGCACGCCAGTGAACATCGCTTACTCGCAGTCTGAGGACGCCACCGTCGGCAATATCCCGCTGCCTCCGGACGCCGGACCGCTGCCTGACTACGCCGGCACGATGTATCTCACCGACGGCTACTTCAACCAGCACGCCGCTCCGAAATACGATTGATGCCGGCAGGATTTGATTTCACGATTCATTCAAAGGCCCCGCAAACCAGCGGGGCCTTTTTCGTTAGCCAGCTATCAAGCGGACAGCCAAGGCGACCAGCGCGATGCCGAACGCGCCGTCAATCCACCGCGCCGCCCGCTCGTAGCGCAGCTTCAACGGATTCCATTGCAGCAGCCACGCCCACAGCGACCACAGCACGCATCCCTGTCCGACCACGACTCCCCAAATCGCGAACGCCCACCACTCCGGCCGGGCGCCTCTCAGAAACGGCGCGCACACTGCCGTCAGAAAAACCGCGGCTTTCGGATTCAGCAAATTACAAAACAGCCCCCGGACGAACGGCCGCCTTCCCGACGCATGCCTAACAGAATCCACCTTCGCTCCGGAATGCCACTCCCGGAACAAACTGCAGGCCAGCCACAGCAGATATCCTGCAGCCAGCCAGCGCATGGCCTCCCACAAAACCGGCAAGCGCTCGAAAGCCAGCGCCAGCCCGGCGACCGCCACCGTCGCGTGCACCGCAAGACCACAGGCAATCCCCAAAGCCATTTCCACTCCTGTCCGCGCACCGCTCTTCAATGCCGTGCGCGTCAGCAGGATCATGTCCGGCCCCGGACTGAACTGCCCCAACGCCATCACCCCCGCGAACGCCAGCAGATCGACGGCCCCGCTCATTCCTCCCCGCGCTCCCGCTTCACCGCCACCACGTAGGCCAGCACCGCTTTTTCATCTGACGGCTCCAATCCGGCGTGCTTGATCATCTTCGGCACGGTTTCCTGCCATTCGTCCACATCAAGATTCTGCGGCAACTCATAGCGGTGGCATTCCCCGCATTTGAGCATGTAAACTTCGTGCCCGCGTTGGATTTCGCCGAGCGATTTCCCGCTTTTTTTCGCCATCGAGGCGCTGGGATTCGGCACCTCGGCGATTCCTCCCTCCGCAGGCTCGTCACCTGCTTCGATGTTCTCCACAATCGGCGCGGTGCCCATCCCGCCGCAGGAAACCATCCAGCAAGCGCACAGCAACATCGTCATCCAAGCCCATCCGGTTCGCATGCGCGAACGCTACACACTCGCCTCCGCCACTCAACCCCGGAAATGAACCTTCATTCTGGGGGTGAACGATTTTGACAAATCCCCCGCCGCCCATAACCTCCGCCGCATTCCAGCCCCCATCGGCTTTTCCACAACGATCCACTCATGAACACACTCCGCACCTTCACCACCGGCTCTGGCGCCCAGGGAAATTTCCACTCGCTCCCCGCCCTCGCCGAACAAGGCTTCCCGAATCTCTCAAAATTGCCGGTCTCAATCCGCATCGTTCTCGAATCCCTTCTCCGCAACAACGACGGCCTGAAAGTCTCGGAAAAGGACATCACCAACCTCGCCAACTACAACGCCAAGGCCCCCGGTGATTATGAAATCCCCTTCGTCGTCGCCCGCATCGTCCTCCAGGATTTCACCGGCGTGCCACTGCTCGTCGATCTCGCCGCCATGCGCTCCGCGGTCGATGGCATGGGCTTGGACGCAAAAATGATCGAACCTCTCGTCCCAGTCGATCTCGTCGTGGACCACTCGGTGCAAGTCGATTACGCCGGCGGACCCGACTCGTTGGAAAAAAACCTCGACCTCGAATTCCACCGCAACCGCGAGCGCTACGAGTTCCTCAAGTGGGGCGAACAAGCCTTCGACACCTTCAAGGTCGTCCCTCCCGGCATCGGCATCGTCCACCAAGTGAACCTCGAATACCTCGCCAAGTGCGTGCTCGATAAAAACGGCGTTTACTATCCGGACACCCTCGTCGGCACCGATTCCCACACCACCATGATCAACGGCCTCGGCGTGGTCGGCTGGGGCGTCGGCGGCATCGAGGCGGAGGCCGGAATGTTAGGCCAGCCCGTCACCTTCCTCGTCCCCGAAGTCGTCGGCGTCTATCTGACCGGCGCACTCAACACCGGCGTCACCGCCACCGACCTCGTCCTGCTCGTCACCGAAGTTTTACGCAAAACGAAGGTCGTCGGCAAATTCGTCGAATTCTTCGGCCCCGGTGCCAAAGCCCTCAGCCTCCCCGACCGCGCCACCATCGCCAACATGGCCCCCGAATACGGTGCCACCATGGGCTTCTTCGGCATCGATGAAATCACCACCAGCTACCTCGCCGGCACCGGCCGCCCTGCCGAACTCGTCACCACCGTCGAAAATTACTACAAGGCCCAAGGCCTCTGGGGCATCCCGACCGACCGCGACGCCCTCGAATTCTCCGAAGTCGTCGATCTCGACCTCTCCACCGTCAAACCCGGCGTCGCCGGACCGAAGCGCCCGCAGGACCGCATCGACCTCGACAACCTCAAGGTCAAATGGGGCCAGCTCCTCGCCGCTCCCGTCGCCGACGGAGGCTTCGCCAAATCCGAGACCCAAACCGCCATCGTCACTGTCGATAGCAAAGGTGGCGTGAAGGACAAGATCGGCCACGGCTCCGTGCTCATCGCCGCCATCACCAGCTGCACCAACACCTCGAACCCGAGCGTCATGCTCGCCGCCGGTTTGTTAGCGAAAAAGGCCAACGCCCTCGGCCTCACCATCAACCCGTCCGTCAAAACCTCGCTCGGACCCGGCTCCCGCGTCGTCACCGACTACCTCACCAAAACCGGCCTCCAGGCCGAGCTCGACACTCTCGGCTTCCAAACCGTCGGCTACGGCTGCACCACCTGCATCGGCAACTCCGGCCCGCTCGACACGGGCATCGAGGACGTCGTGAAATCCGAGGACATCGTCGCCGCCTCCGTTCTATCGGGTAACCGGAACTTCGAAGCCCGCGTCCACCAGTCCATCAAGGCAAACTTCCTGATGTCGCCACCGCTCGTCGTCGCCTTCGCCCTCGCCGGCACCGTCGATATCGACCTCGCCACCGAGCCGTTAGGCAAAACCCCGAAAGGCGAGCCCGTCTTCCTCGCCGACATCTGGCCCACCGGCCAGGAAATCACCGACGCGATGAACGCCTCGCTCCGTCCCGACGTTTTCCAGAAACTCTACACCGGCTTCTCCGACCAGAACCCGAAGTGGAACGAAATCAAATCCTCCACCGGCAACGTTTACGAGTGGGACCGCGAATCCACCTACATCCAAGAGCCTCCGTTCTTCGACGGCTTCTCCCCCGCCCCGCGCGACATCGTGGAAATCCACGGCGCCCGCCCGCTCGGCATCTTCGGCGACTCCGTCACCACCGACCACATCTCGCCCGCCGGAGCCATCAAGATGGACAGTCCCGCCGGCCGTCACCTCGTGGAGAAGGGCGTAGGCTTCGCCGATTTCAACTCTTACGGTTCCCGCCGCGGCAACGACCGCGTCATGACCCGCGGCACCTTCGCCAACGTCCGCATCAAGAACCTCATGGTTCCCGGAATCGAAGGCGGCGTCACTAAATACTACCCGTCCGCCGCTCCGCCGAAAGACCACCTCATGGCAGAGAGTCATGAACTCAAGAACGGCAGTGTTTCCGGTCAGTCGCTGACCAATGGCGACATCCCGACCCTCGCCATCTACGACGCCGCCGCCGTCTATCAGGAAGAATGCATCCCCACCATCATCATCGGCGGCGAGGACTACGGCATGGGCTCCAGCCGCGACTGGGCCGCCAAAGGCACCAACCTGCTAGGCGTGAAAGCCGTCATCACCAAGTCCTTCGAGCGCATCCACCGCTCCAACCTCGTCGGCATGGGCGTGCTTCCCTGCAACTTCGTCAACAAGGAGGACTACGATAAAATCAAAGGCCTCGGCGACGCCACCTTCGACCTCACCGGCATCGACAACGACCTCAAGCCCATGCAACAGGCCACCCTCCGCGTCCACCCCGCCAACGGCGAGAGCTTTGACGTCCCCGTCATCGTCCGCATTGATACTCCGGTGGAAAAAGACTACTACCGGGCCGGCGGCATCCTCCCCTACGTGCTCGCCCAGATCCTCGCGTGAGGTAGGCATTCCTGCCTGCCCTTCCCCAAACGGAGCCCGCGCAAGCAGGCTCCGTTTTTTTCATTACCGCTAAATCATCTCACGGAACCCCTTCATGAAATTCATCCGAAACCACTGGCGGAAAATGCTCATTTCCACCGTCCTCCTCGTCCTCCCCGCCGCAGCAGGCTTGGTTCTCTGGGCCGGATCACAAATCGCCAGCCCGTCACGCCGCCCCCTGATGGACTATCACCGTGAATTTCTATCAAATCCAGCGGCGCACGGATTTCCAAATCTCCCGCAGGATCGGCACATCCGCGTCGGCCCACGGGAGATTCTTGAAATCCTCCGGCAGGCACCAGCATAACTGCTCGTGCTCGATCGCTCGCAGCTCGCCGCTCACGATGACGCAGCGGAACGGCAGCAGGCGGATCGTCCTTTCCTCGTAATGCCAGATCACCGGCTCTAGCGGGTGTCCGACCTCGACCTCCACGGCAAGCTCTTCCCGCAGCTCGCGGACGAGCGCGGATTCGGGGGATTCGCCGGGATCCACTTTCCCGCCGGGGAATTCCCACAAGCCGCCGAGGTGCTTTCCCGTCGGACGCAGGCAGGCCAGAAAACGTCCTTCCGAATCCTCAATCACTCCGCAAACCACATCAATCATGGCGGACAAGCTGGCGGGAGCGGTCGGCATCGGTCAACCGCCGTGGTGGAAATCTTTGCCCGGACACGAAAAAGCCGCCGGAGGTCGTCCGGCGGCTTTTCAAAATTAATGATTTAATGATCAGTCAGAAAAAATCAGGCAAGAGTGCCTTCTTTCTTCTCTTCGCCTTCCTTCTTCTTGTCGTGGTCCTTTTCGCACTTGCCGCAATGAGCGAGGGTGCCTTCTTCCTTGGCTTCTTCCTTGTCGCAGTCTTTCTTGCACTTGCCGGCGAGGGTGCCTTCTTCCTTGGCTTCTTCCTTGTCGCAGTCTTTCTTGCACTTACCGGCGAGCGTGCCTTCTTCCTTGGCTTCTTCCTTGTCGCATTCGCCGCCCTTCTTGCACTTGCCAGCGAGGGTGCCTTCTTCCTTCTTCTCCTCACCTTCCTTCTTCTTGCACTTGCCGCAATCGGCGAGGACGGTGCCTTCTTCCTTCTTCTCTTCACCATCCTTCTTCTTGCACTTGCCGCAATCGGCGAGGACGGTGCCTTCTTCTTTCTTTTCCTTGCCACATTTCCCCTTTTCACACTCGCTGGCGAATGAGGACGGAATGATCATGAATGAGGCGCAGAGCGCGGTGAGGAACAGTTTCATAAGTATTTTGATTTTGGTTTGTTGGTTTCAATCGACGGGGCAGGATACCCGCACATCTGAGTTGCGCCAGTCGAAATTATTCAGAAAAATTCCAACTGCCGCGAAAAAAATCACGGGAATCATGAAATCAACTCCGCCGGGAGCCGGATGTTTCTGAAAAAAGCCAACTATTTTCACCGCCGCGGAGCGCATGATTGGGCTTGGCCCACGCGGGCATCTGTCCTATTTCCCCCGGCCGCCCGTGTCATTTTCTATCCTCGCCACCGATCCTTCGAGTTCCGCCCGCTGCGGCAGCTTGGTTTTACCCCATGGAACCGTGGAAACCCCGATTTTCATGCCAGTCGGCACTCAGGGGACGGTCAAGACGCTGCATCCGCTCGAGTTGGAGGAACTCGGCGCGCAAATCATCCTGGGAAATACCTATCACCTCTGGCTGCGGCCCGGCCATGAATTGATCCGCGAGCTCGGCGGCCTGCATAGTTTCAGCACTTGGCAGAAGCCGATGCTCACCGATTCCGGCGGCTTCCAAGTCTGGTCGCTGGCGAAACTCCGCAAAATCACCGAGGAGGGCGTGCGTTTCAACAACCACCTCGACGGCTCGAAAATGCTGCTCACTCCCGAGCTCAGCATGGAAATCCAAGGCGCGCTCGGCTCGGACATCGCGATGCTCTTCGACGAATGCCCGCCCTATCCGTGCGACGAGGCCTACGCCGCGAAATCGCTCGCGCTGACCACCCGCTGGGCCAGGCGCTGCAAGGACTGGGTGACGGACCACGAACCGCGCTCCGGCAGCGGCAGGCAGCAACATTTCGGCATCGTCCAAGGCTCGATCTACGCCGACCTGCGCGAGCAATCGGCCCGCGAGCTCGTCGAGCTCGGCTTCGACGGCTACGCGATCGGCGGCGTCTCGGTGGGCGAGCCCGAGCACGAGATGTTCCGCGCGATCGAAAATGCCGTGCCGTTTTTGCCCCACGACAAGCCACGCTACGCGATGGGACTCGGCACCCCGCCGCAGATTTTGGAAATGATCGCCCGCGGCGTGGACATGTTCGACTGCGTGATGCCCACCCGGATCGCCCGCCACGGCATGGCGATGACGCTCGACGGGCCGATCAACATCAAAAACCTGATCCACGCCAAAGACCCGCGTCCAGTCTGCGAGAGCGCGCACCCGCACGTCGCCCGATTTTCCCGCGCCTATCTCCGGCACCTTTTCCGCGCCGGTGAAATCCTCGGTTTGCGGTTGCTTTCCTTCCACAATCTGCATTTCTACCTGTCCCTCGTCGCCGGGGCAAGGGAGTCCATCGCCGCGGGAAACTTCTCCGCCTACAAAGACTCCTTCATCCAACGCTACACCCAATCCAATTCATGATGACACCAATCCACGCCCTGCTTTCCTCCGCCCTGCTCGCTGAAACGCCACCTCCTGCGGGAGGAATTCTCGGCAGCCCCTTCGTCATGATGGGTCTGATGGTGGTCATGTTCTATTTCCTCCTGATCCGCCCGCAACAGAAGCAGCGCAAGGAAATGGCCGCGCGCATCGCCTCGCTCCAGTCCGGCGACAAGGTGGTCACCTCGTCCGGCATCCACGGCATCGTTCACAATGTGAAAGAGCACACCGTGATGATCAAAGTCGCCGAGGGCACCATGCTTGAATTCGACAAAGCGGCCGTCGCCGTCGTCCATAAAAAGGACGTCGCCGCCGCGAAATAATCCCACCTACATTTCACCGATTCCAGAGCCAAAACCGCCCATTCCACCATGCTAGCCGCCACTACTTTCTTCGAAGATCCGTTGACCCTGTTCGTCACCGGACTGATCCTGATGATTTTATTTTTCTGGTATTTCGCGACGGATATCGAGCGGCGGAAACGCAACGTCGGCACCGTGCTGCTGTTTGGGGTGTGCGCCCTCTGCGTGCTCGCCGCCACCCCGCTCAAAGAACGCCTCAAAGGCGGTATCGACATCACCGGCGGATCCTCTTTCACCCTCCGCATCCAAGCGCGCGAAAGCGATAGCGGCTCGAAAATGCCGATCACCAAGGAGCAGGTGGACCAAGCCATCATCGTCATCGAAAAGCGCCTCAATAGCATGGGCACCGCCGAACCGATGATCGCCCGCCAAGGCGAGGACGGTATCATCGTCCAAATGCCAGGCGTGGAACCCGAGGAATCCGCCCGCATCCGAACCACCTTGGAAAAAGTCGCCAAGCTCCAACTTCACAAGGTCAGCGCGCGAAATGATGAAGTTGGAGCAGACGGCAAGACTCTTGCCCAGCAGGTTTTCGAGGGTTCAAAGAAGGAACCGGGCTATCTCGCATTCAATCAAAAGAGCAAGGATCAGGACGGCAAGGAGTTCCAACGCCCGATCCTGCTCAAGCGCGTAGCCGCACTCGGCGGAAAAGACATCTCCCTCGCGACCCCTTCGCCCCAACAAGCAGACGCAGTGTCCATCACTCTCAACAGTGACGGAGAGGACAAAATGATCGCCCTCACCAAGGACATGAATGCCGGCGACCGCATCGCCATTGTGCTCGATGGCGAGGTCATCAGTGCTCCGGGCTTGAAGGAGCACGGCCCCCTCGGGAAACAGTTCCAGATCGACGGACTCAGCGAGCCCGGTGAAGTTCAAAACCTCGCCAACGCCCTGATGAACCCGCTGGAAAATTCGCTCGTTGTCGAAGAAGAGCGCACGGTTTCCCCCACCCTCGGCAAGGCCGTGGTCGAACAAGGCATCTGGGCCGGCATCATCGGCCTGGCCATCACCTTCGTGTTCGTACTCCTTTATTACCGCTTGGCCGGTATCATCGCCCTCTTCGGTCTGCTGGTAAACGGCGTGATCCTGTTCGGCGTGATGGCCATGTTCGGATTCACCTTCTCGCTTCCGGGCATCGCCGGGATGATCCTGACCATCGGCATGGCCGTGGACGCCAACGTGCTCATTTACGAGCGCCTGCGGGAGGAAATCGAAGCCGGAAAATCCCTCAAGAACGCCATTGCCGCTTCCTATGAAAAGGCGTTCAGCGCGATTTTCGACTCCAACCTCACCTCGCTGATCACCGCGATCATCCTGTTCTGGATGGCCAGCGGCACGATCAAAGGCTTCGCCGTCACCCTGACCATCGGCATTCTGGCGTCGATGTTCTCCGCCATCCTCGTGACCCGCGTGCTGTTCCGTTGGGGAATCGACCTCAACATCCTCAAAAAACTCAGTTTCCTCAATCTCATCCGCGCGACCAACTACGACTTCCTCGGCAAGCGCCGGACGGCGGCCATGGTTTCCCTGGCCTTGGTGGTGCTGTCCTTCGCGGCCTTCGGGATTCATCGCGAACGCTCGCTGGGCATCGACTTCACCGGCGGCACCCTCATCCAATTCCAGTTAGGCAAGGACAAGAAAGTCGCGATCTCGGATGTCGAAAAAGCCATCGGGACCCTCACCCTTGCCAAGGCCGCCTATCCGCAGGAACAAAGCAATCCCGCCACCGGCACCTTGCTCACCGTCCGTTGCGACTCGAAAGACGCGGCTCAAATCACCGCCAAACTGCGCGAATCGATTCCGGTTCTCGGCGAGCACAAAGTGGCTGCCGACAGCTCCACCGACTACGTGATCGACAGCAGCAAGGAAGAAGTTTCCCCCCTCATCGGCGGGACCTTCCTCAAGGAATCCTTGCTCGCGCTCGTCCTCGGTCTGTTGGGTATTCTGGTTTACATCACCGTCCGCTTCGAATTCTCATTCGCCCTCGGCGGCTTCATCGCCATCCTTCACGACGTAGTCGTCGCGGTCGGACTCGTCGTCCTCTTCGGCGGCGAACTCTCGCTGATCCACGTCGGCGCGATCCTGACCATCGCGGGCTACTCGATCAACGACACCATCGTCGTCTTCGACCGGATTCGCGAAAGCCTGCTCACTCGCAGCGGCTCGATCAAGGGCATCATGAACGAGGCGATCAACGCCACGCTGTCACGGACCTTGCTGACATCCGCCACCACCATCATCACCGTCGCGATTCTATCCCTTTACGGCGGATCCTCGCTCCGGGATTTCTCCGTGATGATCCTCATCGGTCTGCTCGTCGGAACCTACTCCTCGATCTTTGTCGCCTCCCCCGTCGTGCTCTGGTGGAGCACCCGCAAGGGTGGCGACCTCCGCACCGACGTGCTCGCCACGGAAATCGCAGCAGAGACCAAGGCGGCCTCCGCCTGATTTTAACCGATCCAATAAAAAACCCTGCGTCGCTCAACAGCGATGCGGGGTTTTTTATGAAGCTGAATCTCACTCGAAACGAGGCGGGAAAGGTGTAGGTCACTACGCCACCGCTGATGGTGAAGCTGTCATGCGGAACGCCTCCAGCAAGCGCACACTTCACGCTGCGCGCAACTCCGCTCGTTCGTGGACACCGCTAACCCCTCCAGCCATGCCCTCGACTCAGCGTCCTCCCGCACTTTCCTAGCGGTTGCCCGAGAAAAGAGTCGCTTCTCCCGGCAAATTCCGCCGTATTTGAAACATCACACCCGTGATTTCCTGCAACCCATCCGCCACTAACACCATGACACCGCAAAACCACGACCTGTCCCGCATCGAGCGCCGCAAATTCATCGGAGGGCTCATCGGCGCGGGAGCCTACATCGCCACCCCTTCCCGCCTTCTCGGAGCCCGCCAAGCGGCCGCCTCCGGTGACAAAGTCAATCTCGCCTGCGTCGGCATCGGCAACCGCGCCGCGCAAATCATCATCGAGCTCCACAAAACCGGCCTCTGCAACATCGTCGCCCTTTGCGACACCGACATGGGCGCCCCACACACCCAGGACATCCTCAAAATGTTCCCCGATGTGCCGCGCTTCCAGGACTTCCGCCAGATGTTCGACAAGATGGGCAAGCACATCCAAGCCGTCAGCGTCGGCACACCGGATTTCTCCCACTTCCCCGTCGCGATGCTGGCGATGTCGCTCGGCAAGCACGTCTATTGCGAAAAACCGATGGGCCACAGCTACCGCCAGGTCCAGCTCATGATAGAAGCCGAGACCAAATACAAGGTCGCCGCCCAAATGGGCAACCAAGGCCACTCGGAAGCCAACTACTTCCAGTTCAAGGCGTGGACCGACGCCGGCATCATCAAGAACGTCACCAAAATCACCGCTTACATGAACAGCAAGCGGCGTTGGCACGGCATGAATGTTGCCGACTACCTGCCGGAACAACCCGTCCCGGAAACCCTCGATTGGGATTGCTGGCTCGCCACCGCCGCCACCCACAAATTCAACAAAGGCTACGTCAACGGCGAGTGGCGCTCTTGGTATGACTTCGGAAACGGCGCACTTGGCGACTGGGGTGCCCACATCTTCGACACCGCCCACGAGTTCCTCAAACTCGGCATGCCCACCGAAGTGGACCCCGTTCTCATCGAAGGCTACAGCCCGCTGATTTTCCCGCAGGCCACCACCCTCGCCTTCCGCTTCCCGAAACGCGGCGACCTGCCGCCCGTCGAACTCATGTGGTATGACGGCGTGAACAATCTGCCGCCCCTCCCGAACAACCTCGGCGAGTCCGTGGTGGATGCCAACATCCCACCGCCATCCACCGGCAAGGCCGAAAACAAATCCCGCCCGCCCGGCAAAGTCATTTACGGCGAAGGCCTCACCTTCAAAGGCGGCTCCCACGGCACCACCCTCCAGATCCTTGGCC
The DNA here is from genome assembly GCA_945901795.1 of Akkermansia muciniphila. Classification (GTDB taxonomy): domain Bacteria; phylum Verrucomicrobiota; class Verrucomicrobiia; order Verrucomicrobiales; family Akkermansiaceae; genus Luteolibacter; species Luteolibacter muciniphilus_B. Next base: position 60,352 of record CAMDLP010000004.1, on the reverse strand, counting down.
CGAAAGCCGAGGACATGAAGTCCAAAGGCCCCGAGGTGCCGAAAAGCCCGTCCAATCACTTCGCCAACTTCCTCCTCGCCTGCCAAGGCAAGGAAACCTGCCGCTCCTCCTTCGCCGTCGCCGGTCCGCTCTGTCAGGCCATGGCCATCGGCATCATCGCCCAGCGCGTGAACGCCAAGCTCACCTTCGACCCCGCCACCCAGTCGATTACCAATCACAAGCTCGCTAACGAATTCCTCACCGGACCCCCACCCCGCAAGGATTGGGAGCAGTTTTATAAACTCTGAAGCCGGGCAAGCCAGCCCCCCGACGAATGACCTGCAATGCACACAGGCGCCCTATCTGTTCGCGGAGGGGCCGCTTGTCGCGGGTCATGCTCCGGTGATGATCTCGCAGCTCGGCAGCTTCTCCTTGAGCGTCTTGATGGCTTCCGGAGTCACCGCCGTCTGCCAGAGATAGAGCCGCTTGAGATTCGGCATCGCGGAAAGTTTGCTCACACCGGCATCGGTGACTTTCGTGCCGTAGAGATTGATGGATTCCAAACTCGGGATCATCAGCAAGGTGTCGATGGAAGCATCCGTCACGCCGGTTTCCGCAAGGCGGACAAGACGGAGATTCTTGGCGGACAAGAGCTGGGAGACCGCCTGATCCGTGATTTTCGTGGCGGATAGATCGACGGTCACCAGGTGCGGCAAGACCGGCGCGAGCGTCTTGAAACCCGCGTCGTCGAGATTCCCGCGCAGCGAGACCGCGGTGAATGTCAGCAGCGAGGATTGCTGCGACTCGAAGCTCAGCGCGCCCGGAAACTGCTTGGAAAAACCGGCCACCGACGACTTCAGCGCCTCATCCGGTCCGGCGGCATGGGCGGGCCCGGCGGTTGTAGCCACCTGCGCGGGAGCGATAGAAGCCACCTTGGCGATCGCCTCCTGGATCGGTGCGGGAACGTCGAATTCCGTCAGTGACTTTTTTGGATCGGCACCGTTATCGATCCACCAGGTGATGACGGCGACTTCCGGGTCCTCGATGTCCGGCTTGCCTTCCGGCGGCATGTGCTCCTCGTCATCCATCGGCAGGTTCATGCGGATGAGAATGTTGCTTTCTGCCGAATTGCCGGCTTCCAGGCCGGGGCCTTCCTTGCCACCCTTCACCAGTAATTCATAAGTATCCATCCGGAACTTGCCCTTCGCCTTACCTTCCTTGTGGCACTGGACACAGCGGCGCTCCAGAATCGGCGCGACGATGTTAGCATAAACCGACTGCTCTCCCGCCACCTTCGCCGGAACGATCGCGGGCGCATCCTTCGCCGGCTCGATTTCCAGCAGATTCCGGATCGGCTCCGGGGCGTATTCCGTTAAATAATCCTCGCCGTGAGTGAGCGAAGCGCCGTCATGACTCGCGAATCCCATCACCCCCACGCTGCCAAATAACAGCAAGCGGTAAAACGCGGCGTTGCCATTCAAGGCCATCGTCCACGCCTTGAAAATCAGAGTCACCACCGCCGCCACGGCGAAGATGAGTCCGCCCCACAGATGCCGCTCGGCCAGCTCGTTGCCGCGGAATCGCACCTCGCCGTGATACAGCAGGAACCCCGCGAGAACCGCGACGATGGCGCTGGCGGCTCCGAAAAACAGCGGAAACAGCGGCGTTTCTCCCGGCTCTTTTCCGCGCTTGCTGAAAATTGCTCCGAGCTCCTGAAACAGGATCAACACGAAAACCCCGATCGGAAGATGCAGCAGGACCGGATGGAAATGACCGAGAAAGCGGACGAGATCCGGCATCTTCTCGCCATCCGGGCCACCGGCCAGGAACGGCATGGCGATCAAGCCGCCGGCGGCGAGAAGTCCGAAGAAGGTAAGCGACCACGGCTTGCTGCGCCGAGATGTGGGAAGGTCATGGTTGGGCATGGGATGCAGCTATTACGATGACTCTTTTTGCGTTCTTCCAGAGTAAAAAAATTAAATTAAACACGGGCGGACAACGGGTTCCAGTCGTCCCTCCATCCGATCGATGATTCCCCCCTCTAGCGATTCATTTTTGCTTCAACGAATTTTAAGAAACCGAAGCTATTCGTGAAGCCAAGGATCAAATTCGCCATAATCCATTAACTTCAAGCAATTTAAAATCCAGCCACCGCCCCTACGGGATCAAGTGAATATCAATATTTGCCAATACCCGCTCCGATTGATTAGGTTCTTCCCGGTTACCCGACCACCCCCACCCCCATGAAACCACCCGTGTCTCCCCGCATGGCTGCTCTCCTTCTTCTCAGCGCGATCGCCCCGCTTTCCGCTCAAAACCTGGCCAGCACTTCCCGCACCACCGAGATCAGCAGCAATGCTGGCGACTTCGATGGGACCATCGAACCACGCTTCCGCGAAGGTGCCGCAGTGGCTGGTAACTACGTGATGCCGGCGACGGAAAAAGCCCAAGGCTTTCTTCCCGAAGGAGGCCCGGTTTACGCCTCTCAAGACGCCCTGACTCTCAATCCACAGGCTGCACGCCAGCAGAATGTGGAATCCGTGGTCGATCTCGGCATCTTGCGCAATCCGTCTCCTTACCGCAAGGTCGCCACCAGCACCGCTGGCGAAACCTACGAAATCTCCGCCGACACCTTGCAAACCGGCCTCGCGCTGATCTCCGCAGTTTATCGTGAATCCGGAAAGTCGTAAAAAGGCCCGGATTGCCTAGCGGTCGCCCTTTCCGTCGAACAGCGGATCAAACTCAACGTCGCCAAGGTGCTCGAAATCGTCGAATCCGAAGTCCAAGCCAATCCCAATTGCGCTTGCGAAATCGTCAAAACGGCCATCACCGCCAGCGACGCCGATGTCGCCCTCGTCACCGCCATTGTCGAAGCCGCCATCACCGCTGCCCCGGACTGCATGCGGATCGCCTCGCAATGCGCGATCGCCACGATGCCCGAGTCAGTCGCCTCCGTCCAAGCACTGCTCGCCAAGCTCGATCCGAACAGCGGCAATGAAGAGCTTTACAGCTCGAAGGGTGCGAAAAGCGCCAAAAACACGAAAAACACCAAGGTGGTGGTCGTCGTCGATCCCGTCCCGAATCCGCTCGACCGCTTTTATTTCCCGCCCATCTACCCGCTTCCGGTGTCGAAAGTGAATCCGGGATGCTGCTAACCGCGCGGTCGGCTACAATTCCTCTTTCAGCCAGTTGCCGCCGGACACGCGCTGGCTTTCATCGACAGGGCCGCGCCATTCCCAGACCCAGGCGCTCAACGTCTGGCTGTCTTGTTTCATGACCGTGGTCTCGACGCGGCGGTATTCGCTGCCCTCGACCTCGCCGGCCGAAACGCCTTCGAAGATATCGAGCACGGAAAGCAGCTCAGGCCCGACTGCGTAAACCTCGCCGTGAATTTCATCGCCCGCAGGGTCGAGGACCAAGCCGGGATACCAGTCGATGCGATACATCCGCCCGCTGATGGTGCCGCAGGAAATGAACTCCGCCCCGGCCATCCGGAAATGGTTCGAGCCACCACGGCGAAGCGTGCCGTAAACGAATACCCGCTGGGAGGAAGTGTCCATGAATCGGGCTGTCTCTTATTTATCGCTGCGATGGCCGATCTCGTTGTCGAGAACTTGCTTGAGATCGTCCAAGCCCGTTTCACCCTCCGCGGAGATCGGGATGATATCGATCTTGGGAAAGCGCGCGCGGAAGATTTCGAGATTCTCGGCGGCACCTTCGAGATCCATCTTGTTGGCGATGATTTTCCACGGGAAACGGGCGAGCTCGTCGTCGTATTCCTTGATCTCGCGGCGGAGGATTTCCAGATCGGAAATCGGGTCGCGGCCCTCGCTGCCCGCCATGTCGATGACGAAAAGCAGCACCCGGCAGCGGGTGATGTGGCGGAGGAACTCATGGCCAAGGCCGCGGTTTTCGTGCGCTCCCTCGATCAAGCCGGGAATGTCCGCGACGGTGCAGCGGCGGTAGCTCGGGAACTCGACGACGCCCACGACCGGCTGGAGCGTGGTGAACGGATAGGAAGCGACCTTGGGCTTGGCGGCCGAAAGCTTGCCGAGCAGCGTCGATTTTCCGGCGTTGGGAAATCCGACCAGACCGGCATCCGCGATGCGGCGGAGTTCCAAATAAAATACGGAGACCTCGCCCGGAGTGCCGAGCGTGTGTTCGACCGGGGTGCGGTTGGTGGCGGTCTTGAAATTCCAGTTGCCCTTGCCGGGATCGCCGCCTTTGCAGAGGACGAATTCCTGACCGATCTCGGTGAGGTCGGCGATGGGTTCGAGGTCGATTCCCTCGGCACTGCGCTCGAATTCCACGGCCTCCTGCACGGTGACCGCGTTGCTGCGGAAAACGACCGTGCCGGGCGGGACCTTGCCGATGACGATCTTGCCGCTTTTCCCGGTTTTGCGCCCGCCCGCGCCGTTTTTGCCGTCCTCGGCGATGAGCTTGGGGTCGTAATGATAGGCGCGGAGGTTGTCCACGGAGTTATCCACGACAAGGACGATGTCTCCACCGGCACCGCCATCGCCGCCGTCCGGGCCGCCGCGGGGGACGAATTTCTCGCGTTTCCATGAGACAACGCCGTTGCCGCCGTCGCCAGCCTTTCCGAAAATGCGGATGTGATCGATAAACATGGGCGGACACTCGCCAGTGAACGGGGGTGGGTCAACGGCAATGGTGAGCGCAATGGCTTTTGCCGTGGTTTTGTCGCATTCCGCTCTTTTCCCGACTCAATCGAAAGACGGATTCAGCGTGTGCCACCAAGGACTGGTCCGGAGTTCGCGTTTTAGCGTAATGCCTTTAAGGATTCGAGATGGGCAGTCTGCTCATCCCGGCACCATTACGAACACCCCCGCCAGAGTGCGGCACGCTCTGCTGCCGCCTTTGGCGGATGGAAGCTCTGCTCCATGCGGTGCGGAGCTCTTTGTGCGAAGAGAAGTCACTCCGCACCACATCCGGCAGAGCCGGAGCTGCCGTGGGCGCGAGCAGAGCGTCACGCACTCCGGAGTGCGGCTCAAAACCGCTCAAGGAAACTATCCTGATTCCCAATCCTCAACCGCGTGGCGTTTCACCGTGCAAAAATCCGCCGTGAGGCACACAGAAAGGGCGCGTGATACGCGGAAACCGGCGGTTTTCAATCTGAATGCGGAAAATTTCATTGAAAATCAATGGATTGTGATCCATCGGGCGATGTAGAGAGCGCCGGAGATCGAAGTGGATAGCACCGGAGATCGATGTGGCCAAAGGCGGGGGCGATGTTTCCAAGGGCGGGCATGCGGTGAATAGCACCGGAGACCGATGTGGGAACTAGCAGCTCTCGATCCGGGCGACGGTCGCGGGTGATGTGAAGGCTGCCGGGGGCTTTCCCCTGGAAGCGGAGGGCGATGTCGCGGCGGCTGCCAAGGATGTGGAACTTGGCGGGAATCGATGTTGGTGAACCCCCATCTGCCGCCGATGCACCCGATTTTTCTTCCGGGATCGGCTTGTTGTGCTTCACTCCCGCCATGAAATCGCACGTCGCAGCATTCCTGATGGTGGCCATTCTGGCTCTCGCGCCGCCGCTTTTCGGGGGCGGGAAGAATGAGAACAAGGCGTCTGTCACTTTCCATCTGGAGACGGAGGCCACCGACAACCCGAAGATGATTTTCCCGCAGGTGATCGGTAATCAAACCCGCTATTTCCGCCGTATGGCGGAAGTCAGCCTGAAGGATTTCGTGTCATTCAGCCCCTTTCCCTCGGATACGAGCGAGGGTTTCGGGATCGTTTTCAAGCTCAAGAGCAACGCGGTGAACCGTTTCGCGGCCGTCACCGCCGCCAACCAGAGCCGCTGGCTGATCGCGCAGGTCAACGGCCGCGCCGTGGATGCCGTGATCATCGACAAGCAGATCAACGACGGTTTCATCGTGATTTGGAAGGGCGTGACGCTTGCAGACGTAAAGCTTCTCGACGAGGAGTTGCCGCGCCCCGAAGAAGTAAACAAAAAGAAGTAGCCGCTCGAAATGATCCGTTTCCCCACCCTCCTCCTTTTCCTGACCGGCAGCCTCGCCGCCGCGCCGATCGATCTCCGCCTGCCGACGGAAAACCACCACCTTTTCACCGGCGAGCTGGACCGCTTCTACATGTATGTGGACCGGACTTTCGAGGGCCAGACCAGCAAGCCGTGGGAAGCGGGTTCCTACGGATTCGTCCGCACCGCCATCCGCGTCAACGACCAGGTCCTGCTGACGAAATTCCACGAAGGCATCGATATTTCCCCGGTGAAACGCGACAAGGCCGGCACTCCGCTCGACCTGGTTTCCAGCATCGCCGCGGGCCGCGTCGCCCACGTCAGCCCCGTCGCCGGACGCAGCAACTACGGCAAATACGTCGTCGTCGAACATCTCTGGGAAAACTCGTCGGTCTTCTCGCTCTACGCCCACCTCGCGGAAATCACCTGCCAGCCGGGCGACCCGGTCAGCGCGGGTTCCGTGCTCGGGCGGATGGGCTACACCGGCGCGGGCATCGACCGGACACGCGCCCATTGCCACCTCGAACTCGGCATGCTGCTCAGCGCCCACTATGAAGACTGGCACCAGAAATGCGGCGGCGGGACGAATTTCCACGGCATCTTCAACGGCATGAACCTCAGCGGCTCCGAAGTCTCGCGATTCTTCCTCGAACATCGGGTCAATCCCGCGCTCCAGTTCAGCCAATTCATCGCCAACACCCCGGTCTATTTCAAAGTCACCGTCCCGTCCCGCGGCACGCCGGATTTCGTCGCGCGTTACCCGTGGATCAAGCGCGGGTCCGCCGCCACCGCCGTCTCGTGGGAAATCAGCTTCAGCGCCACCGGCCTGCCCGTGGCTTTCAATCCCAGCCAGCGCGAAGTCGCCGCACCGCTCGTCACCTCCGTCCGCCCGTCTAACGTCCCGCAGCGCTACCTCACCCGCGGACTCATCACCGGGGAAGGCAACCAAGCGACACTCACTCGCTCCGGCCAGCAGTTAGTCGCCCTCATCACTGACGATTTCCCCATCACCCAATAACCAAGCCTCCCCATGTCCATCCTCGAAAAAATCACCGCGCTCGGCCTCACCCTGCCCGCCGTCCCCACCCCCATCGCCTCCTACGTCAACTGCGTCCGCACCGGAAACCTGCTTTTCCTCTCCGGCGGCCTGCCCATCGACGGCGACAAGAAAGTCATCGGCAAAGTCCCGAGCCAGATCTCTATCGACGAGGCCAAGGAAGCCGCCCGCATGTGCATTCTCAACCGCCTCGCCGTGATCCGCGATGAAATCGGCTCGCTCGATAAGGTCAGGCAGATCGTCACCCTCAACGGATTCGTCAACTCCGAGCCCGACTTCCACGGTCATCCGCAAGTCATCAACGGTGCGTCCGAACTGCTCGTCGAGATCTTCGGCGACAAAGGCAAACACTCTCGCACCGCCCTTGGCGTCGCTGCCCTCCCGCTCGATGTCGCGGTCGAGATCAATCTGATTGTCGAAATTGAATCTTGAGTCTAGCATCCCCCAGTGATGCCACCGCCCCCCCGCTACCGCATTTTTTCCATTCGTGATTCCGCCTGCGCCCAGATCGCGGCGGAAATCGCGCAACTGATCCGCGACCGCGCCATTCTGGGGCAAACCGCGGTCCTCGGCCTCGTCGCCGGAAAAACCCCGCTGCCGCTCTATCAGGAACTCATCTATCTCCACCGCGAGGAACGCCTTTCGTTCCGCAACGTCGTCACCTTCAATCTCGACGAATACCAAGGACTCGAAAACGGCCACCCGGCCGGTTTCCGCTCCTTCATGCAACGAAATCTGTTCGACCACATCGACATCCCGCCCCGCAACACCCACTTCCTCTCGACGACCATCTCCGACGCCAAAGCCTTCGGGCATTGCGCCCACTACGAGGCGAAAATCGCCCACGCCGGCGGCATCGACTATCAGATTCTCGGCATCGGACGCTTCGGTGAGATCGGATTCATCGAGCCGGAGATCCCGCTCGATACCCGCACCCACCGGGTCCTGCTCAGCCACCGTCTCCGGCAGGACGCCGCCGGCGCGTTCGGTGGAATCCAGCAGGTCCCCACCCACGCTATCACCATGGGCTACGGCACGATTTTAGAGGCCCGCAAGATCGTGGTGCTCGCCTGGGGCACCCTGAAATCGCGTGGCGTCCGCAGAGCGATCGAAGGCCCCGTCACCACCAAGGTCGGGGTCTCCTGCCTCAAAAAACACCCGGCAGCGCAATTCTTCCTCGACGGCCCGGCCGCCTCGCGTCTCAAGCACCAATAACGCACCTCGCCACGAAAAAGGCCCGCCATCGGAAAATGGCGGGCCTTTTTGTAAAATTCAAAATGCTTTAGCCGCAGCAACCGCCGCCGCCGCCGCCACCGCAGCAGCCGCCTTTATCCACGAGATCTTCCGCATTCGGCACCCGGCCGAGCTCGATCGTGCTGCCGACGTATTTGCCGATCTCCTTCTGCAGCGTCTCCAGTTCGCGCTGGGCGGAGAGGAAATCGCGGGCGATCTCGTTTTCAAAAAGCGCGTCGCGGGCACTTTCAAACTCGCGGATTTCCGACGCGCCGAGCTCGACGCCGGCGTGTTGTTTGTGGTGAAGCTCCTCGCCGCGCTCATGCACGCTTTGGTATTGGAGGCGCGCCGAATCGTCGCCCAGGAAGCGCTCGACGTCGGCTTGAAGCTTGAGGAATGAAGGATCGCTGGCGATCTGGGCGCACAGTTCCTTGGTTTTTACGATCACGGCGGAGTCTTCGGCAACAATGGACATGGCGCTGAATAACCTTGCAGGCCCCGACTGGCAACGGACATTTGCGGGAATTTTCCCTGCGAAAATCAGAACAAAGGCGTGACAGGACCGGTCGCCGGAGATTTGTTCAAGAGCACCCGCATGGCCTTCGAACCTCTCAAAGACGGCATCCGCTCAAACGTGCGGATCGACTTTTACGGCAACGTCCACAAACGCTTGCGAGGCACCGACGCGGACAAGCGCTACGCCACCGAGATCGCCGTGCTCAAAGCGCTCGAAGAGCGCGGCTGCCCGTACGTCCCCCGCCTGCTCGAGGAACACCCGGAGGAACTTTACTTCGTCTCGACCAACTGCGGGAAACTCGCCACCCAGATTTCCAAAACCAAAGCCGACCAGCTCTTCGCCAAGCTGGAGCGCGAATACGGCATCCGCCACCTCGACGCCGAGCCGCGCAACATCACCTACTCGGACAAACTCGGCTGTTTCTGCATCATCGACTTCGAGCTCGCGGAAATCCTGCCGATGCCAGCACCCTAAGCCCTTTCAAAAAACCCACCCGTGACCGAAACCGCGATCCTCCACTGGGCAGCCCTCACCCACAGCGGCTCCCGCAAGCTCCGCAACGACGATTCCCTGATCGCCTTCGCCTCCGGTCCAAAGGGCGCGGAACCCCTTCCGGAAACAGGCAGTCACGCCCTCACCACTCATGACCTCGTCTTCGCCGTTTCCGACGGCATGGGCGGCAGCAATGCCGGCCACATCGCCTCCTCGATCATCCTCCAACAGATGACCGAAATCATTCCTGAAACCTTCAAAGCCGCCGCCTCCGGATTGTTTCCTGACTCACTCAGCCACCTCGCCGACGCCCTCCGCTCGATTCACGACGAGATCAACGCCACCGGCAACGGCAGCGCGGATAAATCCGGCATGGCCGCCACCCTCGCCCTCGCCTGGTTCACCCCGGAAAATCTCTACCTCGCCAACGCCGGCGACTCCCGCATTTACCGCTCCCGCGGCGGCAATCTCGAACAACTCAGCCGCGACCACACCTACGCCTGGAGCCAGTGGAAACGCGGCGAAATCAGCGAAATCCAATACCGCTCCCACCCGCGCCGGGCCGCCCTTTACGAAGTGGTCGGCGGCGGCCACGAAAAGGTGAATCCCCATTTCGCGGCCATCACCTACGAAGTCGGCGACTGCTTCCTCGTCTGCTCGGACGGACTCGTGGACGGACTCTGGGAGCGCCACATTTCCGATGCTCTCGCCACCTGCTGCGACGCCCCGGAAGCCACCGCGCAAACACTTCTAAAACGAGCGATCGACAACTCCGGAATCGACGATACAAGCCTCATCGTCATCGCGGTTGCAGCCCCTCACGGGAGCGAAAATCACGGCTGAAAAAATCGGCTTGAAGCTTGGCACGCATGATGCTTTTTCATGCGCGTCAGCCGTCTCTGGCGGATGTAGGCACGCCTCCATCTCCGGGGATTTTTGAAACTAATTACCGTTAATCACTGAAAATCAACATCATCATGGCCAAATACAAATTGGAATACATCTGGCTCGACGGCTACACCCCCGTGCCGAATCTCCGCAGCAAAACCCAAGTCAAAGAATTCGCCAGCTTTCCAAGCCTCGAACAACTTCCATTGTGGGGCTTCGACGGCAGCTCGACCCAGCAAGCCGAGGGCCGCAGCTCAGACTGCATGCTCAGGCCAGTCGCCATCTTCCCGGACAGCACCCGCAAGAACGGTGCCCTCGTGATGTGCGAAGTGATGATGCCCGACGGCGTCACCCCGCATCCTTCGAACGGCCGCGCCACCATCCTCGACGATCCCGGCGCATGGTTCGGCTTCGAGCAGGAATATTTCCTCTATCAGGACGGCCGCCCGCTCGGCTTCCCTGCCGATGGCTTCCCCGCCCCGCAAGGCCCGTATTACTGCGGTGCCGGCTATAAAGCCGTCGGTGACATCGCCCGCCAGATCGTCGAGGAGCACCTCGACCTCTGCCTCGACGCCGGCATCAACCACGAAGGCATCAACGCCGAGGTCGCCAAAGGCCAATGGGAATTCCAAATCTTCGGCAGGGGCTCCAAGCGCGCCGCCGATGAAATCTGGACCGCCCGCTACATCCTCAACCGCCTCTGCGAAAAATACGGCATCGACGTGGAATACCACTGCAAACCGGTCAAGGGCGACTGGAACGGCTCCGGCATGCACGCCAATTTCTCCACCACTTATCTCCGCGAAAAGGGTGGCAAGGCTTACTTCGAAGCACTCATGGCAGCGTTCGGCGAACATTGCGAAGAGCACATCGCCGTCTATGGCCCGGACAACCACCTCCGCCTCACCGGCCTTCACGAGACCCAGTCGATCGACAAGTTCACCTACGGTCTCGCCGACCGCGGCGCTTCGGTCCGCGTGCCCCACAGCTTCATGCAGAACGACTACAAGGGCTACCTCGAAGACCGTCGTCCGAACTCGCAAGGCGATCCCTATCAAATCGCCTCGCGGATTCTCAAGACCATCTCGCTGGTGCCGACTCCTTGAGTTAGACCCCGCACGATTCATTCAAAAGCCGTCTTCCCCACCGGGAAGGCGGCTTTTTCTTTTTACCCGCTTGAAGAACTTGTCGCCCCCGAAGTAAAAGCCGCCATGGCGAAAGACCCGATTTCCGGAATGCACGTGGCCCTAGGCACCGCGCCCAAGGCCGCTCATTCCTGCTGCGGCGGAAATCACGCCCCGGTCACACCCACAGCGGACGCCAAATTTTTCTGCCCGATGTGCCCCGGCATGGAATCCGACAAAACCGGCGAATGCGCCAAGTGCGGGATGGCGCTGGAACGGAACCCGACATTCGCCGGCAAGACCATTTACACCTGCCCGATGCACCCGGAGATCCGCCAGGACACGCCCGGCGACTGCCCGAAATGCGGGATGGCGTTAGAGTCGGTCACGGAAACTCCCGACGAGGAGGAAAACCCCGAACTCGTGGACATGACCCGCCGCCTCCGCATTGGCGCGGCGCTGGCCCTGCCGGTTTTCCTGCTGGCGATGTCGCACGTGATTCCCTCGCTCGCCCACGATCCGCGGCTCAGCGGCGATGCCTCGCGCTGGACCCAGTTCATCCTCTCCACGCCCGTGGTGATGTGGGCGGGCTGGCCGTTTTTCAAACGCGGCTGGCGTTCGCTCGTGAGCCGGAATTTCAACATGTTCACGCTCATCGCCATCGGCGTCGGCACCGCCTACACGTTCAGCGCGGCGGTGATGTTAGCACCTGGCGCGTTTCCCAAATCACTCGCCACCCACGGCCGGGTCGCCATCTATTTCGAGGCCGCCGCGGTGATCGTCGTGCTCGTCCTGCTAGGCCAGGTCCTCGAACTCCGCGCCCGCGGCAAAACCGGCAGCGCGATCCGCGCGCTGCTCGATCTTGCGCCCAAGACCGCGCGCCTCGTCGAGGACGGCAACGAACGCGACGTGCCGCTCGAAACCGTCCAAACCGGCGCGAACCTCCGCGTCCGCCCCGGCGAGAAAGTCCCCGTCGATGGCGACATCCTCGAAGGCCAGTCGTCGCTGGACGAATCCATGATCACCGGCGAACCGATGCCCGTGAGTAAAACCGTTGGCGATCCGGTGACGGGCGGCACGCTCAACACGACCGGCAGTTTCATCATGACCGCCAGCCGCGTCGGCAGCGACACCGTGCTCGCCCGCATCGTGAAAATGGTCGCCGAAGCCCAGCGCAGCCGCGCCCCGATCCAAGCGCTGGCGGACCAAGTCGCAGGCTATTTCGTCCCGGCGGTGCTCGCCGTCTCGCTGGTCACGTTTCTGTTATGGTCGGTGTTCGGACCCGAGCCACGCCTCGCCTTCGCCATCGTCAACGCGGTCGCCGTCCTCATCATCGCCTGCCCCTGCGCCCTCGGCCTCGCCACACCGATGTCTGTCATGGTTGGCATCGGCCGCGGCGCGCAGGCCGGCATCCTCATCCGCAACGCCGAAGCCATCGAGGTGATGGAAAAAGTCACCACCATCGTCGTGGACAAAACCGGCACGCTCACCGAGGGCAAACCCCGCCTCACCGAAGTCGTCGCCGCGGAAGGCACCAGCGAAAACGACCTCCTCCTCGCCGCCGCCTCCATCGAGCAAAATAGCGAGCATCCCCTCGCCGCCGCCATCGTCAACGGAGCCAAACAACGTGGGATCACACCGCAGTCGGTCACCGGTTTCGACTCCGTTACCGGCGGCGGAGTGATTGGCAATCTCGCCGCGCGCCAGGTCGTCATCGGCAAACTTGAATTCCTCCAACAAAAATCTGTCACCGGATTGGAAGCTCTCGAAATCAAAGCCGCGGAGCTGCAATCTCAAGGCCGCACCGTGATTTTCGCCGCCATCGATGGCAAAGCCGCGGGCATCCTCGCCATCGCCGACCCGATCAAAGCATCCACCCCACAAGCGATCGCAAAGCTGCACGCGCTCGGTCTGAAAATCATCATGCTCACCGGCGACAACGAGCGCACCGCCCAAGCCGTCGCCAAATCCCTCGGCCTCGATCACGTCGAAGCCGGCGTCGAACCGCAGCACAAACACGAGCGCATCCGCCAGCTCCGCGAGCAAGGCCACATCGTCGCCATGGCGGGCGATGGCACCAACGACGCGCCCGCCCTCGCCGCAGCCCATGTCGGAATCGCCATGGGCACCGGCACCGATGTCGCGATGGAAAGCGCCGGCATCACCCTGGTGAAAGGCGATCTCCGCGGCATCGCCCAAGCGATCACGCTCAGCCGCGCGATGATGCGGAACATCCGCCAAAACCTGTTCTTTGCCTTCATTTACAACACCCTCGGCGTGCCCGTGGCCGCCGGCATTTTGTATCCATTTTCCGGCATCCTACTCAGTCCTATCCTCGCGGGTGCCGCGATGAGCCTAAGCTCCGTTTCGGTCATCAGCAACGCGCTGCGCCTGCGAAAAACAAAGTTGCTAGAAAGCTGATCAGGCGACGACTTTCTTCACGAAGCACGCCTTCAGGCCGATGGTGATGCCGTCCATCCTGCAGGTGATTTCATGGTCACCGTCCACCAGACGGATCGGCTTCGACTTGGTTCCGACCTTGAGAACCTGCGACGAACCCTTCAATTTCAGGTCCTTGATCATCGCCACCACATCGCCATCCGCGAGCACGTTGCCATAGGCGTCCTTGACGATCCGGTCCGCAGCCGCAGCATCTTCCGCCTGCGCTTCGATTTTCCAATCATGACCACAAGTGACGCACTCGAAGTGGTCCGAGTGAGTCAAAACATCGGTCATCTCGCACATCGGGCAGGCGGTTTCCCTCATAGGCCGCCACGAAAGACCACCCCCCGCCCGAACTCAAGCACTTACTCCGCAGGGATATTCCAAACGCAGGGAAGAGCGTCGTCTCTGCTGAAGTTTTCGGTGCAGGAATTTTGCGAGGAATGCGCCGCAATGAAAGCCTGCCATTCCGCCGTGTAATGATTGATCCATTTTTCATCACAACCGCACATCCAGTTCTCGCTCGACCCGGAAGAATCGGCGGATGAATTTTTGGATTTTTGCAATCCGGTTTTGGGGGATTTAGCGGTCACGGACCGCACGCCCGCGCTTGGGTATTGGGTAGCGTTCATACATTTTCAGATAATGGCTTTGGGGGGATTACCAATTGCATGACTACACCAAGGATTTTGGATATAAAAGGAATTTCTATTGAATCTTGATCGCTCCCACGGAATGACGTTTTTTGGATAACCAGCCAACCTATGAACCGGGCGGAATTCGAGGGCATGGAGGGAAATTGTAGCGGTTTGCTTGCTTGTCCGGGGACTAACATCCCAAGGGCGGACGGGAAGGAAAAAACGGATGCAGACCAGTCTCCCAATGTGTCCCGGCTGTCTCAACCGGATTCCGAGCCACCGCTCCCGGCTGAGACAGCCGGGACACTTTGCCATCACACCAACTGCGTCTCCACCAGCAGCTTGTAAGTCCCGCCGCGCGCGATGAGTTCCTCGTGCGACCCGCTTTCCACGATCCTGCCGTGGTTGAAGACGAGGATGACGTCCGCGTGCCTGACGGTGGACAGGCGGTGGGCGATGACGAGGCTGGTGCGACCGGACATCGCGCGTTCGAGCGCTTCGTTGACGAGGCGCTCGCTCTCGGAATCGAGAGCGGAGGTGGCCTCGTCCAACAGCAGGATGCGCGGGTTGGCGAGGATGGCGCGGGCGATGGCGATGCGCTGGCGCTGGCCGCCGGAAAGCTTGGTGCCGCGCGGGCCGACCACGGTGTCGTAGCCTTCCGGCAGGGCGCTGATGAACTCGTGGGCGTTGGCCATTTCCGCGATGCGGGCGATGTCCTCACGGCTGGCGCCAGGATTTCCATACTCGATGTTTTCCAAAATCGTGCCGCCGAAGAGCATGACTTCCTGCGGGACGATGGCCATCTGCGCGCGCAGGCAGGGCAGGCTGATTTCCGCGGCGTTGACGTCGTCGAACAGGATGCGGCCGGACTCGGGGTGGTGGAAGCCGAGGATGAGCGAGAAGATGGTGGACTTCCCCGCGCCGGAGGGACCGACGAGGGCGACGCGCTGGCCGGGCTGGATCTGGAAGTCGATGTCGTTGAGGACCTGGACATCGGGGCGGGACGGGTAGTGGAAGTTGACGCGCTTGAAGCCGAGCGCGCCTTGAAGCTGGATGCCCATGTCACCGCTGACGCGCTCGGTGGGGGTGTCGAGGATTTCGCGGAGGCGGTCGGTGGCGCCGGCGGTCTGTTGGAACTGGGAGATGATTTCCGGGAACGAGCCTAACGACGCGCCGACGAAGATGGAGAAGAGGATGAAGGCGGCGAAGTTGGTCCAACCGATTTCGCCATGGGCATACATCCGCGAGCCATACCAGGTGACGAAGGCGATGGTGCCGAAGAGGGCGAAGATAATGAATGATAGAAACGCGGCGCGGTGGCGGGCGCCGCGCAGGGTGACGGCGAAGAAGGACTCCAGCGCGCGGTCGTAGCGGCGAGCCTCGAAGTCTTCGTTTCCAAAGGCCTTCACATCGGCGATGGACTGGGTGGTCTCCTCGATGACCGTGCCGGCTTCAGCTAACGAGTCCTGCGCGTCGCGGGAAAAGCCGCGGACTTTTCTCCCGAAAAACGCGATGGCGAGCACGACCACCGGCACGCTGCCGAGCATGATCAGCGAGAGTTTCCACGAGGCGACGAAGATGAAAATCAGACCGCCGATGAGGATGACGGTGTGGCGCACGGCTTGGGGGACGGCGTTGAGCAGGGTGTCGCGGACGATGCCGAGATCGGCGGAAACACGGTTGCTGAGGGCACCGGAACGCTGCTCCTGATAGAACGGCACCGGCAGCTTCACGAGGTGGGCGAAGATGTCGCGGCGGAGGCGGTTGAGCGCGGCCTCGCCGGAGCGGATGAATCCCTGGACGCGGAAGAAGGCGATAATCGATTGCACGGCGAGCACGCTGATGAGCATGAGCACGACGTGGTTGGATTTTGCCAGAACCTCCGCGGGATCGACTCCCTGGCGGAGGGCGTCGGTGGGATTTCCGATGAGCTCCTTGAGGAAATACGGAAACGCCAGCGACAGGATGGCGGTGAAGAAAAGCGCGCCGAGCGAGGGCAGGAAAATCCGCTTTTCCCGCATCAAATAGCCGAGAACCCAGCGGTGGGAGGACAGCGGCTTCTTCGGTTTCGGCTCGGACATGCGCGGATGGGAAACGATGGAGGGGCAGGCGTCAATGGCGAGAAATTCGCTTGATTGATCTGGGGTGAAATCCTACCCACCGAGACTGTTGCAGTTTTCATGAAAACCAATATCCAGAATATCGGCCTGATCCTCGCCAGCCTGACTCTTCCCGCATCTGCGGTGATCGTGGCGGGAGCCAGCGGCGGCGGAAACACGACGAACAACACGACGGCGGCGCAGTTTCAAAGCGAGTATGGGATTTCCTTTCCCGCCTATGACAACGTGATCCGCTACTCGGACGCATCCGGGATTTATCTGGGCTATGACGCGGCCACCAAGGACGTCTGGGTGCTAACGGCCCGCCACGTCAGCAGCAGCCTCACCCAGGGAGCCACCGTCACCATCGACGGATTGGTTTACAACCGCCAACCGAACGGGGCGGATGGCTTCGGACTGCTGCCGGGCGGCGACCTGCGCCTGGTCCGCTACAATCGGGGAGACCTCGCGGTGCCGACGCTCCCGGCGGTGAATATTTCCACGTCCATTCCTACGGCGGGCACCGGACTTTTCATGGCCGGCTACGGCCAAAACCGGACTCAGAACGCAACGCTCAACGGCTCCACGTCGGACGCGGTTTCCGTCACCGTTGGAACCGAGCACTGCGATCAACTCCTCGCTGGCCGGCGTCACTTTGATCCCCGAGCCGGCCGCCCCCGCACTGGTGTTTCTTGCTGGCCTGGCAATTTTCTCGAGACGCCGCCGTTCACGCGTTTGAGTTGCGCGCCGCGCCGCGATGCGGCATAAACGGCGGCCATGACCGGTCGGGAAATTCGAGAAGCGCTGATTCACGCGGGAGTAATGCCGAGCAAACAGCTGGGGCAGAATTTCCTCATCGACCCGAACATGGCGCGCTGGATCGTCTCGCAACTGGAAATCACGGCGGGCGACGCGGTAGTGGAAGTCGGCCCCGGCACCGGATCGCTCAGCGAACATCTGGTCGGAAAAGTCCGCAAATTGATCCTCATCGAGTTCGACGCCCGCCTCGCCGAAGCCCTGAAACACCGCTTCCGCGACGACCCGAGCGTGGAAGTCCACCACGCCGACGGCGTGAAATTCGACGGCCGCCAGCTCTTCAAACACCGCCCGCTGAAATTCCTCGGCAACCTCCCCTACTCCTGCGGCGGCGCGATTCTCAAAAACCTGCTCAGCCGCCCCCACCCGTTCGAGCGCGCGGTGATCATGCTGCAAAAAGAAGTCATCGACCGCCTCGGCGCCGCGCCAGGTACCAAGGACTACGGCATCCTCTCGCTGCGCACGCAGGCAAATTGGGAGGTGAAATCCCTGCGCACCGTGCCGCCCGAGGCGTTTTACCCGCAGCCGAAAATCGACTCAAGCGTCGCCGTGCTCACCCCGCGGACCAGCGGGCTGCCCACTTTCGACTACCGCCTTTTCGACGAACTCATCCGCCGCGGCTTCGCCCAGCGCCGCAAGCAGCTCAAAAAACAACTCCCCGAAGGCCCGCAGTGGGAGGACATCACCGCCGGACTCGGCGTCACCGCCACCGTCCGCGGCGAGGAACTCACGCTGGCGCAGTGGGTCGATCTCACCCGCGCTTACGATCCGCATCCGCTGAAAGATCTGCCGCAGAAATCCGGGGAAATCTTCGACGTCGTGGATACCGACGACCAAGTCACCGGCACCGCCACCCGCGCGGAAGTCCACGCGCAACGGCTCACCCACCGCGCCGTCCACGTCTTCGTTTTCAACAAGCGCGGCGACCTGCTTCTGCAAAAACGCTCGCTCCTCAAGGACATGTGCCCCGGCCTCTGGGACTCCAGCGTTTCCGGCCACCTCGACTCCGGCGAGTCCTACGAAACTGCCGCCATCCGCGAACTGGAGGAGGAAATGGGCATCACCACCGAGACCGTGCCCGAGGAAATCGCCCGCATCGCCCCCGGCGTCGAAACCGGCTGGGAACACGTCCGTCTCTACCGGATCCGCCACGATGGAGCCCTCCGTTTCCCCGCCGCCGAGGTGGACGCTGTGATGTGGTTCCCGCTCGCGGAAATCGCCGCGTGGATCGCCGCCCACCCGGCGGATTTCGCGCCGGGCTTCATGGAATGCTGGAAAAAATTCACCGCCCTCTGACCTCATGAAATGGTTCGCCTCGCTCGCCGCCGCCGTGCTGGCGCTCACCTCCTGCCAGAAATCCGCGCCGGAGCAGCTCGGCTATCAGGTCATTTCCACCCGCCCGCACGATCCCACCGCCTACACCCAGGGCCTGCAACTCACCGGCGGCCGCCTGTTTGAAAGCACCGGCCAATACGGCGAGTCCACCCTCCGCGAAATCGAGCCCGCCAGCGGAAAAATCCTCCGCAAGCGCCCGCTCGCCAAGACCGTCTTCGGCGAAGGCCTCACCGTCCTCGACGGCGAAATGTTCGTGCTCACCTGGAAGGAAAACACCGCCTACGTCTTCGAGCCGGACACCTTCAAACCGATCCGCAGCCACACCTATCAGGGCGAAGGCTGGGGCCTCACCAGCGATGGCAAAATCCTCATCATGAGCGACGGCAGCAGCTCCCTGAAATTCATCAACCCCAAGGATTTCACCGTCGTCAAAACCCTCGAAGTCAAAGACGGCAAAAGCCCGCTCAAAAACCTCAACGAGCTCGAATGGATAGCCGGCGAGATCTTCGCCAACATCTACCAGACCGACAGGATCGCGCGCATCTCGCCCGAAGACGGCCAGGTCACCGGCTGGCTCGACCTCGCCGGCCTGAAAAAACAACTCCCCAAACCCAACCGCGCCGAGGTCCTCAACGGCATCGCCCACGACCACGCCACCGGCCACCTCCTCGTCACCGGCAAATACTGGCCGCAGATGTTTGAAATCAAGGTCGCTAAAAAATAGCTGCTTCCACTTGCCTCACCGCCGCTCCCGTTTAACTTCCGCCGCTCGTGCCCCGTGACGTAGGAATTTCCGCCTGCTCTCCGGCCAATCCAACTTCCGCCGCCCATGCCCCTGCCCGATCCCAGTCTCGAACCCGCCATCCGCGACCCCAAAAAACTCCGCAACACCGCCTTCGTTCTCGTTGGCATCATGCTGCTAGGCGGTTGGCTGGTGCTCAAGGCTTACGAAAAATGGTCGGTCGGCCAGGCCAAGGACGACCGCCCCGCCGTCATCTACCGCATCACTCCGGAGCGGGATTTGCGGATGCTCCGCCAGGACGGAAAAACCGCCGATCTCGCCGACCTCCGTGGAAAAGTCATCGCCATCAACGTGTTCAGCCTGAGAGACCCGGAGATCGCCGCGCGCAGCATGGCCGTTATGAAACGGTTGGCCGAATCCCGTGCGGCAGATGCGGATTTCCACCTCGTCTCGCTCGTCATCGATCCTCTCCCCGCGGAAAAACTTCTCGCCACCCTCACCGAGACCGCGGCCACCCACGGCATGAAATTGCCGCAGTGGTGGCTCGGCGGCAACGAGCCGAAAACCCTCCACAAGTTCATCAAGAACGAACTCAAGGCCACTACCGATCCGAACGAGAAGACCGGCAAATGGGACTACGACGCGGCCATCGTCCTGATCGACAAGAACGGCCACATCCGCCGCGCCGTGGTGCCGCAAAAACAGGGCGGCCCGCCGTTCATCGCCACCTTTGATTTCGAGCAGGCCGCCGCGTGGGACGCCAAGGGAGCCAAGACCGGCACCGCCAACACCAACGCCGAAGAACTCGAAGTCTTGCTCAACCAAACCATCGACAAACTACTCGCGGAACCCTTCAAAAACTGATGAAACGCAACACCACCATCGCCCTCTTCTACACCGGCGTCGCTGCAGTCTCCGTCGGCATCATCAGCCTCGCCATGTGGCTGCGGCCGGGACTTGACACGCCCTATCAGGCACCGGTGATCGACACCGGCAAGGAAACCCCGCCTCAGTGGTTTGAAATCGCCAAGGATCTATCCGCCGTCAACCAGGACAACCAGCCGGTCAAACTCTCCGACCTGCGCGGCAAGGTCTGGATCGCCGCCGAGTTCTTCGCGATCTGCCCGCACTGCGCCGTCCGCAACGGCGAGGAGCTGCGGAAACTCTACGACGAGTTCGGCAAGCACCCGGATTTCCACATCACCTGTATCTCCGTGGACCCGGAAAACGACAAGCAGGAGAAGCTCGCCGACTACGCCAAGGCCCTCAGCGCCGACACCAAGAACTGGTGGTTCCTCAACGCCGGTGACGCCAAGGCCACCCACCAGTATCTCGAAAAGGAACTCAAGTTCTTCGGCATCCGCGAGCGCACCGACCCGCTCGACATCGAGGCCAACGGCAAATACGCGCACGACCTCGGCTTCATCCTGGTGGACCGCGATTTCAAGGTGATCGGCAAATGGCCGCTCGCCGACGCCCGCTCCGAGGAAGGCAAGAAGCTCGATCCAAATCTCTACCAGAAGCTCAAGGACGAGTTGTTCGGCCGCATCCGCGCGGAACTTGAAAAAAACGAATCCCCCGGCATCTGATGAACGACGAACGCAACCAATGGCTCGCCCGCCCGCCGCAGGAGGAGCTCTCGAAAAAACTCGGCCTCGCCGCATGGATTCTATCCGCCGCAGTGCTGCTGCTCGTGGTGGTCATGCAGAAGGTCAAGCTGCCGCTGCCGGAAGGCTGGAGCACCACCTTCCTGCCGCCGCTCCACGCCGGGATCAACGCGCTCGCCGCCGTGGTGCTGCTCGTCTCCGTGATCTTCATCAAGCTCGGCAATGTCCGTCTGCACCGCGCCACCATGGTTTTTGCCATGTTCCTCTCGGTGCTGTTCCTACTCTCCTACGTCGCCTATCACATGACCAACGACCCGACGCGCTACGGCGGCACGGGCACCATGCGCACGGTTTATTTCCTCCTGCTCATCACCCACATCGTCTCCGCGGCGGTGAGCCTGCCGTTCATCCTGTTCACCTTCATCGCCGGTTGGACCAACCGCTTCGCCGCCCACCGCAAGCTCGCCCGCTGGGTCTTCCCGCTGTGGCTCTACGTCGCCGTCACCGGCCCGGTCTGTTACTGGATGCTCAAGCCGTATTACCTCTAAGGGGAAGGGAGGTCTCCTCCCTTCGCATGTCCCGGAGTGCGCGATGCTCTGCTCGCGCCCCCGGCAGCTCCGGCTCTGCCGGATGCGGCGCGGAGCTCTTCGCATGGAAAAACAAGAGCTCCGCACCCCATGGAGCAGAGCTTCCATCCCCCGCCGGCGGCAGCAGAGCGTGCCGCACTCCGTGGCTGGCGCGTCTCGCGCCGAGTCTAATACCACGCCCCTTATCCCGTTAGCGCCGGTAGAGCGCGTCGCTCCGGCGGTTGTTATGCGGCGTGACGTCCTGCCCCATCGCTCCGAAATCCAGCGCTGAGCTGACTTGGAGCGGCTCGTTTTTCGGCAGGCCGCCCAGCCGGACAGGCATCGAGAAGGTTTGCACCGCTCCGGGGGCGAGAGTCGTCACATTGAACTGACGGCTGCCGATGGGCGTGGTGATTTCCACGAGCGTATTGACTAGGACAGCGGTGCCGCGGTTTTGCACGGTGACTTGGATCTCGTCGCTGGCAGCGGGATCGCTGGATTTCGAAATCTGCTGGTGGGTGATCGCGGCATCGATGATTCCCGGGACGCCGCGGCTCATGACGCGGCCCATGTCGATGATGCCCACGCCGTATTCGGAATCCGGCCCCGGAATGCCGGCCTCGTTCGAATAGTTCATGACGATTTCCGCCGCCTGGCTGGCGCTCATCGTGACGCCGGCACCGCTGGACATGGTCGCCGCGATAGCTCCGGCGACGATGGGCGCGCTGGCCGAGGTGCCGCTGATCCGGGCGTAGCGATTTCCCGGCCAGGCCACGTTGAGCGAGTGGCCGGGCGCGGTGACGGAGAGATAGGTGCCGTAGTTAGAAAACTCGAGGTGCTCGCCGCGCGCGTCCACCGCACCGACGCTGATGACGCTCGGATAAGCCGCCGGATAGGAGGCATCGGCTTGCTCGGAATTTCCCGATGCCGCGACGATCAGAACTTGCCGCTTGTGGGCGTAGAGCACGGCATCCTCGATGAGCGGGTTGTTCTCGGGGGTGCCCATCGAGATATTGATGATCTGCGCCCCGGCGTCGATGGCGGCGATAATGCCGGCGGCGAGCGCGAAGGAGTCGGCCTTTCCGGACTCGTCGGCGATCCGGATGGAAATGATTTCCGCCGCGGGGGCGACTCCGGGCGCGGACGCGTCGTTGCCCGCGATCAGCGAGGCGACCGCCGTGCCGTGGCCGCGCGTTTTGCTAAAATCCTGCGGGAAAGGTTTGATCTCGATGGATTTCATAAGCCCCGGCAGCGCGGGATGCGGGACAACGCCGGTGTCGAGCACCGCGATTCTAACTCCGGCTCCCCAGTTGGAATTGTCCGAGGTGATGCCGAGCCACGGCAGCAGTCCGTCGCCGAATCCGACGAGCTCGTCCTGATAGCCGCCACTAACCGGAGTCGGGGCGGGCACGGAGGGCAGCGAATCGTAGGCGCTGATGTTTTCCCCGGCCAAAAGGTTGGAGAGATCCGACCACTCGTCGTAGCCGAGACGGACGGCTTTGAGCGGGTCCAGCCGTCCTATCAGGCGGGTCTTGCCGCCGCCCTCGAGCGCGAACAGGAAGTTGCCGTAAGTTTCCTCCGAGGGAAAACGCAGGATCACCTCGCCCGGCTCGCTGCTGGCGAAAATCTCCACGGTCGTACCGTCCCGGAACTCGTCGCGGACGAGGTGTCTCGCGGTCCGCGGAGCCTTCGACCTGGCGGACGCCGCGACTTCCCGGAGCGGTCGCTCCGACTGGCGGCGCGCAGCGGTCCCACCCGTGTCCCGGAGCGCCAACCACCCGAGAAGGCCGCAAAACGCGACGATCCCAAAGGTGACGATAGGCCGGAAATTTCGTTTCATGGATCAGTCTGGAGCCGGAAAAGTAGATGGGTTTCAAATAAATCAGCAGCCCGGATGAAAGTGCAGCAGGCATTCAATTCCACAAAAACCGCCGCTTGCAAAGCAGCAATAAGCCTGCCGTCAGACACTTTCAAGCGCCAGATAGGCCTCGATTTCCCGCGATGGGTCGTGGGCGCGCATGAGTGCTTCGCCGATGAGCACGGCGTTTGCCCCGGCTTCGAGCACGCGGCGGGCGTCTTCCACGGACTTGATCCCGCTTTCCGAAACGAGCAGCACGTCGTCCGGGACTTCCTCGGCGAGCTGCTCGGTGGTGGCGAGATCGACGGCGAAGGTCTTCAAATTCCGGTTGTTCACGCCGATCAGGTCGGCGCCAAGTTCGAGCGCGCGCTCCATTTCCCGGATGTCATGGACTTCGACGAGCACGTCGAGCGAGAACGATTTTGCCTCGTCATAGAGGCGGCGGAGCGTTTCGTCGTCGAGCGCGGCAACGATGAGAAGGATCGCGTCGGCCCCGGTGACGACGGCTTCGTGGATTTGCACCTCGTGGATCATGAAGTCCTTGCGGAGGAGCGGGGCGGCGGAAAATTTCGAGATTTGCGAGAGATAGGCGAGCGAGCCTTGGAAATATTGTTCGTCGGTAAGGATCGAGAGGCAGGACGCGCCGCCGTCCAGATAGCGCTTCGCCTGGCGGACGGGATCGAAGTCCGGATCGATCAGGCCGACGGAGGGCGACGCCTTTTTCACCTCGGCGATGACCCCGAGCCGGCCGGGGCCGCGATCGAGCGCGGCGCGGAAGCCGCCGAAATCGTTGCGCTGGAGGGCTCCGGCGCGGAGCAACGCGGCGCGCGGCATGAGGGCGGCGACTTCGAGGTGTTTGGTGGCGATGATTTCAGCGAGCTTGTCGGACATGCGTGCGGCAAAGGAAACGCAGCGCCGGAAAAATGAACATGGAAAATTTGTGAATTTTGGCTTGCCCGTGATCCGGCCCCATGTAGAAAGCCGTCGACGCGTTTTCCGACGCGGGCGTAGCTCAGTGGTAGAGCGCCACCTTGCCAAGGTGGATGTCGTGAGTTCGAATCTCATCGCCCGCTCCAATTTCCCCGGAGCGCATTTCCCTCCGCAATTTCTCATGTTCGTTTGGTCGAAACTCTCCGCCGCGAAGTGGATGGATGCCTGGGAAGAACGGTTCGCTGGAAATCCGAATCTGGTCATCGAGATGATCAAGGGCGGCAAATCCATCCGCGTCCGGCTCTTCTGCGCCACCCAAAAGGAAGCCGACGCCGTCGTCGCGCAATTCGGCGGCAGCGTCCGCAAAATGGCCGCCGCCGAGTGGGACAAGCCGGTCGAAGCCCCCCGCCCGGTCAAGGTGCGCGACGTTTTCATGCTGACCGCGGAAAAACGCCCGAAGGAACTCGCCGCGCTGAAAAAGGCGAATCCGAAGCGCGAGATCATCGTGATCCCGCCGGAAATGGCCTTCGGCACCGGCGATCACGCGACCACATCGACCTGCCTGCGTCTGCTCGTGGACGTCGCCCGCGCCCGCAAAGGCACCAACTGGACGGTCGCCGACCTCGGCACCGGCACCGGCGTGCTGGCCATCGCCGCGAAGAAGCTGGGTGCGGGAGAGACCTTCGCCTGTGATTTCGACCCGTTCGCCGTCGCCGTCGGCATTCGCAACATCGAACGCAACGGCACGCCGGACATCCTGATGCGGGAACAGGACGTCCTGAAATGGAAGCCGCGCAAAAAGGGCTACGACGTGGTGCTCGCTAACTTATTTTCCACCATCCTGATCGAGGCTTGGCCGGTGATCGCGAAATCGCTTGCGCCCGGCGGCGACCTGATCGTTTCCGGCATCCTTGCGACGCAGGCTTGGGACGTTTTCAAAGCCGCGGCGGCCAGCGGACTCGGTTTCACCAAGGTGGTGAAAAAGGGCAAATGGGTGACCGCGCACGGCGGGCATCTGGCGGACTTGATCGCGGCGGGGGCCTGAGGAAAGCTACTTCTGACAGACCGGGCACCAATACGTCGCGCGCTGACCGAGAACCTCATGGCGGATAGAAGTTTCGCAACCGCGGCAAGGCTCGCCCTTCCGGTCATAAACGAAGAGCCGCTGTTTGAAATAACCGGGCTTGCCGTCAGAGTTGAGGAAATCCCGCAACGTCGTGCCGCCTTCCTCGATGGAGGCGGATAGAACCTGGCAGATCGACGCAACGAGTTTTTCCAAGCGCGGTTTCGTGAGTTTGTGCGCCGGGGTTTGCGGCCGGATGCCGGCGCGGAACAAGGCCTCGGAAGCGTAGATATTTCCCACGCCGACGACGGCTTTCGCATCCATGATGACGAGCTTGATCGCGGCCGAGCGTTTCGCGCAGGCGGCTTTGAGGTGCTCAACGGTGAAGCCGCTTTCCAACGGTTCCGGGCCGAGGCTTCTTAGCAACGCGTGCGTCATCGGGTCGGACTCCATCAGCCGCAGCACCAGCCCGAAGCGCCGGGGATCGTGGAAGCGCAGCTGCTTGCCATTTCCCAGCGTGATGCCGATGTGGTCGTGCTTTTTCCACTCATCCGCCGGATCGATCACCCGCAAGCTGCCGGACATCCCGAGGTGGATCAGCAGAGTGGAGCCGTCGTCGATTTCAAGTAACAGATACTTCGAGCGCCTCGTCACGCGCCGGATCTTGCGCCCTTCGATTTCCAAGATGTTCTCCGAAACCGGCTGGCGCAAATCATGACGCCGGATGATCAGCTCCTTGATCCGCGCCCCGCTGACATGCGGCTCGATGCCGCGGCGGGTGGTTTCGACTTCGGGAAGTTCGGGCATGATTCAATGGATGGCGTGACGGGCAATAGCCAGCACGGGTCACGCGCCGCCGTCGAGGAAGAACCCATGCCGGACCGCGCAGCTTCATTCGTTAGGCCCGCGTGACCCAGCGCAACTTGGCGGCGCTGCTCCTCGGATTCAAGCGCCGCTCTTCCGGGCCGGCGGTGATGGGGCCGTCGCTCGTTTCGGAATAGATCCCGTCGCGGACGCCGGCTCTCATCGACTGTTTCACCCGGCGGTCCTCGCCCGAGTGGAAGCTGAGAATGGCCGCCCGCGCGCCCGGCTTCAGGCACTTGGGTAGGACCCGCAGAAACGCGTCGAGCGCGGTGAACTCCTCGTTCACCGCGATCCTAACCGCCTGGAAGACCCGGCGCACGGTGAGCTCCCGCTCGTCCTCGTCGCTGATGCGGACAGACTCGCGGATCGCCTGGGCAAGGGCGATGGTGCTGGAAAACCAAGTTCCCGCGAGAGCAAGTGCGATGGATTCCGCACGGGGTTCGTCCGCATGCTCGTGAAGGGCGGTTTCGAGTTTCTCGATACTGACTTTCGCCAGCCAGTCGGCAGCGGATAGGCCGCGGCTTGGATTCATCCGCATGTCGAGCGGGCCGGCGGCTTTGAAACTGAAGCCGCGTGACGGATCGTCG
This sequence comes from Akkermansia muciniphila, assembly GCA_945901795.1. Lineage (GTDB taxonomy): Bacteria > Verrucomicrobiota > Verrucomicrobiia > Verrucomicrobiales > Akkermansiaceae > Luteolibacter > Luteolibacter muciniphilus_B. The sequence goes on along the minus strand of CAMDLP010000004.1, from coordinate 33,514 downwards.
AACTGCATCGAGGAGCAACCGAGATCGGCGAAGATGAAATCCACCTCCTGCAAGCCGCGTTCTGCCAGAACTTTGGCAATGCCGGCGTAGTTGGAGCGCACGGCTTCAAAACGATCCTCGGCGAAGCCCGTCGCGCGCAAGCGGGCGGCGGTTTTCGGAAGCTCCAACGGATCGAGATCCAGGCCGATGAGTTTTCCATCAGGAGCGATTTTCTCCAGAATCCTCGCAGCATGGCCGCCGTAGCCGAGCGTCGCGTCCACGCCGATCATGCCGGGTTCTAACTTGAGAGCTTCAAGGCATTCGTCCGTGAGGATCGGAATGTGAGAACCCGCGGGCGTCTTGCCGGAGGCGATGACCTTGGCGACCGTCTCGCCGTAGCGGGCGGGGTCGTGCTCCTTGTATTTGTCCTCGAAACGGCGGGGGTTTTTCCCGCTGTAGCGCTTGCGCCGCGGCGGGCGCGGGGATTCGTCGTCGCTCACAGTTCGGAGTATTTCAGGTTGTTGCCGCGGGATTTCTCCACCGGATAGCGGACGTCGTTGCGGGCGATCTTCGCCTGCATGACATCGCCGAGGTTCATGCCGAGGTTGTCGGCGAATTCAAATAACAGGATCGCGACGTCAGCGATCTCGGAGGCGATTTCCTCGCGGTTTTTTTCCAAGCGTTTTTCGATCTGCTCTTCCTGCTGCCAGACGAAATGCTGCATCAGCTCCCCGGCCTCGGCGGCGATGGCCACAGCGAGATCCTTGGCGTTGTGAAATTTCCGCCACTCGCGGGCGTCCACGAATTCTTGGATTTGCGCGGTCAGTTCGGCTATGGAATCGCTCATGCGGAGGTTTTAGGGGGGAAGCCCGGTGACTGCGAGGATTTATAGGTCATATCCGACTTATAGGACCTATAAAAAAAGCCGCCTGCGGGTGAACGCAGGCGGCTTGGGTGATTGTTTTCAGAATTACTCTGCGGCGACGTCGACAACCGCTTCGGCAGCCTTCTTCTTCGCTGCTTTCTTGGGAGCAGGAGCTTCGGCGGCCTCGGCGGCGGCGACTTCTTCGACAGGAGCCTCTTCACCGGTGGCGACGCGGTCGACCCACTCGATGATTGCCATCGGTGCGGAGTCGCTCATGCGGGCACCGAGCTTGGTGATGCGGCAGTAACCGCCTTGGCGATCCTTCGAAGCGGGAGCCGTTTCGGAGAAAAGTTTCTGGACGGTTTCCTTCTGGCGAAGGAAGGCGATGGCCAGGCGGCGGGAGTGCAGATCGTCGCGCTTGGCGAGGGTGATCAGCTTTTCCGCGACCGGACGAAGCGCCTTGGCTTTTCCGAGGGTGGTTTTGATGCGGCCATGCTCGATCAGGCTGATTGCCAAGTTGGCAAGCAGGGCCCGGCGGTGCGAGGCGTTGCGTTTGAGTTTAACTGTTTTGCTGCGATGTCTCATCGGTTGCTTCCGTTTCTAGATTTGAAGGTTAGTCGTCGAGGTTTTGAGCGATCAGATCGGCAAGGCCGACCGGAGCTTCGTCTTCGGCACCGAGGCGCGGGCCGCGTGATGCTGCGGCAGGGCCGGAAAGCAACGAGGATTCGAAGGACATTCCGAGGCCGAGGCCGAGCTCGACGAGCTTGTCCTTGATCTCGTTGAGAGACTTTTTGCCGAAGTTGCGATACTTGAGCATTTCCGCTTCCGACTTCATCGCGAGTTGGCCCACCGAGGTGATGTTCGCGTTGTTGAGGCAGTTGGCGGCACGCACCGAGAGTTCGATTTCGTTGACCGACATGTTGAGAAGCTTCTTGAGAGCGGCGTTCTCTTCGCTGGACTCGGCCGGTGCCTCTTCGAAGTCCACGGCGTTTTCGTCGTAGTTGACGAAGACATCGAGGTGGTGACGGAGAATCGCGGAGGCTTGGAGCAGCGCGTCTTGCGGGGTGATGCGGCCGTCGGTCCAGATGTCGAGGATCAGCTTGTCGAATTCGGTCATCTGACCGACGCGGGTGCTTTCCACGGAGTATTTCACCCGGGTGACCGGCGAGAAGATCGAGTCGATGGCGATGACGCCGATCGGTTGATCCTTGCGCTTGTTTTCGTCGCCGGTGGAGAAGCCGCGTCCGACGCGGACTTCGAACTCGCAGTCGAACTTCACCTTCTTGTCGAGGGTGCAGATGACCTGGTCCTTGTTGACGATGTCGTAGATGTGGTCGGCAATGATGTCGCCAGCGGTGACGACGCCTTCTTTCTCCACCTTGATGGTGAGGATGCGTGGCTCCTTCTCGTTGTGGCTGAACTTCACCTTCTTGAGGTTGAGCACGATGTCGGTGACATCTTCCACCACGCCGGGAAGGCTGGAGAACTCGTGCTGGACGCCGGCGATGCGGACGGAAGTGATGGACGCGCCCTCCAAAGAGGAAAGGAGAACGCGGCGGAGGGAGTTACCGATGGTGTGGCCGTATCCACGCTCGAATGGCTCGGCGATGAATTGGGCGTAGGTATCGGTGGCGGTGTCCTCGTTGCGAACGAGGCGGTTAGGGAGCTCGAAACGAGCGAGTTTGACTGCTGACATGTTATTTCTTGGTTGCCGGGTTACCCTCTTGCGAGCGGAAAGTCCCGAAAAGGGACTCTCAGAGGACCGACGGCGTGGTGCGATTGCCCGCGGGGGCGCGACTAAATGACGGCTCGGGGCTGCTTGCAAAGCATTTTTTCCACCATTTTCCGGCCCGAGTTACCATTTCGGCACTATTTTCTCACTTTTATGAAAAAAAACCTAGATTTTCTATCAGGGGGAAATAGGGTGCTGGGGCAATCCACCACTAAAAACATATGAAATCTAAAAAGAACCTAACCCGATTCACCTACGAGAGCGCAGCATTCGAAGGATGGCGCTTGTGCATCAGCCGGGCCGGCACGACCTTCACCCGTTACTTCCCTGACAAGAAGTTCGGTGGCGGTAAGAAGTCCTTGGCTGCCGCCGAGAAGACCTTGGCCGAGCTCAAGGGAATCATCGAAGGTGCCAAACGCGTTGACAACAAACTGACCCCAACCACCATCAAGAAGGCTGAAAAGCTGCTTGCGGAAGCGGTCTAAAGCGAAAACTCCGGGATTCTGGGAATTTCAGGGTTTGCGCCGTGCCTGATGCACGACAAGTTCCGCACATGCCGGACCTGAAAGCCTCCATAATCCATTGGTTTCGCCGCGATCTGCGAATTGCGGATAACACGGCCTTGTGTCGCGCGGCGAAACCCGGACTTCCCGTTGTTCCTGTTTATATTTCAAGCGACTGGCGCGGCGTCCATGCCTGGACGGGACCGAATCGCCAGCATTTCCTTTGTGGCTCGTTGGAGTCGCTGGCCAAGAACCTCGAAACCCTCGACGGCCGCCTGATCATCCGCCAAGGCAAAGCGGTTGACGAACTCCGCAAGCTCATCAAGGAGTGCCGGGCCGTGGCGGTTCATTTCAACGCCGATCCCGATCCTTTCGGGAAATCCGTGGAAAAGGCGGTGCGGGAGCTGTGCGCGGAGCTCGGAGTGGAATGTCACGCCCACGCGGACGCCACCTTGCACGGGCAGGATGAGATTTTGACCCAAAGCGCGCTGCCATACCGGGTTTACACGCCTTACAGCCGGAATTGGCTCGGACTGCCGAAGCCGTCACCGCTTGCGAAACCGCCCGCGCTGCGCACTCCGGCCGGGATCAAATCGCTGCCGCTGCCCACCGTCGCGGCCTGGGACTTGGAAATCCCCGCGGCCCGGATCGTCGAGCCCGGCGAACGGTCGGCACGGGAGCGCTTGAAGCGCGCCATCGCCGGAAAAATCCAGAACTACGCCGCGAAACGTGATTTTCCAGCGCAAAGCGGCACTTCGCGGATTTCCCAGGACCTGCGGTTCGGCCTCGTTTCCATCCGCACCGTCTATGCGGAAGTGATGAAAGCCCGCGCGGCCGCCGATGTCGCGGGACGGGCCGGAATCGACGTTTTCATCAAAGAGCTCGCGTGGCGGGAGTTCTATTTCGCGATCCTCCACCATTTTCCGAACGTGCTCGACGAGGAATTCAACGCCGACTGGCGCGGCCTGCCGTGGGACGAGCCGGACCAACGGTTTGAGGCATGGAAGGAAGGAATGACCGGCTTCCCCATCGTCGATGCCGGGATGCGCGAGCTCAAGGCCACCGGATTCATGCACAACCGCCTGCGCATGATCACCGCGATGTTCCTGACCAAGGACCTGCACATCGACTGGAAGCAGGGCGAATCGTGGTTCATGCAGAATCTTGTCGATGGGGAAATCGCCTCGAACAACGGCGGCTGGCAGTGGTCGGCGGGCACCGGAGCGGACGCGGCACCCTATTTCCGGATCCAAAATCCGTGGTCGCAAAGCGCCCGCTACGACCCCGACGGTATATATATCAGGAAATGGGTGCCCGAACTCGCGAAAACCCACCCGTCCCGCTTTCTGGAAGCTCCCAAGGACGGAAACCCCATCGCCCCGGATTATCCCCTGCCCTGCGTGGATCACAAAACCGAACGCGAGCGCACGCTGGCGATTTTCAAGAATCACCGCGCCGCCGGCCGCTGACTAGTTTCCCCCCTGCTTCATCAAGCGCCCGGCTAGCTCCTGAAGATCTTCCACCGGGATCGCGAAACTCTCCGCGCGGTTCGCCCGTGCGATGTTCATCCCGATGCAGCGCCCGTCGAGATCGAGCACCGGCCCGCCCACCACCGATCTGCTACCGAGGATGTCGTGCTGCATCACCCGTGGAAATCCGCTGCGCCGCGGGGAAAACTCGCCGCTCATCTGGTCGTTGCGGTTCATCTGGTCGGTGAACATCTCGCCGCGGGCGGCCAGCCGGACATCCACCGTGATTTCCGCGCCCTTGCGGCGGTAAGTCATCTTCACCGTGCTGCCGGCCTTGCGGTCCTTGATGATTTCCGCGATGTCCTCGATCTTTTTCAGCTTCTTGCCCTCGATCGATAAAATCACGTCGCCCTTCTGCAAGCCGGCCTCCTTCGCGCCGCTTTTTTCATTCACCGCGTCCACTTCGAGAACTTTCGACTTCCCGTTGAGCACCACCCCGAGCGCGGCACCGCCGGATGGCGGAATCTCGCGGATCTTCGCGCTGACGATCCCGGCTAACAAGCGTCTCGCCGTGCGGGTCGTCGCGCCGTTCGCCACCACCCAAGTCCCCTGCGGAACCGCGCTCGTCGGCGCATAAACGACCGGCACCAGCCCGCTCGCCTCGATTTTCAACAGCGCCACGTCCCACGTCGGGTCCACCGTCAGCAGCTTCACGGTTTCGTATTTCGTCTGGTCCACCGTGACCGCCAGCGTCTTCACGTCGAGAATCTCGCTCGCCTTGGTTAGAATGTGCCCGTCCGCGGAAATCACCACGCCGTAGCCGATCTCCTTGCGGCCGTCCAGAATCACCGCGCTCGATGTTTGCAGGACCTGGCGCTGCGTCTCGAACGCCGCCACCACCGCCGTGCCGGTGGTCCGGTAGGCGGAATCCAGGCTCTGCTGCCCGGCCGCGGCGAGCGTCAGACCGGCGCTTGCGATTGAGAAAATCCAGTTAGCGTTCACCGAGATTGAGGGTAAAGGTTTGGGCTTTGCCGCCGCGTTCCGTTTCGAGATTGAGTTCGTCCCCGGCCGACATTTCCTTGAGAAGCTCCTGCATCTGCTCGCGTTTCTCCAACGCCACGCCGTTCATTTTCAACAGGACATCGCCTTTCTTGATCCCCGCTACTTGCGCCGGACTCTTGTCGCCCACTTTCGTCACCCGCAGGCCGCCTTCCGTCCGGGACTCCGTCGCCAAACCGAGGAAGCCGTTGCCCTTCACCGGCTTCTCCGCATACGGCCCCTCGCCGATGAACTCCCCCTTCAACATGCCCTCCCAGTTCGCGATGAATTCCGTCATCGGCACATGCATGTTCACCTGCATCTGCTGGCCGACCCGCGAGTGGATGCCTACCAGTTTCCCCGTCAGGTCAAACAACGGCCCGCCCGAATCGCCGCCGATCAGCATGCAGTCGGATTGAAATGTCGAGTTGGCGATCCGCACTAACCGGCCCAGCCTCACCACCGATCCGCGCTCCTTGTCGAAGCCGCCCGAGTGCCCCAGCGAGAACACCCAGTCGCCGAGCTTGGTCGTTTCCGCGCGGTCGATTTCCACGAACGGATAGGTCCCCTGCTCCGTGATCCGGATCATCGCCGCGTCCTTGTCAGCCACCAGGCCCAGCGTTTCCGCCTTCAGCCGGGTGCCGTCCTCCAGGATTACCGTCACCTTCTGCTTCACGCCGGTCGCCACGTGCGCCGCCGTTAGAACGAGCCCGTCCGCCGAGACGATCACTCCGGTCCCCGAGCCCTCCTTGATCTCGATGCACACCGTCGCCGCCCGCGCATTGGGCAGCGCGTCGCCCACCGCCGTTTGGATGGTTTCCAGGTCCTTGCGGCTTTCCGGCGCCTTCAGGTCATTCACATACGCCCGGCCGTCCTGGGCGATGGCGGACCACGGCAGCAGCGCCAGCATCGGGAAAATCCATGTTAACTTCATCGTGTAGGTGGAGCGGCAAGCTATCGGCATCCTGTCTTTCGCGCAACTCATGGCTGTGCGATTTTGCGGAATAGTCCGATCCATTCCCGCCCCGCCCGTCCCGGAAACGCCGCTTGCGGCACCCAACCGTCCAACCGCTCGAACCACGGCGAAAACCACGCGTCGAGCTCCTCCACCGTCACCGCGAACGGCGGCCCGACCGCCTCCTCGCCCGGATCGAACGGCGTCAGGAAAAACACCCCCGCCAGCAAACCGCCTTCCGCCAGACAACCCGCCGCCGCCTCCGCGTAGCGCTGGCGGTCACCCGGATCGATCGCGCAAAAACACGTGTGCTCCCAGATCGCCGAAAACTCCCGCCCCACCCGCCATTCCGGATCGAGGAAATTTCCCAACTCGTAACTCTCTATCCCGGTCCCCGGAAATTCCCGCGCCCGCTCGACCGCCGTCGGCGCCAGATCCACCCCCACCACCGGAATCCCCAGCACGCCCAACGCCCGCACGTCGTGCCCGAATCCGCAGCCCGGCACCAGAATCGGCCCGCTTCCCCAATCCTCAAATTTTTCCAGCAGCTCCAACAAAGGCGGCGACGGCTGGCCTTTTTCCCACGGCATGTCACCCGCCTGATAACGGTTTTCCCAATCGGTCATGCCGGAACTTCCCCCGTTAAACGCCGCCATGCAAGCGCCTTGCACCCGGAATGTGTTCCGACTGTTTCAGTCGGAAGCAAAGCCCTCGCCGACAAAGGCCCTCAAATCCAAAGAGAAATCCTCCCTGCTCCAAAACTCGCCACGGTCTGAGTCATTTGCACCCTAACCCCGTTTCCCGTGGTCAACGGCTACCTTCGATTTTCCTTTTTCAGCATCAAGCGGACCCGCTTTTCGACGCAGTGGTAAAAAAGCCCGCCCGCGGCGATGCTGGCGCCCCAGGCGACAAGCATGCCCACCGCATTGACTGAAAGGCCATGACCGGCAAAGCGGGCGAACAGGCCGTTGATCACCAGGCAAACTGAAAAATGCACGAGGAAGACCGAGTAGGAAATTTCTCCAAGCCAGCCGATCAGGCGCGATCGTGGCCAGCGGCTCAGAAAATCATATTTTTGTCCCAGCCCGAGTGCCAGCGAAGTCAGCAGCGCGACAGCGATGCGGGAACGCCATTCAAGCCACAAGCCCGCCCCGACCACCACGGCGATGCCCAGGAACCACAAGCCCGCGTTCTTCCGACCCGCCCCCCAATAAGCGAGCACACCGAGGGCGTAAGCCCCGAAGAAATAGAGCGCCCAGACATCCCAAACCGAATCCCGGTTGAAGTAAAATAATGATGAGAGAGCGAGCGAGACCACGAGGAAAAAACCGGTCGCCTTCCCCCACTCGACTCCATCGCCCATGCTTCCTGCCAGCCAGAGGCAGCCCAGCAACAAGGAGAACAATTGAAAATCCATCGGCACATACCAGCAGCCCGCGGACAAGCCGTCGAAGCCGCGAGAGCGACGGTGGCCTGCGGGCGGAGCCGACGCGATGCCCATGGAGGGGCGAAACGTGTTCGCCCTGCCCATGAGGTGACAATGCATAGTACTGGGCTCAGATCATTGGCCCCTCATGGGCATCGGCGGACATCCGTCTTCGCCACCTCCTCTGCTATACTGTCGCGCGTCATCATTTTTGGAAACGTGGCTGGAGCGTCTCGCTACAGTCCGTTGTCCGGGCGTCTCGCCCGGACCTGAGAAGCGCGAGGCAAGACGCCTCCGCAACGGTCTGGCGCGAGACGCGCCAGCCACTTTTCTGCCCGAGCTTTTCCACAAATCCTCATGCGCGGCAGTATAAAACTACGGCGGTCAGGAAGGCTACGCCAGGCAAGCTGCCCCCGCTCCTTGTTCAGGCCTCGCGGGCGGCGACCCACAGCGCGGCGCGCTGGTAGAGTTCGGCGGCGTTTTTGAGGGCGAGCTTCTGTTTGATCCGCGCCCGGTAGCTGTCCACGGTGGAGGGGCCGAGATTGAGCCGGACGGAGATTTCACGGGAGGTCAGCCCTTCGCCGATTGAGTTGGAAGACTTCGAGCTCGCGGAAACCCGAGCATGGATAAAGATCAATCGTGCGGACGGAGGCGGCCGCGTCGAACCTCACGCCCGGCGCAAATAATCCGGGACCTGGTCCCGCTGCGAGGCGGGTGGCACGGCGGCGCTGGCGAAGGAGATCACCGCACCGACTCCGGCGGCGTGTGCTCCGCCGAGACGAGGCTCGACCTCGAAATCCGGGAACCGATAGCGGGCACCGAGGCGCAACCAGCGACTGAAACCCACGACGAGCACGATGGTGCCGAGGACCATGCCTGCGGGAGCAGCAAACTTGAAAGCGAGTTCCTGCAGGTGGAGAAGTTTCGCGGATTTCGCGGCGCTTTGCACGGCAACCGCGGAAACCGCATGCATCGGTGCATCGCTGACGACCGACCCACCGGCTAACATCCGCTCCATCCAGTAGATGCGGATGGACATCTGAACGAGGAATTTCTCGATCTGCTCGGCGGGCCTGATTTTTTCAAACGCCTGCATGACCGAGCTTTCGAGCGCGCGGTGTTGCTCGGCGGCGGAGATCGAGTCGGTGATAGACGGGCTCAGATAGACGACCGAGCGCTGCGGAGCTCCGAGGTAGTAGTAAACGATGGCGGCGGGGCGGCCCTCCGAGAAAAAGCGCTCGATCATTTCCTCCTCGCGGACATCGCTGGGGATCTCTTGGTCGCCGCCCATCACGTAAACGAATAGGTCGATGGACGAGTCGCTGGCGTGGTAATTGAGGAAGCTCAGGCGGTCCCGGTAGTCGGCCGGGGAGAGCAGGCCCTGGGGATCGATGAGGAAAGTTTTGGGGCGCTCGGCGAAATAGGCGGGCAGGAATTTCTCGGCGATGTCGGACGACGGCTTGAGGTCTCCGGCGATTTCCTCCGGCTTGGGTTGCTCGACTTGGAGCGGCTCGGGGGCGGCATGCGCCGGCTCGTCGGGCACGGGGGCGTCGGTTAGCAGGATGGCTCCGGGAATCCAGCCGGTGGCTTCCATTTCGGCGCGTTCCTTGAGGCCCCAGACCGGAAGCGCCGGCTCGACGAGGGCATGCGCGTCAGCAATGAAAACGGCCGTGGCGATGACCGGCAAAAACCTCACGACACGACCTCCGAGGTTTCTTCCTGTTGGACGACCGGGCGGTGACCTGCCCGGATGCGGCGGACCAGATCGCCCATCTGCGTGGGAGGCATGACCTTGCGCTCGAAGTGCTCCGGATCGCGGCGGGCCTGGCGGCTGCGCTTGCGGAGAATCCCGTCGAGGTGGTTGAGCGCCCTCAAAATCCCCTCCGCGTAGCGCCCCTCAAGCCAGTAGGCGTGCGCGCGGGAAAGACACTCGAAGGTGTCCGACTCTTCGAGAAACGGATCGAGCAGATAACCGAAAACCATCCCGGCTGCCTTGGACTCGGGATCGATGGTGATGAGGATGCCGGCCTCGTTCGGCTTTTCCACCGGCACGTCCTCGAAGGCCGAGCGGTTCAACAGCCAGAAACCGAACTGCCGGATGTTCGCCACCTCGCCCAGCGAGCCGGTATAAATCGCCACGAAAACCTGCGGGAAGCGGCGGGTGATTTTCTCCATCGCCAGCTCGACCTTCTCGCGGTCGCCGCGGCGGAGGATGCCCGCGCTGTCAGTCAGACAGCGGATTCTCACCTCCTCCGCGCCGAAGCGCGCGTCCGCATCAGCGAGCGTGAATCCACAATGCGGGCAGGACGCCGCAGCTCGGTGGATTCGCTGGACACAACGCGGGCACTTCATAATGGCAACGACGGATTTTTTTATGGTGATTGTCATAATCCGTCAAAGCGAATCATCAGGAAGTGTGGAATAAATTCCGCTCGCCGGGCCTGGCTTAGATCCGGCCGATTACAATCATCGATGAATTTTCAAGGTTCCTAATCGTTTGTTTTATCCTTAGCCTCCGGCCTTCGACATTTTCGAGCCCCATCATGAAGCCACCTCCGTTCAACAACACCATCGATTTCCCGCGCCCGAAGCTGAACTTCCATCCCAAGTGGCTGATCCTCGCGCCGCTGGGTGTATTTCTCCTGATAGGCCTGTTTTCCAGCTATTACACCGTAAGTCCCGAGTCGGAAGCGGTCGTGGAGCGCTTCGGAAAATTCAAGGAAATCGCCAAGCCTGGCCTGCATTTCAAGCTGCCCTACGGCATCGACACCGCCACCATCGTCCCGGTCCGCCGCCAGCTGAAACTCGAGTTCGGATTCACCACCAGCGGCGCGACCAATCCGGACCAAGCCAGCGAGTCTCCGGAGCTCGAGCGCGACATGGTCACCGGCGACCTCAACGCCGCCCAGGTCGAGTGGATCCTCCAATACAGCATTTCCTCGCCGCAGGACTACCTCTACCAAGTCCGCCGCCCCGGTTCCACCCTGCGCGATCTCACCGAGGGCGTGATGTGCGAGGTCATCGGCGACCGCACCGTGGACGAGGTCCTCACCATCGGCCGCACCGAGATCGAAACCGAGGCGCTCATCCGCCTCAAGGTTCTGTTGGAAAAAATCAACATGGGAGTCACCGCCGAGCAGATCCAACTCAAGAACGTCCACCCGCCCGGCCCGGTGCAGCGCTCCTTCGACGAGGTCAACCGCGCCCAGCAGGAGCGCGAGCAAATGATCAACGAGGCCAACGGCGAGTATAACAAAGTCATCCCGCGCGCCAAGGGACTCGCCGACCAGCGGATCTCCGGAGCCGAGGGCTTCGCCGTCCAGCGCATCAACGAGGCGGAGGGTGACGTCGCCCGCTTCAAGGAACTGCTCGTCCAATACGACAAAGCCCCGGCCATCACCAAGCAGCGTCTCTATCTGGAAACCATGAACGAGGTGCTGCCCAAGCTCGGCTCGAAAATCATCATCGACGAGGACGCCAAACAGTTCCTCCCGCTCATGAACCTCAAGTGATCCGTTTCTAACTTTCCAATTCCATGAAAACCATTTCCATCCTCCTCATCGCCCTCGTCGGCGTCATCATCATCTCCAGCAGCGCCTTCACCGTGAACCAAACGGAGCAGGTCTTCATCACCGAGTTCGGCAAACCCGTTGGAAATCCGATCAACTCGGACCCCGCGAAAAACGAAGCCGGCCTGCATTGGAAAAAACCCTTCATCCAGCAGGTCAACCGCATCGAAAAGCGGATGCTCGAATGGGACGGCCCCGCCACCGAAATGCCCACCCGCGACAAGCTCTACATCACCGTGGACAACTTCGCCCGCTGGCGCATTTCAGACCCCAAGACCTATTTCGAAAAACTCCGCGACGAGCGCAGCGCCCTTTCCCGGCTCGACGACATCATCGGCAGCGAAACCCGCAACGTCATCGCCTCGCACGATTTGATCGAGGTCATCCGCAGCGATAAAGACCGCAAGCCCGTCCGTGACGAAGCACTCGCCGCGGCCAGTGCCAACCTCGGCCAGCTCCCGCCGATCCGCTTCGGCAGAGACAAACTCGACGAGCAAATCCTCAAAGCCGCCCAGCCGAAAGTCCGCTCCTGGGGCATCGAGTTGCTCGACGTCCGCTTCAAGCGCATCAATTACAAACCCGGCGTGATCGATAAAATCTACAAGCGCATGTCCTCGGAGCGCGAGCAGATCGCCGACCGCTTCCGCTCGGAAGGCGCCGGCGAGGCCGCCAAAATCCTCGGTCGCAAAGAGCGAGACCTGCTTTCCATCCAGTCCGAAGCTTACCGCAAGGAGCAGGAAATCAAAGGCAAGGCCGACGCGCAGGCCACCGGCATCTACGCCTCCGCCTACAACTCCAGCCCCTCCGCCGCGGACTTCTACCAATTCGTCAAAACCCTCGATACCTATCAGAAGACGCTCGGCAAGGACACCACCACCATCTTCACCTCCAACAGCGACCTGTTCCGCCTCTTCAAGCACATCGAGACGCCGAAACCCTAAGGACGGCCGCCGTATGGACTGCTCCGACATGTCGGAGCTTTGCCACTGGCCGACATGTCGGCCAGTGGCAAACGGGCAGGACATGTCACCGCAGTCCGAAAAAACACCCCCGCCAGCGGGCGATGGAATCCCTCAAGCAAAAACTTCCTTCACAGCAACTCCCTTGCCATCTTCGGTCGCGTAAAACGGACGCTGCTCGACCTCATACATCGTCTTCGGGCTGATGCCCATGGCGGTGAAAATCGTGGCGTGGAGGTCGCTGATGGAAACCGGGTTCGTGGTCGCGATCAACGGGCGCTCGTCTGCCGTGGAGCCGTAAACAAAGCCCTTTTTCATTCCGCCGCCGAACATCACCACCGACGAGCCGCCGGTGAAATGGCGGTGCAGGCCGTAGTGTTTTGGCTCCAACAGCACATCCGACTTCGCGTTGGATTGATCCTGCGCCTTCGAGCCGGGGACGCCCTCGATCATCGCATCGCGGCTGAATTCGGAGGCGATGATAACGAGCGTGCGATCCAACAGGTTTCTCTCCTCCAGATCGAGGATTAAGCGGGCGATTGGCGAGTCGATTTCGCGGTGCATCCGCTCCACCACCGCGTGTCCGTCAGCGTGGGTGTCCCAATGAAGGAATGGCACATATTCGGTCGTGACCTCGACAAATCTTGCGCCGTTCGCCACCAGGTTTCTCGCTAACAGGCAACCCTGGCCAAAGTGGCTGTCACCATAGGCCGCCCGGGATTCCTTGGACTCCAGATCGAGATCGAAGGCCTTCGCCTCGGGGGCCGAAAGCAGTTTGTGGGCGCTGTCCAGCGAGCGGAGCATCGACTCTTGCTGGTAGTCGGAAATCAGATCGCGGTGGGGATTGCGATCGATGAGATTTTTGAAGAACGCGCGACGGTTGGCGAAACGTCCGGGATCCATGCCCTTGGGCGGGCGCACGGCGAGCTTGGCTTCGCCGGGGAAGGGGAGATTCATCGGCCCGAACTCCGCACCGAAGAATCCGCCGGTGGTGAAGGCTTTGAGTTCCTCGCTTTCGCCGTGGCCTTCGAGCCGCTGGCCGATGTTGATGAAGGCCGGCATGACGGGATTGCGCGGGCCGAGCACCTTCGCCATCCACGCGCCGATGTGTGGCGCGGCGACGGTTTGCGGCGGCACGTAGCCGGTGTGCCAGTGGTATTGATGGCGGGAATGCAGAATCGTCCCGAGATCCGGCTGCACGGCCGAGCGGATAAGAGTCGCGCGATCCATCACTTTGGCAATATTTTCGAGGCCTTGGCAGATTTTAATATTGTCCACCGAGGTATCGATTTTCGGAAAAGTGGATAACATTTTCGAAACGGGCGCGCCCTTGACGAACGGCTGATAGGCTTTGGGATCGAAGGTTTCCGGAGCCGCCATGCCGCCGCCCATCCACAGCAGGATGCAGGCGTCCGCCGTGGCCTTCGGCTGGATGACAATCTCCGCCGCCGCGCGGGGCGCGCGGGCCATCAGCGCGGCGATGGAGGCGGCGGAAAGTTTTTTCAGAAAATCCCGGCGGGGCTGTTCGGGGTCGAGCTGGAGCGGTTGCATGGCGGTTAGTTCAGGAAGTGGTTCAACGGACGATCTGGAATTCAGGCAGCATGAAGACTCCCCATAAGAAGTCCTGGATGGCGGCGGCTTCCGGCTTCGCGCCCAGCAGGGAGACGGCGAGCCTGAGCTCGTCCGGCGTCGGATCCCGGGAAAGCGCGGCCTGCCAGACGTATTTGGCGAGATCGGCGGAAGAAGCGAGGTTCCTGGCTAACAACGATTGCGCGCCCTCGGCTAGGCGCTGGTCGAGGATCGCGCCGTTGTTGAGATCCATCGCTTCCAAGGTCGCGAGATCGTTCGGCCGGGTGCTCACGATCTGTTCACGGTTCGGCCGGCCGAGCGTGCGCATCAGCAAGTCGGATTTCAACAACGCCGCGCGAACCATCGGCTGCGGGGTGGCGGACGCATCGCGCTTCACCGGTGCATCGATCTTGCCTGGCGCGGTGCCGCAGATCTGCCAGATCGCGTCGGTGAACTCCTCGGCGGTGAGCCGCTTGGGGCGCGGGCCTTGATAGACATAGTTGGATTCCCGCGGTATCTCCTCGAACGACTCGGACTTCGATTGATAGGCCGCCGAAAGGCAAATCAGTCGCAGCGTTTTTTTCAAATCCTGCTGGTTTCCCGCGAGGTGCACTCCGAGGTAATCCAGAAGATCCTCGTTCCACGGCGGCGACTGCATCGCATCCACCGGATGCACGATGCCGCGTCCCATCAAACGCTGCCAGAGACGGTTGGTGATGGCGCGCGGGGTGCGTCCGTTTTCCGGATGGGTGATGAGGGCCGCTAGCTGTTTCAAGCGCCCGGCCTTCGGCAGGCTGGCGTCAACCGTGCCGAGTTCCGGGAACAACCAGCCGGGGACGGCGGTCTTGCCGGTCGGCTTGTCGCAGCGGAACATTTCCAACGGTTCGTCCGCATAGATCGCCGCCAGACCATACGCCTCGCTGAGCTTCCAGCGGTCGACGAATGAATCGTGGCAGGACGCGCACTTCAGGTTGATGCCGAGAAAGGTCTGGCCGACCGACTGGGCGTATTGCATCGGGGTGATTTGCGCCGCGGAAACGCTGCCACGCCATTTGATGCCGTTGGCGAAACCCTCGTTCTCGGGATTCGGCGCGACCAGCTGGCGGACGAACTCGTCGTAGGGCATGTTGTTGTAAATCGCCTGATAGAGCCAGCCGCTGATCTGCTTGCGGCCGCCGTCGATGTAGCCGGTGCCGGCATAGTCATTGCGAAGGAGGTCGTTCCAGAACGTCAGCCAGTGTTCGGCGTAGGCGGTCTTGTCCGCGAGCAAGCTGTCCACCAGGCGGGCCCGCTTGTCCGGTGCCCGGTCGGCGGTGAAAGTCCGCATGGCTTCCACCGAGGGAAGCAATCCGACGAGATCGAGGTGGACGCGCCGGAGAAACGCGGTGTCGTCGAGCGGCGCGGGCCGGGGCTGTTTTTTCTCGGCGAGGTAGTGGTCGATGATCCGGTCGATCGGGTTGGCTCGGCCGTCGCGGGCGGCCGGAAGCTCGGGATTCCGAGGGCGAAGCGGCGGCTCGTAGGCCGGCTTTTTGAATGCAAAACCCGGCTCCCATTTCGCCCCGGAGAGCACCCAGGCCTTGATGATTTCCACCTGCGGGTCGCTGAGGCCCTTGCCTTTCGGCGGCATCCGGAGGTCCTCGTCATCGGACGAGATCAGTTCGAGCATCAGACTTTTTTCAGGGTGCGCGGCGTCGATGACCGGGCCGTTTTCCGAGCCTTCCCGGAACGACGCCTCGTCATTCATCGAGAGTCCGGCCTTTTTCTTGGTGTCGGTGTGACATTCGGAACAGTGCTTTCTCAAAATCGGCGCGACCTCGTGAACGAAATCCGGGGCGGCCGAGACCGGTGCAATCAGCGCCATTCCGCTCAAAAGAAGCGGCAACATTCCGGGGAGCGAGGATGGTCGTGAAGCGGTCATTTTCAAAATTCAGCGGTTGCAAAGCGGCAAGCTCCCCAAACGATATTTCCAGATGAAATCTTTCACCACGAGAAACCATGAATGCCTGCCGCTCCGCCCCGGCCTCCCCCAACCCTGACGCCCCCGCGCTTCTCCCTTGCCCATCCGCGCGGCGGCCATTAAGTTCCGCGCCCCTGCCGATGAGCTCCAAACCTGTATTTCTCTACGACACGACCCTGCGCGATGGCACGCAGGGCGAAGGATTCCAACTTTCCGGCCTCGACAAGCTGCGGATCGCCAAGCGTTTGGACGAGTTCGGCATCGACTACATCGAAGGCGGCTGGCCGGGCTCCAACCCGAAGGACATCGAGTTTTTCCGCGAGGCGAAGCACCTCAAACTCAAGCACGCCAAGCTCGCCGCGTTCGGCTCCACCCGCCGCGCGGACACACCGGTCGAGGAAGATCCGCAGGTCCGCCTGCTGCTCGAAGCCGAGACGCCGGTCGTCACCATTTTCGGAAAAAGCTGGGAGCTCCAAGTCACGGAAGTCCTCCGCACCACCGTCGGGGAAAACCAGGCGATGATCCGCGACACCGTCGCCTATCTGGTCAAACACGGCCGCGAGGTGGTGTATGACGCCGAGCACTTTTTCGACGGCTACAAGGACTCGCCCGACCACGCGCTCGCCACGCTCCAGGCCGCCGCCGACGGTGGCGCCGCCTGCCTCGTCCTCTGCGACACCAACGGCGGCACGCTTCCATCAGAAGTCATGCAAATTTGCATGGCCGTCAAAAAGCATCTGCCAGACACCCCGTTCGGCATCCACACGCATAACGACTGCGAGCTCGCCGTGGCCAACGCCATCGTCGCCGTTAGAGCCGGAGCGAGCCAAATCCAAGGCACCATCAACGGCTACGGCGAGCGCACCGGAAACTGCAACCTCACCTCCGTCATCCCCATCCTCCAGCTCAAGATGGACATGCCGGTCGTCCCGCACCTCGAACAGCTCCGCGACCTGTCGTATTTCGTGGACGACGTGTCGAACAACCCGCACTTCGCCCGCGCCGCCTTCATCGGCCGCACCGCCTTCGCCCACAAGGGCGGGATGCACGTGAACGCCGTGCAGAAACTCGCCCGCAGCTACGAGCACATCGTCCCCGGCAGCGTCGGAAATGCGCAAAACATCCTCGTCTCCGAACTCAGCGGCCAGTCGAACATCCTCGTCAAAGCCCAGGAACTCGGCCTTCCGCTGGAGAAAGGCTCGCCCGTCGCCGGCGCGATCCTGCGCCGCGTCAAGGAACTCGAAAACGAAGGCTACTCCTACGAAGCCGCCGGTGGCTCGTTGGAAATCCTCATCCGCCGCGAGCTCGGGACTTACGTGAAATCCTTCGACCTCAAGGAATACCACACCACCTTCCGCAAATACCGCGACGGCCACCCGCCGGTCTGCGAGGCAACCGTGAAGCTCACCGTCGATGGCGCTTCCGAGCTCACCGTCGCCGAGGGCCACGGTGTGGTCAACGCGCTCGACCTCGCACTGCGCAAGGCGCTGCTCCCGTTCTATCCGGAAATCTCCGGCGTCTCGCTCGTCGATTACAAGGTCCGCATCCTCGACGGCCACGACGCCACCGCCGCCAAAACCCGCGTGCTCATCGTCTCCACCGACGGCGAAACCACCTGGGGCACCGTCGGCGTCTCGGACAACATTATCGAAGCCAGCTGGCTCGCGCTGGTGGACGGCATCGACCTGTTCCTGCAACGCAAAAGTGAGTTGCACAGGCACACGCGGCCCGCGGTGTGGGCCGGATCGCCGCCTTTCGCGAGATAGGATTCCTCCGGCTCCGCCGAGCATCGGAAGCCAACGCCGCCGTCGGGCTTCTGATACATCTCGCGCAGCACGCCGAGATCGCACACCCACTCGCGCTCTTGATAGACGGCCGGATCGGCGATGGAGCCGGCCACTTGCGCGACCTTGAACGGGAAACCGGTGGGCGAAAATACGGTTGGTGAATGACTCATAGCGGGACGAACTTCACCCATGAACCCGCCCGCCGCCACCCTCGATTCACCGTCCCGCCCGCTGTCAAAAACGTCCGGACTCGCCTTCGAAGCCCGATTTTCCACGCCCGGAATCTCACCCTTCGACGAAATCGAGTGGGATCACCGCACGGCAGAAATTACGGACGACAGCGGCAAGGCGATGTTCCGCCAAGAGAACGTCGAGGTGCCCAAGGCTTGGAGCGAACTCGCCACCAAGATCGCCGTTTCGAAATATTTCTATGGCGATGCGTCCCTCGGCAAAGACCCGCTCAAAGGCGGCCGCGAGCAATCCGTCCGCCAGCTCATCCACCGCGTCACCCGCACCATCGCCGACTGGGGACTCGCCGACGGCTACTTCGCGGATGAAACGAGCGCGGAGAATTTCTACCAGGACCTCACCTGGCTGTGCCTCCATCAGCACGGCGCGTTCAACTCGCCGGTGTGGTTCAACGTCGGCTTGCACCACCACTACGGCGTCGGCGAGAACGGCGGCGAAGGTTCCTGGTTCTGGGACCCCGCGGCCGGAAAAGCCCGCCGCGCGCCCGGCCAATACCACTACCCGCAGGCCAGCGCGTGCTTCATCCAGGGCGTGAAGGACAACATGGAGGACATCATGCGCCTCGCGACTTCCGAAGCCATGCTCTTCAAATACGGCTCCGGCTCCGGCTCGGACCTGTCCACTTTGCGCACCTCCCGCGAGAAACTATCAGGCGGCGGCAGGCCGTCCGGACCGTTGTCGTTCCTGCGGATTTACGACTAGGTCGCCAACGCCGTGAAGTCCGGCGGCAAGACCCGCCGCGCCGCGAAAATGAACACGCTCAAGGACTGGCATCCGGACATCGAGGACTTCATCGAGGCCAAGACCATCGAGGAAAAAAAAGCCTGGGCGCTCATCGAGCAAGGCTACGACGGCAGCTACAACGGCGGTCGCCATCTATCGGGACGGCTCAAAACGCAGCGCCCCGCTCAACACCCGCAAGACCACCGCCTTCAGCATCACCGACTACGTCTTCCGCTGGATGGGCTGTGAGTTCATCCAGGGCTATCGCCAAGCCACCTCGCCCGACCACGGCCAGGGCGAACTGCCGCTGCCGGAAATCGCCGAGATGGAACAATCCGCGCTCAACCGCCCGGTCCGCGAGCTCAATCTCGACAGCAGCCAGACCCGCGTCAACCGCGCGCTCGGCAGCGCCTACATGGGCGTCATCTGCTCGCACTGCGGCTCGGACAAAGTCATCCGCGCGGGTGCCTGCGGCGTGTGCACCCAGTGCGGCACCAGCCAGGGATGCAGTTGATGGAACGCCGGTATAAGGAGAGTGGACACTCCTGTCCGCTTGCCCATGAAACGTGAAAGATCAGCCTTTTCAGACTCTCTTTTCTCTTCACATTGACCTCGCGGACAGGAGTGTCCGCGCTCCTTATCCCAGCCGATCATGCGCATCCGGAAAAAACCACTCGCCCTCGTTGCTCTAGCAGTCGCCACCGTCGCTGCCGCATTCCTCTTCATCCGCCATTTCAACTCCCCCGCCCCAATGCCCGAGCCGGTCGCTGTCGCCGATCCGAACGCGCCCATGCTCGCGCCCGAGGACGAGGTCCACGCCAAATATGCCGGTTCCGAATCCTGCAAAAAGTGCCACGCCGCCGAGTTTGAAAAATGGCATCCCTCCAACCACGGCCAAGCCGAGCGGGTGGTCAGCAAGGACGAGGACTACAAGGCCTTCGAGCCGAAACAAACCCTCGTCCACGGCAAGGACACCTCGGAAGCCTTCGTCGATGCCGACGGACTCGCAAAAATCCTCACGCAGGGACTCGATAAAAAGCGCCACGCCTATCCGGTCGTGCGCGTCATCGGCAACGACCCGCTGCGCCAGTTCCTCATCCCCGCGCCCGGCGGCCGGATGCAGACTTGCGACGTCACCCTCGACCCGGCCAATAACGAATGGTTCGACGTTTCCGGCAATGAAGACGAGCGCGCCCCCGGCGACTGGGGCCACTGGACCGGCCAGGGCATGAACTGGAACGCCATGTGCGCCGCCTGCCACAACACCCGCCTGCGGAAAAACTACGAGCCGCAAACCAACAGCTATCACACTACCATGGCAGAGATGAGCGTGGGCTGCGAGTCCTGCCACGGCCCGATGAAGGACCACGTCGAGTGGCAGAAGAAACCACCGCTCAACGCCAAAAAAGACCCGACGATTTCCAAGTTCAGCCGCGACCAAGTCATGGAAACCTGCGCCGCCTGCCACGCCCGCCGCGCGGAACTCACCGGCGACCTCATTCCCGGCGAGTCGTTTTACGACCACTTCAGCCTCACCGTCACCGACGAGACGGACACCTATCACCCCGACGGCCAGGTGCGGGATGAGAACTACGAGTTCGCCTCGTTTCTATCCAGCCGCATGCACCACGCCGGCGTGCGTTGTGTGGATTGCCACGATCCGCACTCCAACAAAAACATCGTGCAGGGCAACCAGCTCTGCATGAACTGCCACACCGCGCCGCGTCCAGACTACCCCACGGCTCCCGTCATCGATCCCACCGCCCACAGCCACCACGGCGCGGACAGCACCGGCAACCAGTGCGTTTCCTGCCACATGCCGGTCACCACCTACATGCAGCGCGACCCGCGCCACGACCACAGCTTCAGCATCCCCGATCCCAAACTCACCAAGGAGTTCGGCGTTCCTAACGCCTGCAACAAATGCCACACCGACAAGGACGTGGACTGGGCGATCGAGGCTAGCAGGAAATTCTACGGCGAGAAACCCGACCGCCCGTCACGCACCCGCGCCCTCACCGTCGCCAACGCCCGCCGCGGAGATCCCGCCGCCCGCGAGCAGCTCATCAAGCTGCTCGCCAGCGAGGAAATCCCCGCCTGGAAAGCCACCGCCTGCCACCTGTTGGAACGCTGGGTCATGGACCCCGCCGCCACCCAGGCGCTGCTAGACCAGCTCGCCCACGCAAGCCCGCTCGTCCGCGAGGCCGCTGTCCGCACGCTCGGCCAACAAACCCGGGCAAACAACGCCAGCGTCCGCAGCGCGATCCAACCGCTGCTGGATGACCCGGTCCGCTCGGTCCGCATCGCCGCCGCGTGGGCGCTGTGCGACACACTTGATCTCGCCTCCCGCGCCGGCCGCGAGCTCGTCCACACGCTCGACATCAACGCCGACCAACCGACCGGACGGATGCAGCTCAGCCAGTTCGCGATGCTGCGCGGCGACAACGCCGGGGCCATCCGCCAGATGCGCAAGGCCATCGAATGGGACCCGAGCTCCCCGCCCTTCCATCACGATCTCGCCATCCTGCTCAGCACCACCGGCGACTCCGCCGGCGCGGTCAAGTCGCTGCGGGAAGCCATCCGCCTCGACCCGGAGAATTCCGAATACCACTACAAGCTCGCGCTCGCCCTGAGCGAAACCGGCACGACGGCCGAGACCATTGCCGAGCTGGAGAAAACCGTGAAACTCGATCCCGGATACGCCCGCGCCTGGTATAATCTCGGTCTCGCCCGCAACGGGATGGGCCAGCCGCAGGAGGCCATCGCCGCGCTGCTCCAGGGCGAGACTGCCGATCCTAACGACTCCGGAATTCCCTACGCCCGCGCCACCATCCACGCCCGCCTCGGCCAGAGAAACGAAGCTCTATCCGCCGCCGCCCGCGCCCTCCAGCTGCGCCCGGATTTCCCCGAGGCCATGCAACTCATCCAGGCGCTTTCCCGCCCGTCACGTTGATGGTGTTCCGGCCGCCTCAGTTGGACTCCGAGGCTCCGCTCCCGACTGAGACAGTCGGGACACCTTGCCGGACATGAGCCGAACGACGATTTGACCGCACGGCGTGACACATGTATCACTAAAAGCATGAGGACGATGACTATTCGTGATATTCGGCATCACTGGCCGGAGGCCGAGCGGGCGCTGGCGACGGAGGCAGAGATTCTGATCACCCGCGACGGTCGCCCCGTGGCGAGATTGTTGCCACTAATGGAGGAGGGCGCTCCGAAGAAACAGTTCGATCCGGAGGAGCAGCGGCTCTGGATGGAAGAGTTCTGGGGAAAGGACGTCGCTTTCGACAGCCTCACGGGATTGCTGGAGGACCGTGAGGATCGCCAACTGCCATGATCTACATCGACACGAGCAGTTTGCTGAAACTCGTTCTGCCTGATCTTCAATCGGAAGCCACGAGGACGGCGGTTCTCGCCGAAAAGTCCGTGGCGGTGTCGACGCTGGCCGATCTGGAAGCGCGCGTGCAAATCCGGACGCTTTTTCTCGGGGGCAAATTGAGCGAAGCCCGGACACAGCGACTTCGTGACCGCCTGATGGAAATTATCGGTTGCGCGCCGTTTTCACGGAAGAAGCTCCAAGGGTCCCTTTTCGAAACCGCCATCACCCAACACGAAGCTTCACTTGTTCACTGTCGTTCCCTCGACCGCATGCACTTGGCCGCCATGGCAGAACTGGGTATCAAGCGCTTGATGACCCACGATCAACACCAGGCGCAAGCGGCCATCGCGGCGGGCTATCAGGTGATCACGCCGGGTGACAGGTAAACGACGGACGCTCACTCCTCCTCGAACTTGCGGGTGATGAGGTCACCGAGCGCTTCGAGCGCGGCGTCCGCATCGGCGCCGTCCGCGCTGATGGAAATGATCGAGCCATTTCCGGCGGCTAACATCATGAGGCCCATGATGGACTTGCCATCGACTTCCTCGCCATCCTTCTCGACGAAGATGTCGGACTGGAAGCGATTGGCCGTTTTGACGAATTGCGCGGCGGGGCGGGCGTGGATGCCGAGCTTGTTGAGAATGGTGTAGTCTTTTTGGGCCATGGGAAAAGGCTTGTGCCGGGCGGAATGTAGGAAGTGAAACGGACAGCTCCAAGGTAAAAGTTGCGGAACAATTTCCTCCCGCGACACGCTGGAAAAGCAAAGAGCCAGCCCGATTTTCACGGACTGGCTCTGTTAAAAAACGAATCTTAGCGACCGATTAAGGAAGCAGGTTGATCGCGCGAGATTGCTTGATCGCGTTGTTGATTTTGCGGTGAAGTTTCGCGGAAACTCCGGTGACGCGGCGCGGAAGGATCTTTCCGGTTTCGGTCGTGAACTTGGTGAGAAGCTCCGGGTTGGTGGCGACGACTTGATCGGCCGGGATGTCGTGACGGCGACGCGTCATCCGACGGTTCGCCTTGCGGAAGTTAATACGGCGCTGGATAGTTTTTGGCTCGGACATGGGAAGCAGAAGCTGGTGTTAGCGAAGTTCGCGGTGAAGGGTGCGGCGCTTGAGGAAGTGATTGAATTTCACTTTCTCGAGGCGACCTGGAGTACGGAGGCTCTTTTTGTTACGTGTGGTGACGTAACGTGAGGTCGGCTTGCCCTCGGCTTTCGCTTCGGTGCATTCTAGGATGATAATCTCGCGTGGCATGACTTGTGGGGCGCGGACTTTGCTTTAATCGTCGTCTTCGTCAAGAGAAACTGTTTCGGAATCTTCATCTTCGGCATATTTGCCTCCGCTGAAGCCGACTTCGTTGGACGGACGGAAGCGGCGGTTGCCATATTCCTTCTCCCATTGGCCCTGGCATTCGACCGTGAGCCGGGCAAACGGGATGGCTTCGAGACGGGCTGAGGGAATCTTACGGGCGGACATTTCGCAAATGCCGTAGGAACCGTGCTTGATCCGATAGAGCGCCTGCTCGATTTCATAAAGCGCGTCCTGCTCCTTCGCGAGGACGGAGAGGGCGAAGTCGCGGTCATAAGCATCGCTGCCGGCGTCGCCTTGATGCTGGCCGCTGCCGGAGGCTTCGGAACCTTCCGGCGCGTTGCGGATGGTGTCGCGGGCCATGCCGGAAACGGCGTCCACGAGGTCGTCGCGGAGATCGAGAAGGCGCTGGCGTTGTTTTTGGACGAAGGTGACGCTGTGGGTGCCGTTGCTGCCCGGAGTGACCGGACCGTCCGAATGGGATGGCGCGGCCTTGGGCGGAACGAAGGGCGGCCTGACCGGAGCGGGAGGCGCGGGAAAATCAACGACGGAAGAGCGCGGCTTGGTGGCAGGCACCTTTTTCGCGGGCGCGACCGGCTTGACCGGAGCCTCGACCTTGACCGGTGCGACGGCGGCGGGGGCGGCTTTCGGAGATTTCACTTCCTTGACGACCGGCTTGGCGATTTCCTTGACAGGTGGAGAAACTTTTTTCACGGGCTTCTCGGCGACCGTTTTCTTGAGAGGCGCGGCTTTTGGAGTCGGAGCCGTTTTTTTGGCCGGAGCCGTTTTCTTGGCCGGAGCCGGCTTTTTCACGGCTTTGGGAGCGGGCTTCTTCGCGACCGGAGCTGGCTTTTTCGCGACTGGAGCAGGTTTTTTCACCACTTTGGCAAGCGGCTTCTTCACTGCTGGAGCAGGTTTTTTCACCACTTTGGCGAGGGGTTTCTTCCCTGCAGGGGCGGGTTTCTTCGCGGCCGGGGCGGGTTTCTTCGCGGCTGGAGCGGGCTTTTTCACCGCTTTGGCGAGGGGTTTCTTCCCTGCCGGGGCGGGTTTCTTCGCGGCCGGGGCGGGCTTCTTCGCGGCCGGGGCGGGTTTCTTCGCTGTCGGGGCGGGTTTCTTCGCGGCCGGAGCGGGTTTCTTCGCGGCCGGAGCGGGCTTCTTCGCGGCCGGAGCGGGCTTCTTCGCGGCCGGAGCGGGTTTCTTCGCGGCCGGAGCTGGCTTCTTCAACGCTTTGACAACAGGCTTCTTCGCCGCGGGCGCAGGCTTCTTCGCCGCGGGCGCGGGCTTCGAGGGCTTGACGGCGGGCTTCGCTTTCCCCTTTTGGGGGGCAGGTTTTGAGGTGGTTTTCTTCGCGGCCATGGCGCAGAGATGAGGATGCGGGTGATGGAAAAACTTCGCCGCTCTACCCGAAATGAAATTTCGGCGACGCGACGAGCGCGGTGGGTTAGCCCGTGATCCACACTCCATCAAGCGGAAACTTCACGCCCTGCCAAAATAAGTGATTTGTCAGGTTTTAGGCAGGAGGCTTGAAATGCCCGCGCGGGCCCCTAAGGTGCGGCCCCACCATGCAGCTCAGCGCCATCGTCGAAGCCCTTTTAATCGCCTCCCAAAATCCTCTGCCATCCGAGGAAATCGCCCGGTTGGTGCGGGCCCGCGTCGCCGAGGCGGAGGACGTGAAAATCCGCGAAACCGAAGAGGGACAGGACGCCCCCGCCCTGCCGGACTGGTTGCTCGCCCTCGGCGCGACATCCGCAGAAAAAGTCACCGAAGCGATCGCGGAGTTGAACCACGCCTATCAGGAGAGCCAGCGCGCCTTCACCGTCATCGAGCGCCCGAAAGGCTGGAAAGTCTTCACCCGCATCGAATACGGCGACTTCGTCCGCCAGCTTTTCCCCGGCCGCAAACCCGAACGGATGAGTGGCCCGGCGATGGAAACCCTCGCCATCATCGCCTACCGCCAGCCCATCACCAAGGCCGCCATCGAGGCCGTCCGCGGCGTGGCTTGCGACGGGATGATCCAAAAACTCCTCGACCGCGACCTGATCCGCATCGGCGGTCGCGCGGAACTTCCCGGCCGCCCGCTACTTTATGAAACGACCGATCTCTTCTTCGAACACTTCGGCATCCGCTCCATCGACGACCTGCCGAACGCCACGGAACTCCGCAAGGTGAAGCTGCCCGAGCCCGAACAAGCCCCGGCAGCCGCCACCGATCCCGAGCAACAACTCGCCCTCGGCGCGATCGGCATCCCCGCCGCCGCCGCGAGCGATGAATCCTCCAGCGAGTCCTAACTTCCCATTTCTCCCGTGAATCTCGACGACATCCGCAGCCAGATCGACACCATCGATCACGACCTGCTCGACCTCCTCTCCCGCCGCGCCGATCTCGTCCATGAAGTGGGCGTGGTGAAAAAGCGCGACAACCTGCAAATCTACGCGCCCGAGCGCGAGGATGCCCTCCTCCGCCGGCTCATCGAGATGAACCAAGGCCGCCTGCCGGAGAAATCCATCCGCGCGATTTACCGGGAAATCATGTCCGCCGCGCTCGCGCTGGAGGACGATCTCACCATCGCCTACCTCGGCCCGGAAGGCACTTGGACGCACCAGGCCGCGATCAAGAAATTCGGCCACTCGGTGAATTACTCCGCGCAGCCGAATTTCTCCGACGTCTTCGACCAAGTCGCCCGCCGCGCCGCGAACTACGGCGTCGTGCCGATTGAAAACTCCACCGAAGGCGCGGTCTCGCACACGCTCGATTTGTTCGTGGACTCGCCGCTGCACATCTGCGCGCAGATCCTGCTCCGCATCGAAAACGGCCTGATGGCGGCGATCCCGCGCTCGGAAATCAAGACGCTCTATTCGCACCCGCAGGTGTTCGGCCAGTGCCGCGCGTGGATCCTGAGAAATTTCCCGGAGGCGGATCTCGTCGAGGTCTCCTCCACCACCAAGGCCGCGCAGATCGCCCGCGACCAGGCCGCCCACGGAGCCGCCGCGCTCGGCGGCCCGCTCGCCGCGGAAATGTACGGGCTCACACTGCTTGAGGAATCCATCCAGGACCGCGCTACCAACACCACGCGCTTCCTCGTCATCGGCGAGAAACCCTGCCCGCCCACCGGCAACGACCGCACTTCCATTCTTTTCGCCATCCACGACCGGCCCGGCTCGCTGGTCAAGGCGCTCCAGGCCTTCGACCAATTCCACATCAATATGTCGAAAATCGAATCCCGGCCGTCCAAGCGCAAGGACTGGGAATACATCTTCTACGTCGATCTCGCCGGTCATTGCGACGACGCGAAAGTCGCCGAAGCCCTCGAAGAACTCGGCAAACACTGCTCGCTCGTCAAACTCCTCGGCTCCTACCCGGACGCAGGCGAATGAAATTGCTAAAAAATCGATGCATTGCAGGCTAGCCTTCCCGAAATAAAGCGGATTAGCATCCCGCCGCATGAACGGAACAGTGGAATTAATCATCGACGGCAAGCCTATCACGCTGCCG
Source organism: Akkermansia muciniphila (assembly GCA_945901795.1). Classification (GTDB taxonomy): domain Bacteria; phylum Verrucomicrobiota; class Verrucomicrobiia; order Verrucomicrobiales; family Akkermansiaceae; genus Luteolibacter; species Luteolibacter muciniphilus_B. The sequence continues at coordinate 6,550 of CAMDLP010000004.1, read as the reverse complement.
ACATTTGTAGGAACTGAGGGAGAAGTCGGAATCGACATCGCCACCCTTCGCAGCAAAACCGGGGCCATCACGCTCGATCCCGGCTACGGCAACACCGGTGCCTGCAAGAGCGCGATCACCTTCATCGACGGCGAAAAGGGCATCCTCCAATACCGCGGCTACGACATCGCCGAGCTCGCGCAGAAGAGCACCTTCATCGAGACCGCCTACCTCCTGATCTACGGCGAGCTGCCCACCGCCGCCCAGCTCGCCGAGTTTTCCGGCCTGCTCACGGACAACGAAATGCTCCACGAGGGCATGCGCCACCACTTCGAGGGATTCCCGCCCAGCGCCCACCCGATGGCGATTCTTTCCTCGATGATCAACGCGGCTTCCTCCTACCATCCCAACCTCATCCACGCCCGGGAAGAACACTTCCCCTGCCACGCCGCGCGCCTGATTTCCCAAGTCCGCACCATCGCCGCCTTCTCCTACCGCAAGGCCCACGGACTGCCTTCCATCTATCCGAAAACCACCCTCAAATACACCGAGAACTTCCTTCACATGATGTTCTCGTATCCGGGTGAGGACTGCGAGTTGAAGCCGGAAATCGTCAAGGCGCTCGACCTGATTTTCCTGCTCCACGCCGACCACGAGCAGAACTGCTCCACCTCCACCGTGCGGATGGTCGCCTCCAGCCGCGCCAATCTTTTCGCCTCCGCCTCCGCCGGCGTCTGCGCCCTCTGGGGCCCGCTTCACGGCGGCGCCAACCAAGCCGTCCTCGAAATGCTCGAGGAAATCCACCGCGAGGGCGACGACGGCACCAAGTTTCTCAACGAGGTCAAAAACAAGACCGGCAACCGCCGCCTGATGGGCTTCGGCCACCGCGTTTACAAGAATTTCGACCCCCGCGCCGTCATCATCAAGGAACAGTGCGACAAGGTCCTCGCCCAGCTTCACAAGTCCGACCCGCTGCTCGACATCGCCAAGAAGCTGGAGGAAATCGCCCTCCACGACGAATACTTCGTCTCCCGCAGGCTCTACCCGAACGTCGATTTCTACAGCGGCATCATCATGCGCGCCATCGGCATCCCGGTGGACATGTTCACCGTGCTGTTCGCCATCGGCCGGATGCCCGGCTGGGTCGCCAATTTCAAGGAAGTCATGGACGACCGCGACAGCCGCATTTCGCGCCCGCGCCAGATTTACACCGGAGCCACCCTCCGCACCTACAAGCCGCTCGCCGAGCGCGCCTGATTTAAGAAACGAAGCGTGGCCGGAAGTTTGGAGCGAGGCATCGACTGAAGGAGGAAGGTTTGCCGACCGAGACCGCCGCCTTGCAAGCATTGAAAAATGGATTCCAGATGACGACGGAACGCTTGGAGAAAGCAGTCACCAACCTGGGTGGCGAGGATGGCGGACAAGGCACCTATCATGTGGGTGTCTCTATCGGAAATGTGCGAGCCTTGTTTCATCCCGGTTACCAAACCGGAGCGTTTCGTTTCGAGCGGGTTGATACCCACGAGAAGCTTTCCGATAACACCAGGATGGGATTTAATCCGCTGCCCGGGAAACTCCAACGGATGAGCATCGGGGTGAAACGCCTGGCCGGCGGAAGGGTGGAGTTAGATGTCGTGGTTGCGGATGGGAAGAAGTCTTTCAGCGAGAGGAAAATCCTGAATGGAAGCGTGATCGGGAAATTGAGCCACATCGGACTCGACCGCAGCGGCAGAACCGGCGGAGACGGTTTGTTCGATGATCTCGTGGTGGACCTCGGCAACCACTGATCAAAAAACCGAACGCTTGATCTGCGCCGCGAAGCGACTCCAACTCTTCTGGGAAAGGACGCCCCCCTTGTATCGCCCCCAAGCTCCGCGCCAAAGCGGAGACTGAGGAAGTCGCCTGAATGTCCGTATCCCCTGCTGCCAACGCCGGAGGGATGAATTCATTACGCCTTACATTCAACTAGCCAAGAATATTTTTAAAAACTTATAATATTCATTGATGATTAATATAGTAAATTTAACTAAATTCCCCAAGCTCTTTGACTCCGTCCTTTCGAAAAAAAATTCTTGCAATCGTTCCCCACCAACCGTGTCGGTAGCGCATGAACGTTGAATTCACCTTTCAATTTTAACCATCTCCCCCTCACTGATTAATCCAATCACTCATACGAATCGTGAAATCATTATCTTCACTCCCCCTGATCAGCGCTGTCATCGCCCTCTGCGTGGCACCAGCCTATGCCGATCATAAACCAGAACACGTCAAGGATCCAAGCCCCGGGAATTCAAAAAAAACCACCCGCGTTGATTTCGATCACGACAACAACGGCGGGGGCAATGGCGACCAGGACGCGCCGGGCAACAGCGGAGGTAACAACAGCGGAGGTAACAACGGCGGGGGCAATGGCGACCAGGACGCGCCGGGCAACAGCGGAGGTAATAACAACGCGGAAAACGCCATAGACCAGGCGACGCAAATCGAACTGCAACGGATCGAATCCGAAGCTCTCGCAAAAATAGTGCTGCAGAATGAAGCCACCAAAGCCACCAAAGCCGCTATACCTGCTAGCACGCCCGCCAATCCCAGCACGACAAGCGTAGCGAGTAATACCGTGGCGCGACGCGCCAAATAAACGTTTTCATGGCGATCCCTCTACCCAATTTAGGGCACGGGACGCTTTCAGGAATCGCCCGTAAGGGCGTGATGCTCTTGGGGGTGCTCGCGTTCGGCCTGCTCTTTCCCGCTCTGGCTGCGTGGGGCGGCTCGACCAATCTCATCAACTGGGGTCCGGGACTGCTGCTTGCGGGCGCTGCCTGTCTGCTACTGCTCGGCAAGGACCGCCTCGCATTGGCTGGCGGCGCGCTTCACACCGGCGGTTTCCTGCTACTGCTCGGGCTCTTGTTTGTCCGGGCGCGCCACTCACCGGACGTCTCGGCCACGGCGAACCACTCCGCCCTGCTCGCCTTGGTGGCCGCCGGTTTCCTCATCGGCAAACTGGCCGGCACGGCCAAATCCCGCGCGCTCTTCATCGGCCTCGCATTGGTTTCCATGCTCAACCTGTTCTGCTCGGTGCGGCAGATGGGCGATCCGGAATGGAATCTCATTTACCCTCAGCGCTCGGCGCCGCCTCACTGCGGACTGTTCGCCCATTACAGCTATTCCGCGGCTTTTTGTCTCGGCACGATCGGCCTGCTCCTCTCGCGCTGTTCTCGACAACCCCTCTGGCTGAAGGCCGTTTTCATCGCCGGGGCCGTCTGCGCCCTCGTCACCATTCCGCTCAGCCTCTCGCGCGGTGGGAATCTGGCCATCGCCTTCATGGTCGCCGCTGCCTGCGCGCTCCTCCTCGCCCGGGCGTTTTCGAAATCCAAGTCGGCCATCAGCACCTGGCTGCCAGCCGTCTCGCTGCTGGGTCTGGTTCTGATTTTCGCAAGCTCGCTGGTCCCGTTGATCGGCCGCGGCAAGGGGCCGGGCGAATTCTATGCCGACGACGTGAGAATGGGATTTTGGAATGCCGCCACCCGGATTTCAGCGAACCACCCCTGGTTGGGTGGAGGCCCGGGGAGCTTCGCGCGGGACGTCTTTCACGCGATGGACGGTCTGACGGTGGAGCCCGGCATGGTCCATAACGAGGCGTTGCAGTTGGTGGTGGATTTCGGGTATCCGGCCCTCATCGCCATGGTCGCGCTCATTTTCATCCCCGTGATCCTTTGTTTCTGGCGCTTTGTGAACAGAACCGATGCGACCAACACCTCGTGGGCGGCGGTCGGGCTGCTGGCGATGTTGTTCCAATCCAACTTCGAAAGTATTTTGCACGCCGCTCCCGGAGCGTTTGTCGCAGCGCTCATTCTCGGCCAAATCAGCCGCGGTCTGTGGGGCGTGGAGCCGATCCCAGCCCTCGGAACCGCCGAGGCGCCAAACGAAAAAAACCGTCCCGATCTCCATTTCCTCGCTGCGGTCAAATCGCATGTCGCCGAGTATGCCGCAGGCGACCCGGAAGCGGTCTCCAAGCTGGTGAGCTTGCTCTCGCAGTCCAAGGACGAACAGTGGCGGAGAGGGTCATATCGCCTCATTTACTGGGCAAAAGTCCACAATCAAGACGCGCTTGCCAAAGCGGTGACAGGCTTGGGCGTCCAATCCTCGGAGGAACTCAACCGCCTTTCGCCAAAGAAAACCCCGTGCCCCGGGGAGCGCTTCGGCAGCCGCATGCTCGGAAATCTCACTCTCGCCGGATGCGCGCTTCCCATCCTGCTCGCCGGAGCAACCCTCACCCAAGCCCTCATCGCCGCCTGGGTCCCGGTTTACCACCCGCAGCAGCTGTCGGTTTCCCAACGCTTCAACCAACTCCTCAGTGTGGTCGAAAAAATCCCGGCTTGGGCATCGACCGCAAAGTCCTGTCCGCCGCCAGAGACTGCATCTATCAATTCAAGAGCCAGGAAGCCCGCGAATACTGGGCCACGGCCTATCGACCGCGGATTGTCCGCGCGATTCCCGGCTGGCGGACCGACCCGGGCGCGGCGCTCCAGCTCGCGGAAATCATCGGCTGGGCAGGTGATGCGGAATCCGCGCTGAACTTTTACAATCACGCCATCGCCATTCAAGGCGGCAACGAATCGCTGTTCATGGCCCACTCGTTCAAGGGCCAGTATTTGTACGAACTCAGCGTCTCAGCGGGCGCGGCCGGCCAAACGAGCCGGCAGAAATTCTACGCGCAGCAGGCGGTCGAGTGTTTCCAAAACGCCAACGCCGCCTTGGAAAACCACCGCGGAAAGCTTTCCCCCTACTTCGGCAAAATGTTGCGCGAATGCGAAACGTTCAGAAAGCAGGACATGTGATCCGGGCAGCAGCCCGCTTCTACCCATTCCTCCGCGGCCGGAATCCCAGCACGAACCGCAGCACCGCGATCGGCAAGGCGCATAAAGCCAGCGCCGCCGCCGCCGTCTTCAGCCCCGGATAGACCCGCGCGGACTTGCGGTCCACGGCCGCCAGCGACTCGGCGACGACCTGCCCTTTCGGCACGTAAAACGACTTCTTCGCCGGGATCTCCGCCGCGTTTCCGCCGCGACGGGCGACTTGCCCGAACTCCGTCCGCACCGGCCCCGGACACACCGCGAGCACCGAAATCCGGTGCTCCCGCAGCTCGATCCGCAGCGCCTCCGAGAAACTCGTCACATACGCCTTGGTCGCCGCATACACCGCGAAATCCGGAATCGGGATCACGCTGGCGAGCGAGCTCACGTTGACGATCGCCCCACCGCCGCCGCGCCGGATCATTTCCGGGACCAACGCGTGAGTGAGATGCGTGAGCGCCTCGATGTTGACGCTGAGCATCGACTGGAGTTTCCCCCAGTCCGAGGAAATGAACTCGCCGTAATCTCCCAGCCCCGCGTTGTTGACCAGCAAATCAGGCAGCAGCCCTCTGGCAGCCAAGATCGCCACCAGTGCGTCGCGCTCGGCAGCGTTGTTCAAATCGACCGCGAACACCGCCACCGCGACGTGCGGAAACCCGGCCCGGATGCGATCCGCGAGTTCCTGCAACAAGGGCTCGCGACGCGCCACCAACACCAGCGTCCCGACCCGCGGTGCGATTTGAATGGCGAACTCCTCGCCCAAGCCGGAGGAAGCCCCGGTGACCAGGGCGCAGGAAAATGAAACGGTGTCGGGCATGACGGGTCATTAAACCACCCCGTCGCGCGACGCAAGATGGTTCCGGGAAGGCAAAAATAGGGGGCGTGGACATTTTTGTCCACTGGCCGATGCCTGGCGAAAGCGGGATCGCGAAGCTTATCTCTTTCTCTCCCCATCGTCCGGGCGGACAAAAATGTCCGCCCTCCTTACGGCATCCGCCGCCACTTTCAGCGACACCCGATGTTTCCCGTGCGCTCCCGACTGAGACAGTCGGGACACATTATTGAAAACGAATCGATTGCCAGCGGGCGGCAAGGAGGTATGCTCCGCGCCCCGGCGAAAAACACCGGCTTTTATCCCATGAATCATCCCCATGTAGCGATCGTAGGTGCGACGGGCGCCGTCGGCGTCGAAATGCTCCTTTGCCTCGAACAGCGGAATTTCCCGCTCAGCAAATTGACCTTGCTCGCATCGGCGAGATCCGCCGGCAAAAAGATGATCTTCCGCGGCGAGGAAATCACCGTGCAGGAACTCACCCACGATTCCTTCACCGGCATCGACATCGCCCTTTTCAGCGCGGGCGGCGGGATTTCCCTCGAATTCGGCCCCTCCGCCGCAGCCGCCGGCGCGGTGGTGATCGACAATTCCTCCGCCTTCCGGATGGAAGCCGACGTGCCGCTCGTCGTTCCTGAAATCAACCCGGAAGCCGCCAAAAACCATCCGCGCAACATCATCGCCAACCCGAACTGCACGACGATCATCTCGCTGATGGCGCTCGCCCCGCTGCACCAGGCGTTCGGCCTGCGCTCGGTCATCGCCTCGACCTATCAGGCGGTCTCGGGCTCCGGCGCGCAAGGCATCGTCGAGCTGGAAGAGCAGATGAAAGCGATCAACGCCGGCGAGCCGGTGACGCTGAAAGTCTATCCGCGCCAGATCGCCT
>CAMDLP010000003.1 GCA_945901795.1 Akkermansia muciniphila | reverse complement strand
AGAGCGCGGTGGAACCACCCGGTCCCATTCCGAACCCGGAAGTGAAACGCCGCAGCGCCAATGGTAGTGAGACGATAGGTCTTGTGAGAGTAGGTCGTCGCCAGGTATATGCCCGGCTCCAAGCAATTGGAGCCGGGCTCTTTTTTTGCATCTGGCTCAAGCCCCTTGCCCCCAATGCCTTGGTCCTGATTTGCGCGCCCGTAAGCGGTCTATCTGCGGCCACTGTGTCTCGGTCGCCGGGCGCTCACCGCCGTCATCGCCACCTATACCGACTGGGAAACGTCGAGGTTCATCATCGACGACAGCGATCAGATCGAGCCCCTCACCGTGGCCCAGGCGCAGGTCCATGAGAATCACGTCGTGCTGCGTTTCTGCCACCGCCTTACAGGCTTCACGCACGGATCCGGCCTCGCCGCTGCAGGTCACGGGACCGTATAAAAAAGTGTGTCCGACTCCTTGGGATCGTTGAGCGTATCCGTGGAAGAAACCTCCCCGGCCGGAAGGGTTCCGGTCGGGGAGGTCGTGATGGGGAACAAGGGCAGGCAGGTCCAATGGACGCCCGATTGCATGAGCCTTACTCCGGCCGTTCAACGAGCACCCTGAAACGGAGGGGGGCGCCCTCTACACCCTGATTCTCGAAATTTTTCTTTATCCCATCGTGAAGGATCTTCGATCATCCCGCTTACCCGCTGGAATTCGCCCCTTGTCTATCCAGTCGCCCTTCCATACATCATCCATCGTATGCGCCATCCTGTCCGCCGATTCGTTTATTTTCCGGCAGTTATTGCGGCTTGCACTGTTTTTTCCGGGTGTGACAAGCAACCGGCAACTGTATCCGCGACGACTCAGACTCAGCCGATCGTGGCGAAGTTGGATTACAACCGGGATATTCAGCCGATCCTCTCCAACTACTGCTACCACTGCCACGGGCCGGACACCGCCACCCGCGAGCCGAAGGCCAAGCCTCTGCGTCTGGATATTCGCGACCAGGCACTGGCGTATATCGGTGACAACGGCGAGCGCACCATCGTCGCCGGTAGCCCGGACAAAAGCGAACTGGTCCGTCGGGTGGAATCGCACGACCCCGATGTGAGGATGCCGCAGGACAAGGAGAAACTCCTGAGCCCGGCACAAATCAAACTGCTGCGCGACTGGATCGCCCAAGGTGCCGAATTCCGCGACCACTGGGCTTTTGAAAAACCGATCAAGGCCGCGCTGCCGAAGGTCTCCGACGAAGCTTGGGGCAAAACGACAGTGGACCGCTTCATCCTGGCCAAGCTCGACGAGGCCGGACTCAAGCCCAATGCCGAAGCCGGCCGCAGCGCCTTGATTCGCCGCGTGACGCTCGACTTGACCGGCTTGCTGCCGACGCCCGAGGAAGTCGCCGCCTTCACCGCTGATCCAGCGGATCCCGACACGGCCTACGCCAAGGTGGTGGACCGCCTGCTGGCCTCGCCAGCCTACGGCGAGCATCGCGCCCGCTATTGGCTCGATTACGCCCGCTATGGCGACACCCACGGGATCCACGTGGACCCCTACCGTGCCATCTGGCCCTACCGCGATTACCTCATCAAGAGCTTCAATGACGACAAGCCCTTCGACCGCTTCGCCACCGAGCAGCTCGCCGGCGACCTGATGCCCGCCGGTGATCTCGACGCCTTGGTCGCCACCGGTTTCGTCCGAGCAGGCCTGGCTTCGGGCGAAGGCGGCACGATCCCGCAGGAACTTTGGGTCAACGTCAAACGCGAGCGCACCGAGGCTTTCACGACCGTGTTCATGGGCATGACGGGTGGCTGCGCTGTGTGCCATGACCACAAGTATGACCCGATGACGCAGCGGGATTTTTATGCATTGTCGGCGTATTTCGGCAACGTGGCGGAGAAGCCTTACCACAATGACAACGACAACTGGCCGCCTTTCCTGGTGCTGCCGCCGGAAGCCGATCGCGTTGCCTTCGACGCAGCCCAACTACGGAAATCCACAGCGCAGGTCGAGCTCGATGCGCTGCATGCCGCCTCCGACGCCGAGGTGGCCGCCTGGCTGGCCGGCCCGAGTGGACCCAAAGATATCGACCCGAAAGATCTCTCCGCCCGCTTCCGTCTGAACCGCGAGGATTGCACGGGTGTTGGCCATGACAAGCGCATCCGCGACCAGGTCTCAGGCAAGGAATACACCTTCGAGGGTGCACCTCCTTTATGGGATGAATACCCACTTCTAACAGTCTCCTTCCGCCTCGACAATAACACCCGGTTCCAAGCGCCGGAAGTTGGCAATTTCGAGAAAAACCAGTCCTTCACGGTCTCGACTTGGGTGCGTTGGAACGAGGAACCCCTGGGCCAGGGTTCCGCGGAAGGTGGCATCGTGTCGCGCGTCGATGGAGCCACACTCAAAGGTGGCTGGGAACTTGGACTCACCAATGGGCGGATCCGCTTTTCCCTATTCGGTGATTGGAACAAGAACGACGCCATTTCAGTGATGTCCAAACCCGCCATTCAGCGTACCGAGTGGGCTCATGTCTCGGCCACCTACGATGGCTCGGGCAAGGCTGCCGGCATTAAAATCCACATCGATGGCAAGCCGGTGGAAATGGAAGTCAGCAAAGACAGCCTGATTAGCTCGTTGAAAACCGAAACCCCATTCAACCTGGGTCGCCGCGGCGGTGCCGATGCCACGGCCAATCCCCTCCGCGGGGTCGGACTGCTGGATGTGCGTATCTATCAGCGTGCGCTGGCCGACGTCGAAATAGGCCGCCTGCCATGGCTTGCCCCTTTAGCCGAAGTCCACGCGACCAAGCCAGACTACAAGAGCTGGACGCCTTTTGAAAAAGACGCCGCGCGCGAAGCCTACTTTACCTGGGACAACGCCGCCGGCACCAAGGTCAAAACGTTGAAAGAACAGATGGCCAAAGCGCAGGCCGAGATGGACGCGCTCTCCGCCAAGACCAAGGTGGTCCACTATCAGGGAGCTAACAATCCAGAGGAAAGCAAGAAGGTCAGCGAATCACTGACCCAGATGTATGAGGGCACGCTCGGCTCCGGCACGCTGATTTGCCGCGAGAAACCAACACCTGCCTTCGCCCACGTCATCTCGCGGGGTGATTACGGTTCGCGCCTCGAGCGGGTGTATGCGAGAACTCCTTCTTTCCTCCCCGAGCCGCCGCCGGGCACTCCGGCGAACCGGCTTGGCTTGGCGCAGTGGGTGACGATGAAGGATAATCCGCTGACCGCCCGGGTGACGGTCAATCGCGCTTGGAACGAAATTTTCGGCATGCCGTTGGTCGAGTCGGCCGAAGACTTCGGCATCGTCGGCGAGCGCCCGAGCCACCCCGAATTGCTCGACTGGTTGGCGGTGGATTTCCAAGAAGGCGAAGCAAAAAATTCAGCATGGAGATTCAAGCGGCTCTATCGTCAACTGGTGATGTCGATGGCCTACCGTCAGTCTGCTGTGGTCACGCCGTTGGCTAGCGAGAAAGACCCGCGCAACCGCTTGTGGTCACATGGCCCGCGTCACCGCGTGGACTCCGAAGTGCTGCGCGACATCGCCTTGCAATCCGCTGGCTTGCTCAACACGAACAAGCGGGGCGGCCCTTCGTTTCTTGGCTACCAACCCGACGGCGTTTGGACCAACTCCTACCCATCGGATACTCACATCTACTACCGCCACAACGGGCCGATGCTCTATCGCCGCAGCATGTACCAATTCGTCAAGCGCACCGCAGTCCACCCGGAGCTCGACATCTTTGATGCCACCGACCGCCTGACATCGTGCGCGCGCCGCAACCGCACCAACACCCCTCTGGCCGCGCTCGCGCTGATGAACGATGTCACCTTTCTCGAAGCGGCGCGCGTGCTGGGAATCCACGCCATGCAGGCATCGCCCGATCCGAAGATACGTCTCGACTTCATGGCAAGGCGCGTCTTGTCGCGTCCGCTTTTGCCTGAAGAAGTCGCCTCCTATCTTTCCCGCCTCGCAAAGGTGAAGGCACAACTCACCGAAGAGAATGCCAAGAAACTCCTGGCCCAAGGCGACACCCCGACGCCGGCGGAAATGCCGCCGATCGAAGTGGCTTCGTGGATGGGCATCGCGAACATCCTGCTCAACACCGACGAATTCGTTAACAAGTAATCTCATGTCTCACAAACAGCCCTGCTCCGACCATCACGGCGAAGGTCCCACCGTTTTGAACCTGCCGATCCCCAGCGCCCTCAAGGAAGAGTGGAAGGTCGCGATCACACGCCGGCACTTCCTGCGGCGAGCTGGCTCGACCTTGGGTGGTTTGGGCTTGGCACACTTGCTCGGCAGTGACAGTGCATTCGCCGCTGGCCAAGGCCAAGGTTCGCTCGGCGCCCCTCACAATACAGGCAAGGCAAAGCGCGTAATCTGGCTCTTCATGGCAGGTGGTCCGCCGCACCAGGACATGTGGGATTACAAGCCGCGCCTGGAAGAATTCAATGGTCAGGACATTCCCAAAGAAATTCTGGGTGCCGACTTCAAACCCAGCGGCATGACCGCCGGCAGTTCGCGTTTCACCGTCAAGGCGAGCCCGTTCAAGTTCAAGCAGTACGGCCAATGCGGCCGCTTCGTCAGCGATGCCTTGCCGTGGACCGCCAAGTGCGTGGACGACATCGCCACAATCCATTCGATGTACTCGGACGCGATCAATCACGAGCCAGCCATCATGCTCATGAATACGGCCGCGATGTTTCCCGGCCGGCCGGCGCTTGGCGCATGGATTTCCTACGGCTTGGGCAGCATGAACTCGAACCTGCCCTCGTTCGTCGTGCTTAACTCCACCCAGCTGCCCGGCCTTTCGGGTCAACCGGTGACACCGCGCCTGTGGTCGAGTTCGTTTTTGCCCACCGAACACGCCGGCGTCGCGCTGCGGGCAGGTGCTGATCCCGTGCTCTACCTGCGCGATCCCGAAGGCATGGACCGCGCATTGCGGCGCAACCTGATAGACGGCGTTGCCGAACATAACGAGCGCACCTTCAAGTCTCTCGGCGATTCCGAGACCCACGCGCGCATCGCCCAGTATGAAATGGCGTTCAACATGCAGATGAGCGTGCCGGAACTCGCGGATTTTTCCGACGAGCCGGAAAGCACTTGGGAGCTCTACGGCCCCGACGCCAAGAAGCCCGGCAGCTTCACCTACAACTGCCTGATGGCCCGCCGCATGGCCGAGCGCGGCGTGCGCTTCACCCAAATCTACCAGCGCGGCTGGGACTTCCACGGCGGACTCAGCGGTGGCATGAACGCGTTGTGCGGCGCCACCGACCGCGCCTGTTACGCCCTGATCACCGATTTGAAACGCCGGGGCCTGTTAGACGACACGCTGGTCATCTGGGGTGGCGAGTTCGGCCGCACCACCTACTCGCAGGGCGGGGACGGCCGCGATCACCACGCCAAGTGCTTCACCAACTGGATGGCTGGCGGCGGCATCAAGGGCGGAACTTCACACGGCCAGACCGACGACTTCGCCTTCAATTTGCTAGATGTCGGAGACAAGGTGCACCCGCGCGACCTCATCGCGACCGCATGCCACACCCTGGGCATCGAGTCGGACCGCCTCACCAAGCGGGTCCTTGGTGTGGACCTCAAACCCACCGGGGTCGAACACGGCAAGCTCATCAAGAGCATCTTGTTGTAATCGAGAAGACTATGATCCTGCCTCTGGAATCCATTGTCGGCAGGAAACAGGTCCTGACCAATCGCCTGAACCTCTGATCTATCCACCTGGGTCGAGCTTCCCAATTCCCGCGTCACCGGCGCAGGGATCGAAGTGGAACACGCCGATCCCGCCGTCACCGCTTCTGGAAAATTCTACCGCGTGGAGGTGCTCCAGCCATGAAAACAGCGATCATCCCGATCATTCGCGTCAATTCGCGTCCATTCGCGGTTCGTTTGCTCCAAACCGCCGCCTCAGCCGAACCCCTCGCCGATCAAAAAATCGCGTGGCGTGCTCACTCGCATCCCATAAACCGTCGTTCCCAGCACGATTCCGAAATCACCTTTGTCCAAGGTCAGCAGCACCTCGCACTTGGCCGGCAGCGCGGAAATCAGCACCGGCTTCTCTTTGGAGGCGGTCAACAGCAGCGGCTTCTTGCTGGTAAGAGCATTGGGAACCCACTCGACCTTGGCCTGCATGCCCGGCCATCTCAGGGCCGCTTCCGCGCCGATTTTTCCGATGTTCTTACTCGTTTCCGCGCGGCAGTAGCTGGCCGAAATCAAGCGCCAGCCCCGGTCGGGGGCCAGTTCCGTGATCAGCTGGGACAGCGATTTTCCCGATCCGCAGGCGGAAAGCAGCACGCTGCTATCCAGGAAAATCTTCACGCCTTGCCGGCCTTTCTCCAAAAATTCTCGGTGTCCTTTTCATCTTCCGCGATCCAGCCGCGCAAGGTTTCCTCGGGAATCTCGCGCACGGGCAGCGCCTCTGCCGGTTGCAGGAAAATCCCACCGTCCCTTAGTTCCACCAGCATCATCGGGTGCTTTTGCCAAGCGCACAGATGGTGGATGGCAGTTCCCCGGATTTCCGGCAAGAGCCGATCATCTGAGGCTCACCGAACCGGGATGCCCCATGGCCAGCCGCCTGGTGATCCAAGATTTGCCCGCGCTCGTCCTGCCGCGCAGCAATGCGGCGACCACCACCTTGCGTTCATCACTCTTTGGCAGCTTGGCCATGGCATCCGCCGTGGACGGCAGGCCTAGGATTTTCGCCACATGGCGGACGATGCGTTCCGCTTCCGACTCGCCATGCTCCTTCAATGCCTCGCCTGTGCGGTTGCGCGTGCCGCCGCCGGTCTGACCTGGTTTTTCCAAAAGTTCCAACAGCCGGTCCTTGAAGGTTTGCTTGCCCAGATACCATCCGCGCCGGATCGCCGCCATCGCTTCTTCGTCAATCTCGCCGCCAGCGTTGTCCGCCCTCGCTTCCGACCACGCGACGTAGGCCCGCCGGCCCCGGCCATCCTGCGCCAGTTCAAAGGAGCGCAACACCCGGTCCATCACCAACCAGTCCGGCCCGTTCCCTTTGACGTAGCTTGGCAGGTTGCGAGCAGCAGGTGGAAATGGTTTCTCATGAGCACCCATGCGTGAACCTGCCAGCCGTGACTGGCGCAAACCTGTCCCAGCCGGAATACGAACGATTTCCGGTCGTCATCGGTCTCAAACACCGCCTTGCCGCCGTCGCCGCGGGCCATCACGGGGTAGATTGCCCCGGGATACTGGAAACGGATCGGTCGCGCCATGCCGACAACTGCCCAAAAACGCGCTGGCCAGCCAGCCAAATGTGAACGCGCGAGGCCTCATACCCATTTGTCGCCCTCACGCCGTCGAAACCCGCGGGTATGAAAGATCGCGCTGTCCTTCAGCGCTTGTAAGGACGTGCCTTGCTTTGTATTCCGTCCCGCCATGCCGCGTCTTCCGCTTGCCGTCTACCTCGCGTTTCTCCTGACCCAGGCACCGGCCTTGGCTGAAGAGGTGGCGGGGGAGCCGCGCGCCGGGCATTCGCACGAGGGCGAGGCGTTCAACGAGGGGCCGCGGCAGTTCGCCAACCGCATTCCCGGCACCGGCGACGTGGATTTCCCGATCCGGAGTTCATGGCCGGAAGCCCAGGCCTGGTTCAACCAGGGCATCGGCCAATTGCACGGCTTCTGGTATTTCGAGGCCGAGCGCACTTTCCGCCACATCGCCGCCCGGGATCCGGGCTGCGCGATGGCCTACTGGGGCATGGCGATGGCCAACTGGGAAAACCCGAAGCGCGCGGCCGGATTCATCGCGAAGGCGGTCGAGCACCGGGAGCAGGCGGACGAGGCCGGCAAACGTTGGATTGATGCCCAGAATGCCTACCTCACCGCCAGCGGGACCAACGATCTCGCCAAGCGGCGGCAACTGATCCGCGATCTGGAGGGGATCGTCCACGCCGATCCCGCCGACCTCGAGGCCAAGGCGTTCCTAGCCTGCCGCATCTGGCACTTCAGCCGGATGGGAATCCCGATCAATTCCTACGAACCGGTGGATACCCTGCTCCAGCAGGTCCTCGCGAAGCGCCCGATGCATCCCGCCCACCACTATCGCATCCACCTGTGGGACGAGGAAAAGGCCGCGCGGGCGCTCGATTCCGCCGCGCTGCTGGCGCGGACGGCTCCGGCCATCGCGCACATGTGGCACATGCCGGGCCATATTTACTCGAAGTTGCGGCGTTATGACGACTCCGCCTGGCACCAGTTGGCCTCCGCCCGGGTCGATCACCGGCAATTGCTGGAGCACCGGGTCCTTCCCGACCAGATCCACAATTACGTCCACAACAACGAGTGGCTGATCCGCAACTGGCAGATGCTCGGCAACGGCCGCGAGGCGCTCGCGGTGGCGATGGGGCTGCTGGCCAACCCGCGGCATCCCGTGCTCAACTCGCCCGCGAACTTCAAATCCAGCGTGGCCTTCGGCCGCTTGCGCCTGCTGGAAACCCTTGAGCAATTCGAGTTCTGGGACGAGGCGATCGCCCTTGCCGACGCGGGTCACCTCGATCCGGGGACTTCGGATGACGAGCGAAACAAGCAGCTCCGCTTGCTCGGCATCGCCCGCTTCGAGAAGGGGGAACTGCCGCGCCTGATCGGGATCCGCGACGAGGTGGCCACCCGATTGGCCGCGGTCGAAGCCGAACAGGAGGCCGCCCGGAACCAGGCCCGCGCGGCGGCGGAGGCGGACAAGAAGGACCCCAAGGCTACCGCCGCGGCCGAGGCGGCCGCCGCCAAGCCCTTCGACGACCGCCAGCGGAAACTCAAGGAACTCCTAGCCGAACTCGAGGCGCACCGGGCGATCCTCGAAGAACGTCCCGATCCCGCGCTCGATGCCATCAAGCGGTCCAAACCGGCGATGGCGAGGCTCCAGCTCCGGCTTGGCCGGAAGGACGAGGCCCTGCGCCTGTCCAAGGAAGCGGTCGAGGCCGCGCCCGACCAGACCCTGCCGCTCGCGGCCCGCGTCGAGGTTCTCCATCGCTGCGGCGAAACCGACTCCGCCCGCGAGGCGTTCGCCCGCTTGAAAACCCTGTCCTCCGCCATCGACTTGTCGGCACCGCCTTTCCACCGCCTTGCCGCTATCGCCACGGAGTTTGGCGAAGGACCCGACTGGCGCGTCGCCGCCACGCCGCGGAGCGATGTCGGCCTACGGCCCGATCTGGAATCCCTCGGACCGCGCGATTGGACGCCCCCACCGGCGCACGACTTCACGCTGCCCGATTCGTCGGGCCGCCCGCTCGCGCTTTCCGGATTCAAGGGAAAGCCGGTCGTGGTGTTGTTTTATCTCGGCCACGGCTGCCTCCACTGCATCGACCAACTGAATGCCTTCGCACCCAAGCGGGACGGTTTTCTCGAGGCGGGGATCGAGATGATCGCGGTCAGCACCGATCCGGTGGGGGAGTTGCAACAATCGCAACTGGCGTATTCCGACAAGGGCCTGTTCCCGTTCCCGATCGTCGCGGATCCGGCGCTTGACGTGTTCCGCTCCTATCGCGCCTACGATGATTTCGAGAACAAGCCGCTCCACGGCACTTTCCTCATCGACGGGACCGGTCGCGTCCTGTGGCAGGACATCGGCGCCGAGCCGTTTTCGGATCCCGCCTTCCTGCTCGAAGAGGGCAAGCGGCTGCTGAAGATCCACGGCGGATCGCAGGCATCGGACGTGAAGTGACCGGCTGGCGAACTTTCGCAGCGCCTTTCCGGCCGCTTGGGCTTGCTCCGGGTTACCGCTCCACCCAGGACGTCAGGGTGATCGTGCCGCATCTCCCCCGATTGGTATGTTTGTTCCGCAATCCGTGCCGGTGTGTCATGCAGTTGTCCGCCCGCATTCCTTGGGCAAGCGCCTCACTTTGACAGGAAATCGTTAAGCCAAGCGCGTTGCTCCGCATTGAACGGGGCGTCATTGGGAATTTGAATCGGGAAAACCATGGCTCTGGAAATAATCGGCCGCAGCTGCGCGACAGAAATTGGGTTTGGCAGCAGGGGGGGGCTTCAGGCCCGTTTCGTGCCAATCGCGCAGGATTTCCCCGGGAGTTTTCCCGAATTTCGGGGAGAAATCCGAAGATCGTAATCAGTGGCCGCAGCTCAGGACTTCCAGTTCAGCGCGCCTTTTTTCAGTGCATACACGTATGCGAAAATCAGGATTCCGGCGAATCCCGCCATGCTCGCCAGAGCTGTTGGGCCCTGAGCCGCGAGATCGCGGAATTGGACGGCCCATGGATACATGAACACGACCTCGATGTCGAAAATCACGAACAACATCGCCACCAGATAGAATTTCACCGAGAATCTCGGAGCGCCTTCACCGATGGGCAACATGCCGCACTCGTAGGCGCTGTCCTTGGTGGCGTTGCGTTTTCCGGAACGGCCGAAAACGATGCTCAGCGAGAGCGTCGCGATCGCGAAACCGAGTGCGATCAGGACTTGGAAAAGAACGGGAAGATAATCTTGTGGCATGAATCAAGGGGCAGACGCGGTGGTTTTAGGGTGCGGTACCGGAAATAGGTAGAAAAAAAACCCGCGCCTGATGAAGGCGCGGGTTTTTTCAAAAGAACCGGTGGCGATCAAGCCTCTTCCTGTGCGGCAGCTTCTTGGGCCGCAGCATAGGCGCTCGATGCTTCGTGCACGCGAGCTGTTCCCTTATATTCTTTGCCGAGCTTTTCAACCAAACCGCGGGTCACGAGGTTTTGGAGTTTTTCGTAAGCACGCAGGCGAAGCATTTCTTCGCCACCGCTCACGGCGTTGCGCACTTTGAGATTTGCGAAAACGCGCTCGAAGAGATCGTTAAAGCCGAACACCTTTTTTTCAGAAAGGACATTACAAAGCTCATCGGTGACATGGTCAGGAAGGCGACGGGAGAATCGAGTACGTTTCGTGGTAATTGCCATAACGACGTGACCCTACACCGGCTTGTGACAAAAGCGACTCAAAAAAATCTCAGCTTATCCCAGCCCATCAAGAATATTTTGCAAGTCTTTAATTTAAAATTCAATTAAACATAGCACTGATGTCCCGGACTGCTTTAGCCGATGGCTTTGCTGTGGGTGTCTGAATTGGGTTCAGACATCCGGAAACCATGCGCCTGTCTTGAAAATTCCGCCATGAAAATTCATGCCCGAATCAGGCGAGTTTCGCCGCAAGGCTTGCTCCGAGTCCTTTGACCGCGGTCGACTGGGCAGGATCTGTCAGATTTCCAGCCGCGTCGAAGGCCTCGTGCGCCTTCGGGATCGTCACTTGGTCCGGCAGGACGGTGATGCCGATGTTCACCAAAAACGGCCGGAGCTGGGCCAAGCCGCGCGAGCCGCCATAGCCGCCGGGCGACGCCGCGAGGATGGTCGCGGATTTTCCGCTCAATACGCAAAGCGGCGGTTCGTCCGGCGATGTCGCGCGGGAAACCCAGTCGATGGCGTTCTTGAGGGCGGCGGTGATCGTGCTGTTATATTCCGGTGAGGCGATGATCAGGCCGTCGTGCTCCGCGAAGAGCGCTTTCAATTTCCGCGCGGCTTCCGGCATGCCTTCCTCGGCTTCGAGGTCCTCGTCGAACAAAGGCATCCGGAAATCCCGCAGCGCGATGAGAGTGACCTCCGCTCCGGCCGCGCGCGCACCTTCGGCTGCGATGGCGGCGAGTTTCTGGTTGTAAGATTCAGCGCGGAGACTGCCGCCGAGGGCGAGGATACGTGGTTTTTTCATGATGGTGTTAGGCTATTGCGGTTTCGAGGAATGGATAGTTGGTGTAGCCCGTGGATCCGTCGCCATAAAACGTGGACGGGTCGGGCGGGTTGAGCGGCGCTCCGCTGCGGAAGCGCTCGACCAGGTCGGGATTGGCGATGGCGGCCTTTCCGAAAGCCACTGCATCGACAGCGCCGGATTCGTCGCTGCGCTTGTTGGTGGAGTCTTGGAGAAACTGGTCGATCAGATAGCCGTTAGCTCCGTGGATCTCGACCCCGTCGAAACCCGCGGCTTTCGCGTTCTCCGCCGCGTGGCGATAGTCTTCGATGATTCCCGGGATTTCCCCGATGTCCAAGGCGCGGGGTGTGACGAATTCTTTTTCCGGGCGGATCAAACTAACGTGCCCGGCAGCGGCGACGGCGCTCGGCGCGACAGGGAGTTCACCGTCCAGATAGACGGGATCGGAATGCTGGACTCCGGTCCCTGCCCGCATCATTTGAATTTCGCCTGGCTTGAGAACCCGGCTGTTTCCCATCGAGTCCTTGTGGGCCAGGCTGCCTGCGAGCAGATAGGAAAAAATCTCCATGTCGCGGTGGGGATGGGTCGGGAAGCCGCCACCCGCGGCGATCCGGTCGTCGTTGATGACGCGGAGCGAGCGGAAGCCCATGTGCGAGGGATCGTAGTAGTCGGCGAAGGAGAACGTGTGCCAGCTGTCGAGCCAGCCGTGGTTCGCATGGCCGCGCTCTGTGGCGCGGCGGATGTGCAGGTTGGAGCTTGTCGTCATGCCGTGATCGTAACGGAAAAAATCCAGCCGCCCAATGCCTTCTCGTCAGTCTCAGCATGCGGAAACCGACAGCCTCAATCCAGCAGCTCCGGGTAGTGCTTGCGCGCGAGCGACAGCGAGAGGTCGAGGACTCCCTGGCTGCGGGAGTGGCGGAGCGCCTCGTCCGCCATCGCCGAGCATTCGGCGTGGCTCAGCGAGCGGATCGCCTGGCCGACCCGCGGCACTTGCTGCGGGCCGACTGAAAGTTCTTCCACACCCAAGCCTAGCAGCAACGGCGTGAGGCGGACGTCGCCGGCCATTTCCCCGCAGACTCCGGTCCAGATGCCGTTGTCGGTGGCAGCGTCGATGGTGCGCTTGATCAAGCGGATGACCGCGGGATGGGTGGGCCGATAGAGATCGGCGACGTGGGGATTCACCCGGTCGGCGGCGACGGTGTATTGGATCAAGTCATTGGTGCCGATCGAGAAGAAATCGACTTCCGGGGCGAGCAGGTCCGCGCAAATCGCCGCGGCGGGAACCTCGATCATGATCCCGACGGGCAGGTCGCGGTCGAATGCGACGCCTTCATTTTCCAGCTCGTCCATGCAGCGGCGCACCATGTCCTTGCTGCGCCAGACTTCGGAAAGCCCGGAAATCATCGGAAACATCACCGCGACTTTGCCGAAGGCGCTGGCGCGGAGGACTGCCCGAATTTGCTCGCGGAACATCGCCGGACGCGCCAGGGAAACGCGGATGCCGCGCCAGCCGAGGAAAGGGTTAGGCTCGATGTCCGTCAGCGGCTCCACCGGCAGCTTGTCGCCGCCGGCATCGAGAGTCCGGATGATCACGGTGTGCGGAGCCATCTCGCGGGCCACTTTTGAATAGACTTCCGCCTGGCTTTTCTCGTCCGGCATTTCCTCGCCGTTGAGCAAAAGAAACTCAGTCCGATAGAGGCCGATGCCTTTCGCCCCGCTGCGTTTCACCAGCGACAATTCATCGACCAGCTCGATGTTCGCCGAAACGGTGAGCGGCCGTCCATCGACGGTTTCAGTGGCGGCGCCGCGCATCGCGTCGAGCGAGCTGCGGACTTTTTCCTTCGCCAGCATCAGCCGCTTGTAGCGTTCCAGGGTTTCCGGAGCGGGATGCAGGATGAGCTTGCCGGTATAGCCATCGAGAATCGACGGCGTCAGCGCGATGATGTCGATCACCGCGCCATCGAGCCCAACGACCGCGGGAATGCCGAAGGCGCGCGCCAGAATCGCCGTGTGCGAGTTCACGCTGCCTTGCTCGGTGGCAAATCCTAACACGTGTCGGCGGTTCATCGACGCGGTGTCCGACGGCGCGAGGTCGTAAGCGACCAGCACGTGCTGGTCTTCCGGGCCTTGGGGGCGGGTGTCGCCCTCGGTGCTGAAATTCCTCAACACTCGCTGGGCGACGTCTTCGATGTCCGCAGTGCGTTCCCGCAGATAGGGATCTGGAATCCGTCGCATCGCTTCGAGGAAATTCTGCATCACCGCGTAGAACGCGTATTCGGCGTTCTGCTGGCGGTTGGAAATGGCGAGCAGCACCCGGTCCACTACGGAGCGATCCTCGAGAATCATCACGTGCGCCTCGAAAATCCCACTTTCGTTGTCGCCGGATAGATCCTCCAGCCGGCTTTGCAGCTCGATCAACTGTCGCTTGGTGATCTCAAGCGCCTGGCGGAAGCGTTCTTTCTCGCGCTCCACCTCGGACTCGGGGATTTCATAAACCTCCGGAGCCGAAAATCCGCGTGCGACCACGTGGACGGGAGCGATGGCGATACCGGGAGAGGCAGGGATGCCCTCGTAAATGGTCTCTTGCTCGGCTCCGGTTTTCGGCATGGTCTTTCGGGATCATGGTTTGAAACGGAACCGGGATTCAAGACGCAATTTTCCCGCGGCAGACCGCTCAATGCACCTCGCTGAAGGAGAGTCCGAGGTCGTTTTCCAGCTTAGTGATTTTTGGTCGTTCGCGGGGCTCGATCAGGGTGATAGAAATTCCCTTTTTCCCGGCCCGCGCCGTCCGGCCGCTGCGGTGGGTGTAGTATTCCACCTGTTCCGGGAGCTGATGGTGGATGACGAAGGAGAGTCCCTCGACATCGATCCCGCGGGCGGCGACGTCGGTGGCGATGAGGAACTGGGTGCGCTCCTTTTTGAAGGAACGCATCACGGTGTCGCGCTCTTTCTGGGTGAGGTCGCCCTGCAGGACATCGACCGGAAATCCCTTGGTGGTGAGTTGCTTGCCGAGGATGATCGCGCCCGCCTTGGTGCGGCAGAAAATCACGCCGCGGTTGTCCTGCTGGCGCTTGAGGAAATTGGCGATGACATCGGTCTTCTCGTCGCGGCTGCAAATCTTGAACTGGTGGTCGATGTCGCGGTTGACGACGTGCGCCTTGTCGATTTTCAGCAGGTGCGGTTTTTCCGACATGCAGTCTTTGATCAGCCCGTGGATGGCGTCCGGGATGGTCGCGGAAAACAACCAGGTGCTCTTGCGGGCGCGGGTGAGGCCGAAGATTTTCACCAGCTCCTTCTTGAAACCCATGCTTAGCATTTCGTCCGCCTCGTCGAGGATGAGGTGCTTCACGTGGATCAACGTCAGCGCCTTTTTCTGGAACAAATCAAGCAGCCGTCCGGGCGTGGCGACGACGATGTGGGTCGGCCGTTGCAGGGCGGCGACCTGTTTGTCGAAGTTGTCGCCGCCGCAGAGAACCTCGACGAAGATTTTCTCGGAAAACTTGGTGTAGCGGAAAAGCTGCTTGCCGATCTGCTTCGCCAGCTCGCGGGTGGGCGCGACGATGAGGCCTTGGATGTCCGGCGATTTCGGGTTCACCTTTATCAGCAGCGGCAGGCCAAAAGCGGCGGTTTTTCCGGTGCCGGTCTGGGCTTGGGCGATCAGGTCGCCGCCGTTTTCGAGCAGGAAAGGGATGGCTTTGTCTTGGATTTCGGTGGGATGGATGATGCCGAGCTCCTGAAGCCCCTGCATCAGGTTGGCGGGAATGCCGAGTTCTTTGAAGGTCTTCAACGTCGTGATTTCTGGTGCTATTCGCCCGCTTGGACGGGTGACGGGGGCACCTTGTGCGGTTCAATCAAGGATGACGAGCCATGAAATTTTGGGTTTTGCGGAAACTCTGAAACACGAGCTTGACACCTGCGTTCAAATTCCTATTTTCCCCCGCCCGCCTCCAAGCGGCTCATTTTTTTACAACACGACCATGGCCAACCACAAATCTTCAATCAAGCGCGCACGTCAAACCGTCGTCCGGACCGAGCGTAACCGCGCTGAAAAGAGCCGCATGAAGACGCTCCGCAAGAAAGCCCTCACCGCCATCGCTTCCGGCGACAAAAGCGCTGCCGCTGAAGCCAGCTCCGCGTTTTCCTCCGTTGTGGACAAAGCCGCCAAGCGCAACTTGATTCACCCGAACAAGGCTGCTAACTTGAAGAGCAAGACCGCGAAGGCCCTCGCAGGCATCGCTTGATCGACCCGTCAGCCGGTTTCATTCAAATCAACGAAACAAGCGGACCGGGTCACCGGTGCCGCTTTTTTCATAGATACCATGTCCGATTCTCCTCCACCGAACCGTGCGGCCGCCGCCGCGAAAATCGCCGCAAATCCCGCGGGCTACAAAGTCTGCGAGGGCTGTGATTCGATCGTCGGAAGTGGAGCCGCGCTCTGCCCGAACTGCCACAGCTACCGCTTCGACGCCTCGCCCCAGCGGGTGGTTCTCCAAGCCCGGATTCTCGGATCAAGGGAGCAAACCTCGGTCACGGCCGATGATTTGGGCTGATTTCAAATGAGCGCGCCTATCGGATTCAAAGAGTGGCAAGTGGTTTGCGACGCCTTGGCATCGGGCCGGCAGTCGATTCTCCTGCGCAAGGGCGGCATCCACGAAGGACGCCAGGGATTTTCCTTCGCCCACGAATCCTTCTTCCTCTTCCCCACCCGCTTCCACTCCTTGGCCGACCAAGTCCGCGAAGGTGAGGTGAAAGTCCTGCCCGAGTGGCAGCCGGGCGATGTGATCCGGATCACCCATCACGCTGAGGCGCTGCGGGCGGTCACTCTGACTGATTGGGAAAAGGTCGCGGCCTTGGAGCCGCTCCATATTTACTCGGAGCAAACCGTGCGGGACCGCTTCGATTGGGAAGGCAAAGGCATGGCCTCCGGCAGCATCCATCTCGCGTTGGTTCGCGCCCGCGAGCTCGCCACGCCTTGGGAATTTCCCTACGAGGCGAAATACGGCGGCTGCCGCAGCTGGGTGAATCTCCCCGTGCCGCCGGCCGGCTGGAAAGACAGTGCGCGGCCCGTGCTCGCGGGCGAGGCTTTCGCGGCCTTGGATCAGAGCCTCAGATAAGTTGTTACTCTTCCAGCCAGCGGCCGAGTGATTCTTCGAGCTCTTCGGTGCGCTTGATGTTGAACGACTCGCCGGCGGCGACGGTGACGCGGCGGCCGGCGCTGTTTTGGAAATGCAGGAGGACCGGCGTGGGGCCGGGGTTGTTAGCCAGGGCGAGCTTGATCTCGATGAGGTCGCGCTCGCTGTGGCGGGTCGTCCAGAGCATGAGTTCGAGCGGGCCTTTGTGGTTGGCCGCGGCGCGCTTGGGCTTGAGCTCGGAGAGTTCGTAACCGGTGATGCGGCGGCCGCCGGTACGGTCGTCCATCTGGATGTTGCCCTTCAACCGGATGATTTTACCGGGGTCTAGCAAACCGGCATCGCGGGCGGGGACGAAGGTTTCCCCCCACAGCATGATTTCGCAGCTGCCGGTGAAATCCTCTAGAATGAGCACACCGAACGGCTTGCCGGTCTTCGTCATCTTCGCATCCAGCGAGCGGACCATCCCGGCGAAGGGGAAGCGCTCGCGAGCATTGGAAAGATCCAGATCGTCGATGAGCCCGAGCCTGCGGTATTTGTTGGAGTCGATGACGCTGCGGAACTTGTCGAGCGGATGGCCGGTGACGTAGAAGCCTAGCAGTTCCTTCTCGTGGGCGAGGCGCTCGTCCTTGCTCCATTCCTCCACGGTCGGCACGGAGGAGCGGCTGGATTTCGTTTTCGCCGGGGCGGAGAACTCCATGGAGTCGAACATCGAGACCTGCCCGGACGCGCGGTCGCGCTGGGCGGACGAGGCGGAGGCGACGACTTGTTCGAGTCGGGCGCACATCCCGGCGCGGGTTTCACCGGTCCAGTCGAGCGCGCCGGCCTTGGCGAGGTTTTCGAGGATGCGCTTGTTGACGACCTTGGAATCGAGGCGCGAGGCGAAGTCGTCGAGCGAGGTGAACGCGCCGTTTTGATTGCGGTCCTCGATGGCGATGGCCATCGCTCCCTCGCCGCAGTTTTTGATGGCGGCGAGGCCGTAGCGCACGCCTTTCGAGCCGTTGAGCAGGGTCTCGGGAGAGAAACGGAGCTGCGAGGTGTTGAGATCCGGCGGCAGGATTTCCAGGCCCATGCGGTGGCACTCGGAGACGAAAACGCCGATCTTGTCGGTGTTGTGGATTTCGTTGGAAAGTAGCGCGGCCATGAACTCGACCGGGTGGTTCGCCTTCAGATAGGCGGTCCAGTAAGAAATGTGGCCGTAACAGGCGGAGTGGGATTTGTTGAAACCGTATCCGGCGAACATCGCGATCTTGTCGAAGATCTGGTCGGCGAGCTTCTTGCCGATGTTGTTGGTTTTCTCCGCGCCTTCGACGAATTTCGCGCGCTGCTTCTCCATCTCGACCGGGTCCTTCTTACCCATCGCGCGGCGGAGAAGGTCGGCGCCGCCGAGCGAGTAGCCGGCGAGGACCTTGGCGGCGTTCTGGACCTGCTCCTGGTAGATCATGACGCCAAAGGTGTCGCCGCAGACGTCTTCCAGCAGCGGGTGCTCGTACATCGGGCGGGCGCGGCCTTTTTTCACGTCCAGCATCTGGTCGATGAACTGCATGGCTCCCGGGCGATAGACGGCGAGAAGGTCGATGATGTCGTCGATCTTCTCGATGGCATACTTGCGGCAGGTCTCGACCATACCGCCGGATTCAAGCTGGAACACGCCCATCGTCTCGCCGCGGTTGAGGAGCTCGAAGGTTTTCCAATCGTCGAGTGAGATTGTCTCGATCGCAAAGTCCGGCGTGTGCTTGCGGATATGCTGCACGGCTTCGTGGATGACGGTGAGGTTCTTCAATCCGAGGAAGTCCATCTTCAGAAGGCCGACATCGGTGATGGCCTTCATGTCGTACTGGGTGACGACTTCCCCTTCGTTGCCGCGGGTGAGTGGGATGTGCTCGTCGAGCGGGCGGTCGCCGATCACCACGCCGGCCGCGTGGACGCCGACGTTCCGCGAGAGTCCTTCGAGCTTGGTGGCGTAGCTCCACAGCTGCTGATAGGTAGTGCTGCTTTCGATGAGTTCCTTCAACTCGGGCTTCGATTCATACTCGTCCTTGAGTTTGATATCGGGTTTCGCCTCGATCATTTTGGCGATGCGGTCGCCCTCGCCATAGGAAATTCCCATGACGCGGCAGACGTCGCGCAACACGCTCTTCGCGCCGAGTTTGCCGTAGGTGATGATGTGCGAAACGCTGCGCTCGCCGTATTTTTTTCGAACGTAGGCGATGACCTCGACGCGGCGGCTCTGGCAGAAATCGATATCGACGTCGGGAGGGCTGACGCGTTCCGGGTTGAGGAATCGCTCGAACAGCAGGCCGAAGCGCATCGGGCAAATGTCGGTGATGCCCATGGCATACGACGCCAGCGAGCCCGCCGCCGAGCCCCGGCCGGGGCCGACCGGGATGTCGTTGTCGCGCGCCCACTGGATGAAGTCGGCGGTGATGAGGAAGTAGGAGGCGAATCCTAACTGGTTGATCGTATCGACCTCGTATTTCAATCGGTCGGCGATTTCCGCGCTCGCCGCTTTTTCCGCGCCGTAGCGTTTCACCAGTCCGTCTTGGCAGACTTTCATCAAATACTCCTCGCGCGGGCTGCCGTCGGGCGTGCCGAACTGCGGGTATTTCTCCGAGCTGGTAGAATCCAGCTTGATCGTGACGTTGCAGCGTTCGGCGATTTCCAGCGTCGCGTCGCAGGCCCCCGGCACGTCGGCGAAGATTTCGCGCATCTGCTCGGCAGTCTTGAAATAGACTTCTGGCGAGTAGTGCATCCGATTTTCGTCGATCACCAGATTTCCGGTGCCGATGCAGATCATCACGTCGTGCGCCTCGTGATCGAACTTGTTGAGGAAATGCACGTCGTTTGCGGCGACGACCTTGAGGTCCATTTCCCTGGCGAATTTCAGCAGGGAAGGGGTGACCATCCGCTGCGGTTCGAGGCCGTGGTTGTGGATCTCGACGTAGGTGTTTTCCTTGCCGTAAATGTCCACGATCTCGACGAGCGTCTCGCGGGCCTTCTCCTCGTCGCCGGCGCGGAGCCACTCGTTGACCGGGCCGGAAATGCAGCCGGTGAGGCAGATGATGCCTTTGGAATATTGCCGCAGCGTGTCGCGGTCCACGCGGGGTTTGCCGTAGTAGAGGCCTTCGAGATTGCCTTTGGAAACGAGTTTGCTGAGATTATCCCAGCCCTCGTTGTTCTCCGCGAGCAGCGTCATGTGGGTGGCGCGCTTGCGGCCGGCGAGCTCCTTCTTGTCCTCCATCTTCCCCGGCGCGAGGTAGATTTCGCAGCCGAGGATCGGCTTCACCCCGGCCTTGTGGCACTCCTGGTAAAACTTGATGGCACCGTAGAGGTTGCCGTGGTCGGTCATCGCCACCGCCGGCATGCCGAGTTCCTTGGCGCGTTTGGCCAGATCCTTGATGCGGATCATGCCGTCGAGCAGCGAAAATTCTGTGTGGAGGTGGAGGTGGACGAAGGAATCTGACATCGGGCGGCGAGACCTTAGCGAGCCGATGGCGGAGGGCAAGCCGGGGGATTTCGCCAGGCTCCGCATCCCACCCGCCCGGTCATCTCGCCTCCAGGAAACTCCCCCGCGCATCCAAGAAATCGACATTTACCTCGGAGAAACGCCTATTTACATCCGGGAAATCGCCCCCGACATCCAAGGAACGGCCCCCGCTTCATCCAGGCCTGGAAAAAAGCCCGCGTCATCGTCGATGCCGGCCACGGCCCGGGCGAAGAGAACGAACCTGAGGCGCTCCCGTAAACATCACCGCCCGGTGCAGGCGCTCGCCCATCCCGCGCGGCTCCCGCCCCTCGCTCGCGCAGAGCGCCAGCCACCGCTCATGCCAGCACATCGCCTCCGCCCAACGCTCAAGCTGCCAGTCCTTGCGTTCCTTGGATTTCACCTGTTCACGCCAAAATCGAACTGCGGATTCCCGTTCGAGTCCCAAACCCTGTCTGAGCCTCCAGGTCTCGAACCACGCCAGCAGAAACCCGTAATTCTGTTTCTCCAAGTCCGTCAGATCCCTGGATGCTTCAAGATCCGCTCTCCAATCCGCGCATGAATGATTCATTTGAACACTGTTCTCATGAAAACCCGCATGCGCGCAAGATCATTTCGCATCCTTCTTTTCTCCGAATCATCAATCATCGGTGATGGTAACCGATGCTTTGAGGAACGAACAGCTAGCAGAAATGCCCTCCGCAGGGGGACTTCTCGTTCAATCATCGAGGAAATCAAGCATCGGTTACTGATGGGTGCAAGAATTAAGCGTGAAGTGGTCTCTATAGGATCATAAATCACTCAAGTTCACCGGGGTGGCCGGGCCTGCGCGGGGGGCTTGCGGGGGGCTTGCGGGCAAAGGACGCCGAAGGAAGTCGTGACGGATGGGACGCTCAAGGAATTGAGGCGGGACTGGTGTCCTAGCGGTGAAGAAAGCGATTCATCCCGGATTTTGCGATGAGCTCCCCTAATGTCGGCAAATTGCCGAATAAGGCAGAGATGCCCGCTTGACAGGCCTTCGTTTTTCGCCAATCTCCGCGCCCCGCCGCGTCGGTAACGTGGCGGGAATTCCATTCCCATGAAAAAAGATCTGCATCCAAAATACAATCCGGTCGTCTTCGTTGACATGACCACCGGCAAACGCTTCGTCAGTCGCTCGACCAAGACCTCCGAGAAAAAGGAAGTCATCGACGGCGTGGAACACAGTCTCATCTCGATCGGCATCACGTCCGATTCGCATCCGTTCTTCACCGGACTGGCCCAGTTCGTGGACACCGAGGGACGCATCGACAAATTCCAAAAACGCTTCGGCGCCGTGCGTCGCGTCGGGAAGCCGAAACTCGACTGATCCAGTCCATTTTCCCGAATTTCCCCAAAACGCCTGGCCGCCTCGTCGCAGCCGGGCGTTTTGTTTTGATTGTTCCCGCTCCATCTTCAAACCTCCGCCCGTGCTCGCGAAACGAATCATTCCCTGCCTCGACGTGACGGACGGTCGCGTCGTCAAAGGCGTCAACTTTGTCGATCTCATCGACGCCGGCGACCCGGTGGAATGCGCGATCGCTTACAACTTGCAGCAGGCGGACGAGCTCGTGTTTCTCGACATCACCGCCTCGTCCGACAACCGCAACACGATGGTCGATGTGGTGCGCCGCACGGCGGAAAAATGCTTCATCCCGCTGACCGTCGGCGGCGGCATCCGCAGCGTGGAAAACATGCGCGAAATGCTTTTGGCGGGCGCGGACAAGGTTGGCGTCAACACCTCGGCGGTGACGAATCCTGGCCTCGTCGATGCCGGGGCGAAGGCGTTCGGCAGCCAGTGCATCGTCGTCGCCATCGACGCGAAGCGCGAAGGTCCGGGGAAATGGGGGGTTTACACCCACGGCGGACGGACGCCCGTCGGGCTGGATGCCGTCGAGTGGGCGAAGGAAGTCTGGCGGCGCGGTGCCGGGGAAATCCTTCTCACGAGCATGGACTCGGACGGCACGCAGGCCGGCTACGACATCGAGCTGACCGCCGCGGTTTCCTCCGCGATCGGGATCCCGGTCATCGCCAGCGGCGGCGCGGGAAATTTGGATCACATGGTGGACGTGCTCAACGCCGGCAAGGCCGACGCGGTTCTGGCAGCCAGCATTTTCCACTTCGGGATGCACACGGTCGGCGAGGCGAAGCGTCATTTCGCCAGCAAGGGCATCCCCGTGAGACCGGTGATGAGAATGTAGTCCCCAGTTCCCTTGGCGCTCAAACGGGCACATCGCCCACCAACGCCTCACTTGCGGCGTGGACGGCTCGCATCACGTGCGAACCCGCCTAACCTGACAAACGCATGATTTGAGTGAGGGCGCGTGTGCTCCCCCGTGGAATACAAGTGCCCGGACATCGCGCGCGTAATCTTCCACTCGATCCGCAGTGGGCTGCCGTCACTCCAGCAACCTGCTTTGGAACACCTCGTAGATCCATTTGCGCGGACCCGCGAAGACGCAGGTGATCACCCGTTGGCTTGCGATGATTTGATACTCGAAAACGACCCGATGGGAGCCGACCCGCAGGCGGTAGAACCCTTCCAAATCATCCGTGAGCGCCTTGATGTCGCCTTTTTCATGCGCCAGATCCTTGATTGCCAGGCGGAGCGCATGGCGGGGCTGCGGTGCCAAACGACGAAGGTGGTCCACCACTTCAGCTTGAATCCGGACGGTGATCATCTTTCGTCGAGCGCGGAGACATCATGATAAATCGCCGTGCCCTCGCGGTGCTTGCGGATCGCGGACATCGCGTTCGGATCGGCCAGAAGTTCCATGGTTTCGCCGATGGCTTCCATCCGTTCGATCGAAATCAGCACCGCCACAGCGCGGCCCTGCTTGGTGATGGTCACGGGGTGGTCCGCGGCTTCCTCCACCAAGGCCGAGAGTTTTTGTTGTGCGGTTTTGATCGTGTAAGTGTCAGCCATGCGGGCAATGTATTCCGTTTTCGTGGAAAAGGGAATGCTTTCTTCGCTCCAGCGGGTTGCTCGACCAGGGCGATTCATCAACCCAGCGATGCGTGCGCGGCGGAAATCGGCACCGATTGGCGCTGGCGGTCGATAAAGTAACTGACCTCGTTGTAACCGACAGATTCCAACAACTTTAAGGCCGTCTTATATCCGTCGCCGACGCGTTCCGGCACGTGTGCGTCCGCGCCGATGACGACGGGGATGCCGCGCTCGTGCATGAGCGCGAGTTGCGAGGGCGACGGATTCATTTCCGGTAGATCCTTCTGCACGCCGCTGGTGTTGAGTTCCATCGCCACGCCGGTGGCGGCGATGCGGTCGAGCGCGCGCTCGATGTGCGGGCGCATCTGCTCGAAGTTCCAATCTGCGGGGGATTCGTTTTTGATTAGATCCGGATGGGCGAGGGTGTCGAACAGTCCGCTTTCCGCAGAGAGGGCGAGGTGCTCGTAGTAGAGCTCCTGATAGCTGAAAATTTCGCCGGTGTAGAACAGCCTGCGATAGTCCATGACCTGATAGTGGATGGATCCCAACACATGACTCAGCGGCACGTGTGCATGCAGTTTCTCCAACCACGGCTCCACGCCGGGATAATAGTCGCTTTCCAATCCGAGCCGGACGTCGAGGCGACCGGCGAAGGCATCCCGCGTGGCGGCCACCATCGCGACATAATCATCGAACTGTTCTGGTCTCATCCGCACGCTGGCGGAGAAGCCATGCGGCAGCGGGCAATGACAGGTGAAGGTGATGCCCTTGAAATTGCGTGCGAGGGCGACGGCGGCATACTCGTCGGTCGTGCCGAACGCGTGCTTGCACAACGTGGTGTGGCAGTGGGATTCGTAAAGGACGGGCGCGTTCATTGCGCAGATTTCAGCATCGCCCGGAAACGCGGGAGAATTTTTTGATAGAGCGAGTTCTTCCCGCCGCGCGCGAGCTGCACGCCGACGAGCTCGGCGGGGGACGTGGGATCGATCGGCGAGAGCGATGACGCTTTGTAAGCCCCCGCTTCGAGTTGGCGTTCGACGTGGGACGCGCCCGTTTTCTGGGTGATCCGGACCGTCGCGTTTCTGGCGTGAATGACTACGGACGAGAGCGGAGGCGCGGTCGGATCTTCGTGAAGCACGATGGAAATCGCCGCGCCGCCGCCCGATTCGAATGCGAATTCACCGGTGGATGGCCGGTCCTTCCAGCCCGCTTGCACGGCGAGCCAGGCAAGTATTTGCAGCGCGGTGTTGCGGTGTTCGGGATGATAGATGATCTCGACCCTGTCGATTTCCGGCAGGGCTTCCTGCGCCGCCGGATCATCGAACAGGCTGGCGATTCCCACCCGGAACTGCCATGAGCGCGTCCAGGCGTGGTCCTGGATGATTAGGTCCGGGTTGCTTTGAGCGGCTTCCTCGATCATCGCGAACGAGGCCGCGGGATCGGTCCACGACGAGCTGTCGATGATGAACCGGTCCATTACGCTGACGAGGCGCTCGGTGAGGATTTCGGATAGCTCGCCCTGCCACCAGAAGACGAGCGGCAGGTCGGAATTGAGGTGGGCGAAAACCGTGTTGCGGAATCGCCCGGTCACGCGGCCGGTGAGGTGGAAGGCGATTTGCTCGCAGCAGACGGATTTCCGGCCGTCCGATAGATGGCAATGCGCGGTGATCCAGGCGCGCAGGCTCGGCATCGGCTCATTTCTATCGATGCCGACGAGGATCGCCCGGCAGGCATGGTCGCGGGTGAGCTCGCGGATGATCGCGGAGTTATCGATCAAGGCACCGGGTTTTTCCGAATAGACGACGAGATTCATCAGCGACGCGTTCGTCCGCGCTTGGTCCTGTTCCCAGAGTTTCCGCAGTTCCTTGTCGATGGCGGAAACGGGGACCTCGATTCCAAGCTCGGGGCAGACTTCGGGGATAGTGGTGGGGAGCGTTTCGGTCATTTTATCGGCAGAGGCGGGCCATCCCGCCACAAATCCGCCACTCAGGCAAGCCCACCGGCAAGGCGCGGGATGAATGGCACATATCCAACCGAGAAAATCCGCTCACCCATGGAAATCCAATGAATGTGACAGCGATCCTTTGCCGCATGCGCCGCCGGGCCGGGCCCGGCACGAAAGCCAACCGGGGAAAATGAGCCGGAGGTGATCTATCGATCAATCTTAAGCAATCTGCGCTCTTGTACCCTGCGCGGGATTTATCAGACTTTCCTCCCCTTGATACCCACACTCCGTCATTTCCTGACATCGTGCGCCCCGCGTCCCTTGCCGCGGGCCAGAAGGGCCTCCACTTGATCCGCGCCGGGTTCGTCGAGGAAATGGGCGAGAATCGCCGAAGTATCGAGCAGGTGGGTCATAGGTTTTCCTCCCGCTGGCGCTCATCCTCCGCCCGCTCCGCCACCAGCGCGTCGATGGGATGGGCGGCACCGGCCTTGAGGTATTCGCGCCCCGTGCCCCGCAGACTGGCAGCCAGCCGAGCGGGATCCGGAAGCACCCGACAAACGATTTCGTCCGCCTCCGCACCCGGCAGCCATTCAATGCGGGTGCCGGGCTTCAATTCCATCCGCTCGACCAACGCGGCCGGAATAGTGATCTGGTTTCTGCCGGTGAGGGTCGTTGTCATGATGAGCAACCCTCCAATACCTGATCAAGCGCCGCGTCACTGTCTGCTGGCAGCAGGCTGCCAGACCGAAACCTACAGCAGGCTGTATCAGTCCAAGGAGCGGGAGCTCCCGCCCGTCACTGAACCCTACTTCGCGAAGCCCTGCGCTTGGAGCCAGAAGAGGCAGTCGGCGGCCCAGGGGTGTTGCTCGCCGCCGGCGCGGCCGCCGCCGAGTCCCATGCCATGGCCGCCTTTTTGATAGATGTGCAGGTCGAAGGGCGCGCCGTTCTTGCGCAGCGCGGTGGCGAAATCGAGCGAGTTTTCCACCTTCACCCCGCTGTCCTCCCAGGTGTGCCAGATGAAACAGGGAGGCGTTTCCCGGGTGACCTGCTTTTCGTTGGAGAGCAGTTCGAGGAGTTCCGGCGAAGGGGTGTCGCCTAGCAAGTTTTTCCTGGAGCCGCCGTGCGTGTTCGGCCCCATGGAGATGACGATGGCGGCGCCTGTGGCTTTTTCCGGTGCGGGGAGAAAGGCGGTGAGGGTGGGTTTGTCGTCATCCTTTTCGCCGAGGGCACCGGGAGCGCCTTCCGGCCAGAGGGGCGAGCGGCGCGGCATGGAGAGCGGCGGTGAGGAGCGATAGAAAAAGTGGCGTGAGGAGGCGCATGGTATGGATGGTTTCCGGGGTGAATCACTTGCCGCCGGACATGTGGCTGAGCAGTTTCTGGTTGAACTCGTCGGCCATGTTGTAACCGAGGCGGCGGAGCTGCTGGTCGAGCGCGGCGATGGTGACCATCCGCGCGGTGTCGCGGCCGGGGCCGACGGGAATCTCGACGTGGACGACGTGCTGGCCGAGGATCTCGTAAGTTTTCTGTTGGAGCCCGACGCGGTCCACTTCGTTGAGATCGGCCTGCGGCTTGAGGGTGACGACGAGGTCGAGCCGCTTGTCCGGGCGGATCGAGGCGAGGCCGTAGAGGTTGGCGACGTTGATGATGCCGATGCCGCGGATCTCCATGTAGCCGCGGGAGAGGTCCGGCGAGGTCGCCACCAGCTCGCCGCCGACGTATTTGATGCGGACCATGTCGTCGGCGACGAGCGATGCGCCGCGCTCTAGCAGGCCGATGGCGGTCTCTGATTTCCCCGAGCCGCTTTTGCCGATGATCAGGACGCCGATGCCGCGCATGTCCACCATGCAGCCGTGGAGGGTGACGCTGGGGGCGAATTCGTGTTCGAGCCGGATGGTGGCGGCGTTGAGGAAATTCATGGTGACCTGCGAGGTGCCGAGGACCGGGATGCCGTGCTCCTCGGTCACGGCGGTTAGGTTGGCGTCGAGCTTCGAGCCGCGGGCGACGACGATGCAAGGGATGTCGCGGTCGCACATCCGGCGGAAGCGGTCCACGCGCATCGCCTCGGGGAGTTTTTTCAAGTAAGCGAGCTCGGAGTTGCCGAGCACCTGCACGCGCTTCTTGGCGAAGTAGGAGAAAAACCCGGCCAGTGCGAGGCCCGGGCGGTTCATGGCCGGCTCGCTGATCAGGCGGTCGAAGCCGACGCGCTCGCCATGCAGCGTCAATCCGAGCGAGGTGGCATGGGCATCGAAAAATTTCTCGACGGAAATCGAGGCGACGGTCTTGACGCGGGGAGGCATGGCGGTGACTCAACCAGATCAAATCGCCCACGGCACGCGAAATCCTCCCACAATCCACGCCGGGGTTGCGCGGGAGGCGGAACGTGTTACAAGACGCGCCAAGGACCATGCCAAACTACGATTACGAATGTGAAAAATGCGCGAAGCGCTTCGAGATCTTTCAAAGCATGAACGATGCGAAACTGACCGACTGCCCGCAGCCCGGCTGCGGCGGCAAGGTGAAACGGCTGCTTGGCACCGGCGGCGGGATCATTTTTAAAGGCGCGGGATTTTACCAAACCGACTACCGCTCCTCGTCTTACCAGGCCGGAGCCAAGGCGGACGGGGCGGCGAGCGCGCCACCACCGGTCGCACCCGCCGCCGCGCCGAAGTCCACGGAATGACGCTTTCCGAAGGGAGGCTTTGCAAGTCGCCCTGGCCGTGCTAATCACCCAGCCCATGGCCGAACCCAAAAAGCCCAAATCCGGCGGCGGATGTCTCTCGAAGCTGCTATTTCTAATCCTGCTGGTGCCCTGCATCGGCCTCGGCGCGGCGGTTTTCTTCATCGTCCAGCCACAGGATTTAACCGATCTCGGCGGCTACGGCCCGGCGGCCGCCAAGCCGGGGACCGAGCGGGAAATGAAGGCGGTTTTGAAAAACGCGATCGTCCGCGGCTATCCCGTCACTCTCTCGGAAACCGAAATTAACCAATGGCTGGCCCGCACGCTGGCCGTCAAACAAGGCGGTTTCCTCGAAGGAAAAGTCACCCTAGACCGCGTCTGGGTGCGGCTCGAAGACGGCCGTGCGGAAGTGGTGATGGCGCGGAATTTCCTGGGCGCGCCGTTCACCGTCTCGATGTATCTGCAGGTCGCCCGGATGGATGGCCCGAAAGGCGCCAACACCGAGATTCAAATGCACGGCGGTCCCTATCACCAAGATTTCCCCAATCCTCCGCGGGGCGGGCGCTTCGGGAAACTGGTGGTGCCGCAGGGATTCCTGCTGTTAGTCATGCCTGCTTACGAGAAGCTCGCCGCGGCGTTTCCCGAGGAAATCGAGCTCGCGTTCCGCGAAATGGCGCGCATTACCATTGAGAACGACCGCCTCGTTCTCGACCCCCGCGAGCCGATGGGCCAACAAGGCATGCCGAAGGTTTTCTAATTGGAAATGACTCACCGCTTTCTGTTTCTGGGATTCCTTTGCACCGCGCTGACGCTCGCGGAGGAAATCCCCCGCGCCGTGCAAGTTGTCGAGCCGCCGGAGCCACTCAAACTCGATGGCATGGACCGGGTGATCAGCCGCACCAAGCAGTTCCGCGTCTCCGGCGGAGAGCCCCAGGACCGCACCACCGTCGCCCAACTCGCGGAGGACGCGAAAGACGAACTGTTCCGCCTGACCGAGGAAAAGGGCGAGTGGAAAGTCCCGGTCGCCATCGATTTACACGGGAAATCCGGCGATCCCATGCCGCTGCGGACCGTGGCGATCCAGATTCTAGTGAGTGATGTCGGCTACGGGCTGCGGCTTGATGTCCACCTCAGCCGCGGCATCGAGCACGAGCGCTTCAAGCACGCCGTCACCGGCGCGCTGATTTACGAGCGCGCCCTCCGCGGACTACCGACGCAGGAATCCGGTGGCCGGTTTTTCGTGCCGCCCTGGCTGGTGGACGGCCTCCGCGAAGCCACCGCGTGGCGGCTCAACCAGAGCGACCGGCGGCTTTATGAAGCGCTTTTCAAAACCGGCGGCCTCTTCAAAATCGACGAGATTTTCGCCCTCGACGAGCGCGGCT
The DNA here is from genome assembly GCA_945901795.1 of Akkermansia muciniphila. Taxonomy (GTDB): domain Bacteria; phylum Verrucomicrobiota; class Verrucomicrobiia; order Verrucomicrobiales; family Akkermansiaceae; genus Luteolibacter; species Luteolibacter muciniphilus_B. The sequence goes on along the minus strand of CAMDLP010000003.1, from coordinate 71,035 downwards.
TCGAGGAAATGGACGCCGCGATGCGCGCCGCGTTCCGGGTCTCCGCTGGCTCCCTCGTGATGGCCCTGCTCCAGCAGCCGCAGGGCAAGGAAGGCTTCCTCACGTTCCTAACCGAAGTCGCCGCCTTCGAGGGCGAGACGCCCGCCTTGCTCCGCAAACATTTCCCCGAGCTCAATCTATCCGAGACGAGTCTCTCGAAATGGTGGGCGCTCCAGTTGGCTAACATCGGCGACCGGAATCTCGCCACCGACATCCTCACCATCGCCCGGACCGAGACCGCGCTCAACGAGGCGCTGCGGCTGAATTTCCGCACCGCGGAAGGCATCGTCCAACAGAAAGAACTCGCCGCCTGGCCCGAGCTCGCCGCGCTTCCCGAGCCCGAGCGCGTCGGCGCGGTCAGGCTCGCCCAGGACGCCCTCGTCCGCCTCAGCTACCGCTGCTTCCCGTCATGCCGCCCGCTGCTCGCCGAGTATCAGATCGTTCTCAGCGCCCTCGCGAAAAACAAAACCAGCGAAGTCGCCAACCAGCTAACCGCCCTCGACGAACGCCGCGCCACCATGACCGCCAAGGCCAAACGTGCCCGCGATTATCTCGATTGGTTCGAAATCACCCGCGCCCGCGAAACCAGCGGCGCCTTCGACGACTACATGCGCCTCAAGGACCGGCTCAAGGCCAACCCGCACCGCCGCAACGACGAGCTCTCGAAATATCTCGATCGCATGGACGCCATTTTCAGCCGCGGGGCAGATCCGCCGTGACGCCGAAATCGCAACTCGCGGTTGCCATTTCCAAATACGGTGCAAGGGTCGCAGCGATGAAACGACTCAGCCAGATCCTCACCGCCGTTTCCACCGGCATCTTCGCCAGCAACGCGCTCGCCGAGCCGCTCGCCGTGGGCTCGCCAATCCCCGTCGTGGAGCAAAAAAACCAGGATGACCAGTTGGTGAAACTCGCCGAAGCCGCGGCCAAGAGCTTCACCCTGGTCTATTTCTATCCGAAATCCGACACCCCCGGCTGCACCAAGCAGGCATGCAGTCTCCGCGATTCCTACGCCGCGCTGACTGACAAGGGCGTGAAAATCTTCGGCGTGAGTGCGGACAAGGTGCCCGCCCAAAAAGCCTTCAAGGACAAATACAAGCTGCCCTTCGACCTGCTCGCCGACTCAGACGCCAAAGTCATCGACGCCTTCGGAGTGCCGAAAACCCTCGGCTTCGCCAAGCGCCAGGCCTTCCTTTTCAAGGACGGCAAACTCGTCTGGAGCGACACCACCGCCTCCACCGACAAGCAGGCCGAGGACGTGCTGAAATTCCTCGCCACTCAGTAAACCAAGGTGTCCCGACTGTCTCAGTCGGGCCGGCAAGCAAAAATCCTGGCGGGACCACAAATTTCGAAAGAATCCCGGCGGTCCCGGCGTTTATCTAACTCCATGAAAAATCGTTTCCGCTCTCTCGCCGCGCTTGGCCTTCTCGTGCCCGGTTTCTTGGTGGGCTGCGATTCCTCGTCTTCGAAAGTTTCGAGTTCGCCGGCACCCGCTGAAGAGCTCGCGGCACCGGTGGTCAAGGAGCCCGTGAAAGTGTCCCTGCCGGAGAAAGTTTCCTTCAACGAGCACATCCAGCCCGTCCTTTCCGAGTATTGCTACCACTGCCACGGCCCGGATTCCGGGACGCGTGAGCCCAAGAAAGCGCCGCTGCGGCTCGACCGGGTGGAGGACGCGTTCGTCCCCCGCGAGGATGGCAAACCCGTGATCCTCAAGGGAAATCCGGCGGAGTCCGAGCTGGTGAAGCGGCTCCACGAAAAGGACCCCGACTCGATCATGCCGCCGCCGAAGAGTCACAAGACGATGGCTCCGCGGGAAATCGCCTTGCTCGAGCGCTGGATCGAACAAGGCGCGGAGTATGAGCCGCATTGGGCGTTCGCGCAGGTCAAGAGGCCGGAGCCACCCGCCGCCGGTGCGAGCTGGGCGGCCAATCCCATCGACCGCTTCATCGCCGAAAAACTCGATGAAGCCGGTCTGAAAGCCAATCCGCCGGAAGATCCCGCACGCTTTTACCGCCGCCTGCACCTCGACCTGACCGGCCTGCCGCCCACTCCGGAAGCGATCGAGGCTTTCAAGAAATCCGCTGCCGGGAATCCGCAGGCGGCTGTCGAAGCGGCGGCCGACCAACTGCTCGCGACCACCGCCAGCGCCGAGCATTTCGCCCGCCACTGGCTCGACGCCGCCCGCTACGCGGACACCCACGGCATCCACATCGATAACTACCGCGCCATCTGGCCTTACCGTGACTGGGTGATCCGGGCCTTCCAAGCGAACATGCCGTGGGACCAGTTCACCACCGAGCAAATCGCCGGCGACCTGCTGCCTGACCGCTCGCTCGACCAGCTCGTCGCCACCGGTTTCTCCCGTTGCCTCGCCACCACCGGCGAGGGCGGCGCGATCGCCGATGAATACGATGCGATCTACGCCAAGGACCGCGTGGAAACCGTCTCCGCGATCTGGCTCGGCCTGACCACCGGCTGCGCGGCCTGCCACGACCACAAGTTCGATCCGGTCTCGACCAAGGAGTTCTATTCCCTAACCGCCTTCTTCCGGAACACCCCGATGTCGGCACTCGACGGCAACAAGGCGGAACATCCGCCCAACGTCTTCGTGCCTCTGATGGAAGACCGGCAGCGCTGGGGTGCCCTCGCCAGCGGGATTTCCGAGGTGGAAAAACAAATGGCCGCCCGTGGCGGCGCGGCGCGCCCGGAGTTCGCCACCTGGCTCGCCGCCGCCGCCATCGAGCCCGCGCGCGAGATCGACTCCACGCTGGCGATCCACCTGCCGCTCAATGAAGCGGACGGCCCGTTGCGCGGTCTGGTCGATGGGAAACCGCGCGAATGGCCGACCACGCTTGAGCGGATCGATGCTCCTCTCGGAAAAGCCCCGGTCGTCAGTGGCGAGCCCGTGGAGCTCGGCGACATCGGAAGTTTCTCACGAGCCGACCGCGTCACTTTCGGCGGCTTCCTCCGGGTGGAGGGCAAGCCGACCGGTGCCGTCATCGCCCGCATGAATCCCGCGGAGGCGTTCCGCGGCTGGGATCTCTATCTGGAGGGCGGCAGGCCCGCCTATCATGTCATCGATTCCTGGGACAAGTCGGCTAACAAAGTCCTCGCGGACGCGACATTGACCTCCGGCAAGTGGCAGCACGTCATGGTCACCTTTGACGGATCCATTTCCGGCCATCAGGCCAGCACGATTTACATCGATGGGAAAAAAGCCGGATCGAAAACCTATCCGAATACGGTTGGCGGGAACATCGAGACCGCCGTGCCGCTGCGCCTCGGGTCCCGCCACGGCGGCGATTCGAAACTCAACGGCAAGGTCGCCCTCCAGGATTTCCGTTTCTATCGGCGTATGCTTTCCGGTGACGAGATTGCAAAGCTGGCGATGAACATCGAGCTCCAGCACATCGTCTCCCTATCTCCGGAAAAGCGCAGCAAGGAACAGGTCGAGTCGGTCTTTCAATACTTCCTCGCCAATATCGATGCTCCATCCCGCGAGATGCGTGCCCGTCTGGATGGGTTGAAGACCGAGCAAGCTGCCCTGCGTGCCCGCGGGTCCGTCTCGCTCGTCATGGAGGAAAAAAAGGAGGAACCCTTCGCCCACGTCCTGATCCGCGGCGGCTATGCCGACAAGGGGGAGAAAGTCACCCCCACCACTCCCGCCGTGCTGCCGCCGATGGCGGCCGACGCGCCGAAGAACCGCCTCGGCCTCGCCCGCTGGCTCAATGATCCGGCCAACCCGTTGCCGGCCCGCGTGGTCATGAACCGTAATTGGTATTATATTTTCGGCTCCGGCATCGTCCCCACGAATTCCGACTTCGGGATCATGGGTGCCCGTCCGAGCCACCCGAAACTGCTCGACTGGCTTGCCGCCGAGTTCGTGGATTCCAAGTGGAACTACCGGCACATGATCAAGCTCATGGTCACCTCCGCCGCCTACCGCCAGTCCGGCGTGGTCACGCCGGAGAAGCTTGAGAAAGATCCATCTAACCGACTCCTCGCCCGCGGCCCGCGCCACCGCCTCGACGCCGAACAGATCCGCGATCTCGCGCTTTCCTCGGCCGGCTTGCTCGCCACGAAAACCGGCGGCCCGTCGGTGAAGCCCTATCAGCCGGAAGGCATCTGGGAGGCGGTCGCGATGCCCCAGTCGAACACCAAGACCTACCGCCAGGACAGTGGCGAGGCGCTCTACCGGCGCTCGCTCTACACGATGTGGAAACGCACCGCCGCGCCGCCGTCGATGGAGATTTTCAACGCACCGACCCGCGAGACCTTCTGCGTCCAGCGCGACCTGACCAACACGCCGCTGCAAGCGCTCGTGCTGCTCAACGACCCGCAGTTTGTCGAGGCGTCCCGCGAGCTGGCGTCGAACTCGCTGAAGTCGGAAACGGATTTCGACGCCCGCCTGGATTTCATCACGGCGCGTCTCGACGGAAGAACCTTTGATACGGAAGAACGGCGGATCGCCCGGAAAACGCTCGATTCAGCACTGGCGACCTTCCGGCAGCAGCCGGACGAGGCCATGAAGCTCATCACCACCGGAGCCAGGCCGCCGCGCCCGGACGCGGATGTTCCGGAACTCGCCGCCTGGACGCTTCTCGCCAGCCAGATCCTCAATCTCGACGAAACCATCACCCGCTGAACCGCGATGACCCCATTGGAATCCCACAACGCCGCCTACAGCCGCCGCCAGTTTTTCCGCAAGTCCGGAACCGGACTCGGCATGGCCGCGCTCGCATCCTTGCTCGGCCAGCGCGGCGTCTCCGCGGCTGACAGCCTCGCCGGTATTCAAAACATGCTGCCGCAAATCGCCCCCAAGGCGAAGCGGGTGATCTACATTTCGCTCATCGGCGCGCCGTCGCAGCTCGACCTGTTCGACTACAAGCCGGACTTGAAAAAGCGCTTCAAGGAAGACCTCAACGGCTGGCTGAAGGAGCAGGGTCAGCGCCTCACCGGGATGACTTCCGGCCAGGCGAACTTCCCGCTGGCCCCCTCGATTTTCAATTTCCAACAGCACGGACAGTCCGGCGCGTGGGTCAGCGAGCTGCTGCCATGGACCGCGAAAATGGTGGACGACCTTTGCATCATCAAGTCGATGCACACGGACGCGATCAACCACGAGCCCGCCAACCAGTTGATCTGCACCGGCTCGATGCAGTCGGGAAAAGCGTCGCTCGGCTCATGGCTTTCCTACGGCCTCGGCTCGATGAACGAGGAACTGCCGTCCTTCGTCGTGCTGCACGCCGCACACACCTCGCCCTTCGCGAACGTGCAGGCGATTTCCTCGCGGCTCTGGGGCTCCGGTTATCTGGCAGGCAAACACGCCGGCGTGGCGCTCCGCTCGCTCGGCGATCCCGTGCTTTTCCTCAAGGACAGCGCCGGAATCTCGCGGGAAACCCGCCGCAACATGCTCGACGGCCTGAATGACTTGAACCGCCGTTCGTTCTCGGCCATTCGCGATCCGGAAATCGAGAACCGCATCCAGCAGTATGAAATGGCGTTCCGGATGCAGGCCTCCGTGCCGGAACTCACCGACCTCTCCGGCGAGCCCGAGAGCACCTATCAACTTTACGGCGAGGACAGCAAGAAGCGCGGCACCTTCGCGAGCTCCGCGATCATGGCCCGCCGACTCGCCGAGCGCGGTGTCCGGTTCGTGCAGATTTTCCACCGCGGTTGGGACCAGCACGGCGATCTCCCGCGCGACCTCGCCTCACAGTGCAAGGACGTGGACCAAGGTTGCTACGGCCTGATTCAGGATCTCAAACAACGGGGCATGCTCGAAGACACGCTCGTTGTCTGGGGCGGGGAATTCGGGCGCACGATCTACTCGCAGGGCAATCTGAGCGAGACCAACTACGGTCGCGACCACCATCCGCGCTGTTTCAGCATCTGGATGGCCGGCGGCGGTATCAAGGGGGGCCAAGTTTACGGCGAAACCGACGAGATGTCCTACAACATCGTCAAGGATCCTGTTCACATCCGCGATCTCCACGCGACCATGCTGCACGCCCTCGGTCTTGAGCACGAACGACTTAGTTTCAAATTCCAAGGACTCGACCAGCGTCTCACCGGCGTCGAACCGGCGAGAGTGGTGAAAGAGTTCTTCGTTTGATCATCCCATCATCATATCTGGATATGAAGATTTGTTACTTGAAATGAGTGGGGCTGTGGCTAGTTTCCAGCCATGCCGCAGCCGGACTTTACCGCCGAAATCCAACGCGCCCTCGCCGAGCGAATCTTCGTTCTCGACGGGGCGATGGGCACCACGATCCGGACTTACGGACTCGACGAGGCCGCCGCCCGTGGTCCGCGATTTGCCGATAACGAAAAGGATCTGCTGAACAACGGCGACATCCTCTCGATCACCCGCCCGGAAGTCATCGGCGACATCCACAAGCACTTCTACGAGGCGGGCTCGGACATCTGCGAGACCAACACGTTTTCCGCGACCGGCATCGCGCAGAGCGAGTTTTTCGTCGAGGACCCGCGCGAAAAGGGCGGTCGCAAAGACCCCGAGTTTTTCCAGAAAATCCTCGATGACAGATTCCTCAACGACCTCGCTTGGGAAATGAACGTCGAGTCCTCGCGCCTCTGCCGCAAGTGGGCGGATGACATCGGCACCGACACCGGTCGCAAGCGCTACGTCGCCGGAGCCATCGGGCCGCTCACGGTCTCGCTAACCAACTCGCCGGATGCCAACGACTCGGGCTTCCGCGTGGTGACCTTCGATCAAGTGCTCGCCGCCTACAAACACCAGGTCCGCGGCCTGATCGAAGGCGGCTGTGACATTCTGATGATCGAGACGATTTTTGATTCCCTCAACGCCAAAGCCGCCGCCGTGGCAGTGCAGGAAGTCTATGACGAAGATCATGTGCGCCTTCCCATCATCATCTCCGCCGCTGTCGGTCTGGGTGGAGAAACCATGATTTCCGCGCAAAAAGTCGAAGCTCTCTGGAATGCCTTCGCCCACACCAAACCGCTCGCCATCGGCTTGAACTGCTCGCTCGGTCCCGACCTGATGCGGCCCCACCTTGAAGAGCTCTCCGAGTGCGCCGCCACCTGCATTTCCTGTTATCCGAATGCCGGCCTGCCCAACCCGCTCGCGCCCACCGGCTTTGATTTGGAGCCTCAGCACATGTATGACTACATGGCAGAATTCGCCAAAGCGGGACTCTTGAATCTAGCAGGTGGCTGCTGTGGAAACACGCCTGAGCACGTCGCAGCCATTGCAAAAGCCGTCTCGAAATATGCCCCGCGCGAGGTGCCGGTGATCGGGTGAAGCGAAACGCGGAGGACGCAGAGGACGCAGAGGAAGACGCTGAGAATTTGGATTTATGAAAACGAAGAATGAACTGAACAGCTTGTCGGGCGTCATTGTTGATGCTGCGATGGAGGTTCATCGTGAGCTTGGGCCGGGCTTGTTGGAGCGCGTTTACGAAGCGGCTTTGCAACGGGAGCTTCTCTTGCGAGGCATTCCTTCACGGCGTCAGGTTCCGACCGAGGTTTTCTACAAAGGAGAGCACCTGGACGAAGAGGCTTATCGAATCGATCTTCTGGTCGATGAATGCGTCGTTGTTGAAATCAAAACCGTCTCGGTAATCGTTCCAATCCACGAAGCCCAGCTTCACACCTACATGCGTTTGTCCAACAAGTGTCTGGGCCTGCTCATCAATTTCAACGTGATCCTTCTCCGCGACGGCATCAAACGCCACGTCATCAATTTTCCCCAATAGACCCTCCGCGTCTTCCTCCTCTTCCTCTGCGTCCTCCGCGTTTCGCTTCATCCAAATGAAAACCATTCCCCACGCCCTCCGCCTTTCCGGCACCGAGGCCTACAACCACACCGCCGACAAGCGCTTCCTCATGATCGGCGAGCGCGCGAATGTCGCGGGCTCCCCGCAGTTCGCGAAGCTTGTCCGTGCCGGTGACCTGGAAGCCGCCGTCGAGGTGGCGCGCCAGCAGGTCGCTAACGGAGCCAACGTCATCGACATCTGTTTCGACGACGGCCTCATCGACGGCAAGGCGATGATGAGCCGTTTCCTGCAGTTGCTCCAAGGCGAGCCGGACGTGGCGAAGGTGCCGATCATGGTGGATTCCTCGAAGTGGGAAATCCTCGAGGAAGGCCTGAAATACTTGCAGGGGAAGGGGATCGTGAACTCGATTTCACTCAAGGAGGGCGAGGAGAATTTCAAGAAGCAAGCCCGCCATATCATGCGCTACGGCGCGGCGGTGGTCGTCATGGCCTTCGACGAAAACGGCCAGGCGGCTTCCTATGAGGAGAAGATCCGCATCTGCGAGCGTGCCTACCGGATTCTTGTCGATGAGGTCGGCTTCAATCAAGATGATATCATTTTCGATCCGAACATCCTGACTGTCGCCACCGGCATCGAGGAGCATAACAACTACGCGCTCGACTTCATCAATGCGACGCGCTGGATCAAGGAGAACCTCCCCGGCGCGATGGTCTCCGGCGGCGTTTCTAATATTTCCTTCTCCTTCCGCGGCAACAACAAGGTTCGCGAGGCGATGCACTCCGCGTTCCTCTATCACGCCGGACTGGCGGGGATGGATATGGGAATCGTGAATGCCGGGATGCTCGAAGTTTACGACGAGATTCCAAAGGATCTGTTGGAATGCGTCGAGGACGTGCTTCTCAACCGCCGTCCCGATTCGACCGAGCGGCTGCTAGAACTTGCGGAAAGTTATAAAAACGTCGGCGGCAAGAAGCTCGAGGAAGATCTATCATGGCGCGACGAGCCGGTGGAAAAGCGTCTCGAACACGCGCTGCTGCGCGGCATCGACAAATACATCGATGAGGACACCGAGGAGGCGCGTTTGAAATACGTGCGCCCGCTCAAGGTGATCGAAGGCCCGCTGATGGATGGCATGGGCGTGGTCGGCGACCTGTTCGGAGCCGGGAAAATGTTCCTGCCGCAAGTCGTGAAATCCGCGCGGGTGATGAAGAAGGCCGTCGCCTGGTTGTTTCCTTTCATGGAGGCGGACAAGGCGGAATATCTCGCGGGCGACATCGCTGCGGTCAAGATGGAGAACCCTGCACTCACCGACGACGAGGCGCTCAAACTCGCCGAACGCGGCCGTTCGGCGGGCCGTTTCCTGATCGCCACCGTCAAGGGCGATGTGCACGACATCGGCAAGAACATCGTCGGCGTGGTACTTTCCTGCAATGGCTTCGAAGTCACCGACATGGGCGTGATGGTTTCGTGCGACAAGATTCTCGCCAAAGCCAAGGAGCTCGAAGCGGATGTGATCGGTCTATCCGGTCTAATCACGCCGTCGCTCGATGAAATGGTCCATGTCGCCAAGGAAATGGAGAGGCTCGGTTTCAAGGTGCCGCTGCTCATCGGCGGCGCGACGACTTCCGCCGCGCATACCGCGATCAAGATCGCGCTGCATTACTCGGGGCCGGTGGTTCACGTGCTCGACGCCTCGCGATCGGTTCCTGTCACCACTTCGCTGCTGTCGAAAGACCAGCGCGAGGCCTTCGCGCAGGAGAACCGCGAGAAACAACAGAAGCTCCGCGACAATTTCCTCGGTGGACCGAAGAAGGAAACCCTCACTCTCGCCGAAGCGCGTGCCGCCGGACCGAAGTTCGACTGGTCTAACTACACTCCCCCGGTGCCGTCGTTCACCGGCACCCGGACAATCAAGAGCCCGTCGCTGCGCGAACTCGCCAAGTTCATCGACTGGACGCCGTTCTTCCACGCCTGGGAACTCCGCGGGGTGTGGGACCGGGAAACGCTCACGCTCAAGACCAAGAATGCCGAGGGCGCGGTGGAAGCCGGCAAGCTCTATCAGGATGCGATGGCGTGGGTTGACCGCATCATCGCCGAAGACCGTTTCCGCGCGGAGGGCATTTACGGATTTTTCCCCGCGAACGCCGAGGGCGACGACATCATCGTCTGGACCGATGAGACGCGGACGACCGAGCGCATGCGCTTCCACAGCCTCCGCCAGCAGCTCAAGAAGGACTCGGGAAAGCCGAACGTCGCTCTAGCAGACTGGGTCGCGCCCGTGGCGGCGGTTTCCAACCGCCAAGCCCAATCATCCTTCAAGCCCACTTTTGCGAAAAGGGAAACCCGCACCGAAAAGCAAACCTGGGGAGACCTCCCGCACTGGTATCGCGAAGGATCAACCTACGCCGTAACCTTCCGTCTTGAAGATTCGTTTCCCGCCTCCGTTCTCCAAAGCTACCGGAAGGAAAAGGAGTCGCTCACCCGTCAACTTGCCGAAGCAAAGACCTCCGGAAATCAGGTGAAAATTCAATCTATCGAAAATGAGCTTGGCGCGCTCTATCATAATCGGATTCAAGCCGCACTCGACGAAGGTCAAGGTGAATCATGGATGAAAGACGCCCGCATTGCTCAAATCGTGGCCGAAAGCATCCTTCACTTCGCTGGTGATCGATACGATCTTGGCGCATGGTGTGTGATGCCGAATCACGTGCATTTGATCATTTCGCCCAAGGCGGGACATGATTTGGCCGGAATCCTGCATTCGATTAAGTGCCACAGCGCGAGTGAGGCGAACAAGGTGTTGAGTAGAAGCGGAGCGTTCTGGCAGAAGGAATCCTATGATCACATTGTCCGGGATGCGGATGATTATTGGAATCAGCGGAGTTATGTCTTGGGGAATCCGAAGGCGGCGGGGTTGGTGGATTGGGAGTTTGTGGGGGAGCGGGCTTGGCGGTTGGAAACCGCCGCCACGGACGACTACGTCGGCGGTTTCGTGGTCGGCATCCACGGCGCTCACGAATATGCCGAGGAACTGGACAAGCAGATCGATCCTTACGGCGCGATCATGGTCAAGGCCATCGCCGACCGCTTCGCCGAGGCCTTCGCGGAGTTCCTCCACCACAAGGCGCGCATCGAGTGGGGCTATGAAACGGAGGACGAGCTCACGCACGATCAGTTGATTCATGAGAACTATCAGGGCATCCGTCCGGCACCGGGATACCCTGCGCAGCCGGATCACACCGAGAAGCCGCCGTTGTTCGAGCTGCTAGGCGCGTCGGCAGAGACCGGGGTGGCCTTGACGGAAAGCTGTGCGATGCATCCGGGCGCGGCGGTGTGCGGATTGTATTTTTCGCATCCGGAAAGTCACTATTTCGCGATTTCCGAGCTCCAGAAGGACCAAGTCGAGGACTATGCCCGGCGCAAGGGGATCAGTCTGCAGGAGGCTGAAAAATGGCTGGGGCCGTGGCTGGGATACGCCTGAACTAACTGATTATGAGGCTGGCACTGTGGTTTTTGGCGCTTGCAATTCTCGTCCTTGGCACTTGGGCGATCTGGGGCGCGGGCTGGGATGAACGCTTCACCCTCGCGGGTAGCGTGGCATGGCTGGAAAGCGCCGGACCGTGGGCCTGGGCGGCGGGTATCGCTTTGTTAGCGGGTGACTTGGCTTTGCCGGTTCCCAGCACGGTGGTGATTTCGGCGCTGGGCTACATTTACGGGACTTTCGTCGGTGGTTTGGTGGCGGCGGCGGGCTTGATGTTAGCCGGGATGACGGGATACGGGCTTGGCTGGCTTTTCGGCGAGCGGTTCGCGCGGCGATGGCTGGGAGATCTGGATTACGAAAAGGGCCGGCTACTTTTCGCGAGTGGGGGTGGCTGGGTGGTGGCCTTGTCGCGGGCTTTGCCGATTTTACCCGAAGTGATTTCCTGCACGGCGGGGTTGGTGCGGATGCCGTTCAGGAGATTTGCAACGGCCTTGGCCTGCGGCAGCGTGCCGATGGGATTTCTATTCGCAGCGATCGGCCGGGCGGGGCACGAGGCACCGGGGTGGGCGTTTGGATTGAGCTTGCTGGTGCCGGCGTTGCTGTGGCTGCTGGCCGGCCGGATCGCGCGTTGAATATCAGCCCTTGAGTCTGTGCCGGGATGTCGCAGATTTGCGCAGTGAAAATCGAAGTCATCAACACCGGAACCGAACTCCTGCTAGGAAACACGCTCAACACCCACGGCGCGTGGTTCGGCCGGGAGCTTTTCAAGCTGGGCCTACGGGTCTCCCGCCAGACGACGGTGCCGGATGGCGATGCGATCCGCGATTCGCTCCAGGAAGCGCTGGGCCGGGCGGATGCGGTGATCGTGACCGGCGGGCTGGGTCCGACGAGCGACGATCTCACCCGCGAAATCACCGCGGAGGTGCTGGGGCTGGAATTGATCACGGATGAAGCGGCGTTGCGCTCGTTAGAAGGATTTTTCGCCCTGCGTGATAAGCCGATGGTGGACGCGAATCTCAAGCAGGCGCTGTGTCCGGTGGGCGCGGATATTTTACCCAATCCCAATGGCACGGCACCGGGGATCTATGTGCCGCCGCGGCTCAACGGGCGGTCGAACGCTGCGGTGTTCCTTCTTCCGGGGCCGCCGCGTGAACTCTATCCGATGTATCATGCGGAGGTGGTGCCGCGCTTGCGCGCCTTGGCGGGAGTGGAGAATCTTCATGAAGCGCTGGTGTTGAAATTCACCGGGATCGGAGAGAGTGATTTCCACCAGGGCATCGACGCGCGTCTGGCGGCGGTTCCGGGTTTGGAATACGGCTACTGCGCGCACATCGGCGAGGTGGACTTGCGCCTGATCGGCGATGCCGCGGCTTTGGGAGCGGGGCGGAAGATTGCGCTCGAACGGTTCGGCAACTATCTAATCAGCGATGATGAAAGCTCGATGGAAGAAACCGTGGTTCGTCTGCTCAAGGAGCGCGGGATGACCTTCGCCACTGCCGAGAGTTGCACCGGCGGGCTCATCGCTAACCGAATCACCAACGTTCCGGGCGCGAGCGAGGTTTTTACCCACGGCTTCGTGACTTACGCGAACGAGGCGAAGACGGGGATGCTCGGAGTTTCACCGTCGGATCTCGAAATTAACGGCGTGGTGAGCGAGGTCGTCGCCCGTGCGATGGCGGAGGGGGCGCTGGAGAAGAGTGGCGCGGGTATCGCGGTGTCCGTCACCGGCATCGCCGGTCCGGGCGGCGGCTCGGAGGAGAAGCCGGTGGGCACGGCTTGGATCGCGGTGGCGTTGCGGGGTGGCCCGACGGAGGCGTTCCGCGTATTTCATCCGCGCAATCGCAAGGATTTCAAACTAGCTGTTAGTCAGGCAGCGCTGGAGGCGGTGAGGAGGAGGCTGAAGGTGCTGGAGCCGCTGCCCGGCTGAGAAACCGGAAATGTGTTCCGGCTGTCTCAGCCGGATTCCTCAGCCAGCCGTTTCTTCGGCTGCGATTCCGCTCATCTCGCCTCCCCGAAATTCGGCGGCAATCCGGCGACGATGACGGGAAGAGGATGAAATGAGCGGCTCAATGGCTTTCGCACGAGTATCTCACCCTCAGGGGCAGTCAGGGCGGGGCGAGGCCGCCCGGCCCTACCGCTGCAGCGATGGGGCGGGCTGGAGGCTATTTCGCCGGGATTTCCCTGCTGAATAGTTCAAGGAGGTAATCCGGGGTGAGCAGGGCGGGTGTGATTTGCGGTTCCTTGCCGGGGACGAGCAGGACGTTGACGGGGATCGCGCTGCGGCCCAATTGCTTGAGCTTGGCATCGATGGCGGGGCTCGGGTTGGTCTTGTCCGCCTTGAGCAGGACGACGCCCTTTTTCTCTATCAAATCAATCACCGGCCGGGTGTAGGCGCGGCTTTTGTTGAGCTGGCAGGTCAGGCACCACTTGGCGGTGTAATCGACAAAGACCGGCCGGCCTTCGGCAAGCAGGCGGTCCTCCTCTTGCTGGGACCAGGTTCCCCATTCGGCGGAGATCCTCGCGTTTCCGGTATCGGCTTGGGGCTGCCTAGCGGGCCAGGGCCAGGCGAGGAGGATTCCTCCGGTGCAGAGAAGTGCCGCCAAGACCTTGGCGCGCATGCGGACTGAAGAGCTCCTAACCGGCTGGTTCCAGCGGCCGTAGATCCACGCGGCGGTGGCTACCGCGCTGAGTCCGAGCATGACCCAGAGGCCTTTTTGCCCTTCGTTGAGGTCGAACACCTGGGCGCTGTAAACCCAGAGGAAGATCGCCGCGGTGGCGAATAACAGAAACGACATCCCTTGCTTGAACGACTCCATCCACGGCCCGGGGCGCGGTAGCTTTTCGACCAGGGCGGGAAATATCGACAGCACGAGATACGGCAGTGCCAGGCCGATGGCCATGAAGGTGAACGCAGTGAAAAAGGGAATCGCGGGCAAGGTTACGGCGACCCCGATGGCAACTGCTAGAAAAGGACCGGAGCAGGGAGTGGCGATCAGCGTCGCCAGCACGCCCGAGAAGAAGGTGCCCGCGACGCCTTGTTTTTGAACCAGGTTTCCGCCGATTCCCGTGACGGAGGTGCCGATTTCAAAGACGCCGAACAGGTTCATGCCCAAGAGCAGCATGATGAGGATCGTCCCCAGGGTGACGCGCGGATCTTGAAGCTGGTTGCCCCAGCTGGTGATTCCTCCCAGAAAGAGCGCGAGGGAAAGCACCCAGAAGGACAGCAGCACGCCCGCGGCGAAGACCAGACCGTGAACCACGATTTTTTTCCGGTCATGGCCGGCCTGTTGGACGAAGCCCATGATCTTGAGGCCGATGACGGGAAACACGCAGGGCATGAGATTGAGGATCAAGCCTCCCAGAAACATGCCGCCGAAGATTTTGAGAAACGTGGAAAACGGCAAGGGCGGGGGAGGGGCGCTGATGGCGGCGGGGACGAGAATTCCGATAGCTGTTTCTGGAATCAAGACCGGGCGGGTGCCGAGGAGGATGCCGGAGAACGAGTTTCCCTGGGGGATGTCGTTGTCGAGTGGGTCCTGGGTCGCGCGGGGCAGGCGGATCAGCCACGCGTCGCCGTCGCGCTGGATCGACCCGCCGGAGCTGGCTGATTTGATGAAGGGTTGGTCCGGGATGAAATCGGTGGGATCGCTGTCGATAATTTCACCGGGTTCCACGCGGAGTAGGATTTCGTTTCCCTCGGGCCGGGCGGAGATCTTCGCGTTGGTGAGTTTCGCGGGTTGGCTGGCGCGGGCTTTTTCGAACAGTCCGGCGATCGCCGGATCCTTTTCCGAAGCGGCCGCCACCGGGAGGTTGAGCGTGAAGGATTTTTCTTCGTTGAGGCAGCTTTCCTCGCAGATTTGCCAGGATGCGTCGGCGGTGAGGGTGATGGTTTTGCCGGTTTCAAGGGTGGCCGGAGCGGTGATCTCGACGAGGAACACCGGGCTGCCCGGATAGACGAAGCTTTTCCCGAAGTAGCCGTCCTTGACCTCGGGGACCGGCCACTGGATCGGGCCGGCGGTGAAGCCCGGCGGCAGGGTCCATTTGATGGCGGGCGATTGCTCGATGCCGCCGCTGTTCTGATAGTAGCTGTGCCAATTCTGGGGATGGTCGAGCTTGAGAGCGAGGGTGAATGGCTTGCCGGGAGCGATGGCCTTCTCCTCGGATAGCAGATTGGCGGCTGAAGAGAGGGTTTCCGTTTGGCCCGATGCGGCGGACACGCTGAAGACGAGGATGAGGAGAAAATGGGTGATGCGGTGCATGGGCAAGTGAGTCTAAGAAACGCGGGGGTGGATTTTCATCCAAAAAAAACGGGACGTTCGGAAATCGGACGTCCCGTTTCGAGAAAGAAGCGGATTTCAGTAGCGACCGTATTGTTCCTGGTCGCGGGCATTGCCGTAGGTGCCGCCGACGACCGCTCCACCGGCGGCTCCGAGCGCGGCACCTTCGAGGGCGCGGCCGGATTGGTGGCCGATGACTCCGCCGAGAAGCGCGCCGCCCAAGGCTCCGGTGGCGGCACCGCGTTGCGTGTTAGGGCCGGCGGGTGCGGCGCAGTTGGAAAGGGCGATCGCCGTGATGGCGCTGGCGAGGGATAGAACGATTGATTTCATGGATGTTGACGATGGAGACACTGGTAAACGAGACGCGGGGTATTTCAAGGGAATTTACCCGCCCCGCAGTTTGAGAGACCCGGTGGGCGTGCGGAATATTCAATCGGATTCGGCGACTTGACGTGCTGGCGCGGGCTCAGGATCCGGTTTTAAGACTTGGAACGATCCGGCGGAAGGCTGATTTTGCGGGGGCGGCGCGGGAATTTTTATTTTTTTGAACTTATTTCTTGCCAGCCGGGTGGGGAGATGCAAGTTTCTCCCTGTCGCAAGACAAGGCGGTCCGACTGAGATGCCTCCCGGGTTAATGGGTTTTTCCTAGGAGTGATGATCAGTCGGGCCGCTTCTTTTTTTGCCTGTTTTTCGCCCTGTGGGGTTTCCCGAAGATTCGGTTTCCTCAATCCCGGCCCATTTGCTACATCGCGCGCATGAAATTGATCCGGTTCGGTGACGAGGGGCGTGAGGAGCCGGGAATCCTGTTGCCGGACGGGCGCTTGATCGACGCGAGCGGTGAATTCAACGATTACGACGAGGGGTTTTTCGCGATGAGCGGGATCGAGTCGCTTGCGGAGTGGGTGGCGGACGGCTGTCCGGGAGGGGGCGAGGTGGATCCTTTGGTCAGGCTCGGGCCGGCGGTGGAGCGGCCTTCGAAATTGGTTTGCATCGGGAAAAACTACCTCGAGCATGCCAAGGAGCTGGGGGAAGGGATTCCGACGGAGCCGACGATTTTCATGAAAGCGACGAGCGCGTGGAGCGGGCCGACCGACGATGTGATCATCCCGCGCGGCTCGACGAAGCTCGATTACGAGGTGGAGCTCGCGGTGGTGATCGGGCGGACGGCGTCGTATGTCGATGAGCGGGAAGCGATGGATTACATCGCGGGTTACTCGACGTTCTGCGATTTCTCGGAGCGGGCCTTTCAGAAGGAAATGGGTGGGCAGTGGACCAAGGGGAAGAGTGCGGACAGCTTCGCGCCGATGGGGCCGTGGCTGGTGACCGCGGATGAGATTGGCGATCCCCAGAAACTGCGCTTGTGGTGCAAGGTGAACGGGGAACTGCGGCAGAACAGTTGGACCGGGGACATGTCGTTTTCCATCCGGCAGTTGATCAGTTACGTCAGCCGTTTCATGACCTTGCTGCCCGGCGATGTGCTGGCGACGGGGACTCCGAGCGGGGTGGCGATGGGGATGCGCCCGCCGAAATACTTGCAAGCGGGGGATTTTGTGGAATGTGGTGTGGAGGGTTTGGGCGAACTCGCCCAGCGGGTGGTGGCCCTTCGATAAGATGAGAAGATCGTTTTCCAGAACCAGGCGGGCCTTGCATCCCTGGCCGCGGCCGCCGGGCGGGCCGCATTATTCGGCGTGTCATTTTTGTGACACCCTGCACGAAGCCACGCCTCTGGTAGAGGGCGTGGCTGCCCGTTGCCGCTGCTGCGGGGCGGTTCTCTATCAAAATCGCCCGGCCTCGCTGGCGCGGGTGACTTCGTTTTCCATCGCGGCGCTGGTTTTGATGTTCGTGGTGAACTGGTTTCCGTTTCTGACGATGGATGCGGCGGGCATCCGGACGACTTTGAACCTGGTGTCCGGGACGAGAGCGTTGATCGCGGAGGGCAGTCCTTTGTTGGGTGTGGCGCTGGCGCTTTTCACGATCGTCACTCCGCTGTCACTGGCGGGCGGGCTGCTTTATGTTTGCGGTCCGCTCCTGTTCGGAAGGATCGCGCCGGGGGCGATCCATGTCGCCAAGTGGCTGAACAAGACCGAGCCATGGAACATGATCGAGGTGTTCCTGTTGGGAGTGTTAGTCAGTCTGCTGAAGCTGAACAAGCTGGCGGACGTCCATTTCGGTCCGGGCTTCTGGGCGTTCGGCGCGGTGATGCTGTGCATGGCGGCGGCGGTTTCTGGCATCGACCGGGATGAACTTTGGGATCGCTTGGAGGTGGCGAAACGATGAGCGGATCATTGCCACGAGCGGCGGCGCGGGGATTGGCGGGGTGCCACACGTGCGGGAAGGTTTCTCCGGTCAGCCTCGGGCGCTGCCCCCGCTGCGGGTCGCGTCTGCACCTGCGGAAACCGGATAGTGTCAGGCGGACGATGGCGTTCATGCTGGCCGCTACCGCTCTGTATATCCCGGCGAATTTCCTGCCAATGATGACGATGGTGGAGCTGGGCGTGGTGACCAGCAACACGATCGTCGGGGGGATCATTTACTTTTGGAAAGGCGGGGCTTACCCGATCGCGCTGGTTATTTTGACGGCGTCCATCTTGATTCCGCTGCTCAAAATCATCGCCATCAGCTGGCTTTGCTTGGCCGCTTCGGGGAAGCTGCACCCGTCGCCCGCGATGCTCGGGAAAATGTATTGGTTCACCGAGCTCATGGGGCGGTGGTCAATGGTGGATATCTTCGTGGTGGGGATTTTAGTGGCGCTGGTGCAGCTCGGCAATTACATGACCGTCACGCCCGGGCCCGGCGCGCTTGCATTCGGCGGGGTGGTCGTGCTTACCATGTTCGCAGCAATGAGCTTCGATCCCCGACTCTTGTGGGACCGGCTTGAAATGCTCCAACTCGATTCATCAACTCTTAAAAAAACAGACACTTGAGCGAAACGGAAACGACATCACCTCCCGCCGCGACGCCGGAGTTAAGGGCGGCGCAACGCTGGAACATCGTGTGGGTGGTTCCCATTCTGGCACTGATCATCGGCGGCTGGATGATTTACCGCAGCGTCAGCGCGCAGGGCCCGGTCGCGTATGTCCGCTTCGACACGGCGGACGGAATTGGGGCGGAGAAAACGGAGGTTCGCTGTCGTTCGGTCCGGGTTGGATTGGTCAAGGAAGTCACCTTGGCGGAGGATTTGAAATCGGTCGTCGTGCGACTTGAGCTCAATCCGGATTCCGGGCGCCTGTTGCGAGACGGGGCGAATTTCTGGGTCGTCCGCCCGCGGGTTTCCACCACCGACATTTCCGGCCTCGGGACCCTGATCACCGGCGCCTACATCGAGCTCGACCCCGGCCCGGCGGATGGCGAAGTGGTCCATCACTTCGAAGGCTTGGAGACGCCGCTGCCCACCAATCGCGACATTCCCGGGCATCGGATCGTCCTAACCGCCGAGCAAGCGGGCTCGCTCACGGCGGGCTCGCCGATTTATCATCGTGGCTTTGAAGTCGGGCGGATTGAAAGCCGCAAGCTCGATCTCGAAGGCCAGCGAGTCACCTACGATGCCTTCGTCAGCGCGGAATACAGCTCCCTGGTGAAAGAAAACACCCGTTTCTGGAACACCAGCGGCATCGACATCAGCGCCGGGGCGGATGGTTTCAAAGTGCGGACCCCGTCGTTCCAAGCGATGGTCTCCGGCGGCGCGGCCTTCGGCGTGCCGGAGGGAATCGCGCCCGGGCCTCCCGCGGCGGATGGCGCGACATTCACGCTTTTCTCAGACGAAGACGCGGCGAATCAATCCACCTTCAATCCCACGATGGAATTCGTGCTGCTCTTCGACCAATCGGTCCGCGGGCTGGTCAAGGCGGCTCCCGTGGAATTCCGCGGCATCCCCATCGGGCGGGTCGCGGATATTTCGTTCGACTATCTGAAGGCCGCCGACGATTCGCGGATTCCGGTGTTAGTGGAAATCGACCCCTCCCTGTTGCGTCGCGAGGCGGCTGAGAAAGTCAGCAAGCCCGACGGGGAGTTCCTCAAGGAAGCGGTCGCCCGTGGCCTGCGGGCCGCTTTGAAAACCGGCAGCTTGCTCACCGGTGCGCTGTATGTGGACCTCGACTACTACAATGACCCGCAGCCCGCCGAGCTGACCAAAGTCGGTGATTACCCTTCGATCCCCACGGTTTCCTCGGGTCTCGCCCAGTTGGAAGCCAAGCTCACCGCCATCCTCGACAAGGTTCAGGCCCTGCCACTTGAGGGAACCATGAAGAAAATCGACACGCTGGCCGAGGAGGCGACCGTCACCATCGCCGCCGCCCGCAAGACGCTGGATTCCGAGGCGTTCGCCAACCTTCCCGCAGACTTGAAAAACACGCTGGCCGCGCTTGAAAAATCCGTCACCAGCGTCGGCCCGGACGGCGCGATCCAGGGCGACTTGCTCCGCACTCTCGATGAACTCCGCGCGGCCTTGAGGTCCATGAAGTCCATGACCAACACCCTTGAGGAAAAGCCTAACTCGCTGATCTTCGGCAAGGATGGCTCGGGCAATTCCATCCCCAAAGCCCCGAAAGCCGGGCGCTAATCCTTATCTCACCATGAATCGTTTTTTCATTCTCCTTGCCGTGCTGCTGCTCGCCGGTTGTGCCGGGCCTAACAAGAATTTCTACGTCCTCACCGCCAAAGGCCCCGCGCCCTCGGGTGGCGGGACCGGCATCGGGGTCGGACCGATCGCACTCGCGGAATACATCGACCGCCCGAATCTCGTCATCCAGCAAGGTCCTAACCAACTCGCCGTCTCGGAGGACAACCGCTGGGCCGGCGATCTGTCCGCCTCGATCGCCCGCGTCACGGCCGCCAACCTCGGCCGCGAAATGAAAACCGGCAACGTCCGCACCTACCCGTGGCAACGGGACGAGGAGATCGACTATCAGGTCACTCTCGACGTCCGCCAGCTCCACAGCGAGGCGGAAGGCTACGCGGTCATCGAGGCGGGTTGGCGCGCGTATTCCCTGCCGGACCGCAAGCTGAAAGCCTCCCGCACCTTCGTGGACCGCGAGCCGCTGGCATCCGACGGTTACGCCGCGATGGTCGCCGCCCAATCCCGTCTGCTCGCCCGCCTGGCGGAGAATATCGCGGCCGGATTGCGTTAATTTTTCCCAAGGCCTCAGGTAGGTCCGATTTTTGGCTGGAACGTCGCGGAAGCCTGAGCTAGTTTCCCATCCCCCCAGATGTCCGGTTACATTCACGCACGATGGCTTGCTGCCTTTTTGTCCCCGGCTTCGCTGTTAGCGGCTCCGGTCGGAACGAATACCGGCTTTGAGAGCGGCCTCACGGGCTGGACGAATTCCAATGTCGCGGTGGAAACCGGAGGTGCTTTCGAGGGCACCAAGCGTCAGAATTTGAAAAACGGATTTGTCTCGCAGACTGTCAGCGGGCTGGTGGCCGGGCAGCGCCACAAGGTCCGGCTCGCCTACATTTGGACGGGGGCGAACTATTTGCTCGGCCATGCGCGGGTGAAAATCGACGGCGTGGCCATCGGCGAGATTCACAACGGCCAAACGACGGAATACCTGAGTTGCAATGGATTCGAGTTCATCGCGGCGGCCGCCACCGCGGTCTTGCGGGTCGAGTCGCTGGAAACCGGGACGAACGGGCTGCGGATCGACGCCGTCCGGATCGAGACCGGCGGATTGCCGCTGCCGCCGGAAAAGGCTTGGGCGGATCTTCAGGTCATGACGGATGCGCGCGGCGGGCGGGCCTTGGTGAATGGCGGCTTCGAGAGCGCGATCGGAAGTCCGACCAACGATCCGAACAACAGCGGCCCCGCTGGCAACGAGCATCTGTGCGGATTTTCCCTGCCGGGCTGGCTGGTCACCCGCGAGAACGTCGATGTCATCAAGTCCAACTCCGCGAAACCGCCGCAAGGAGCGAATGCTTTGGATACCGGTGGTCACGGTCCCGGCGGGATCGCCCAGACGATCACGGGTCTCGCTGCGGGCGCGGCCTACACGGTTTCCTTCTGGCATGCCCGGCACGTTTACTGGGGCACCGCCAACATGACCGGGGATTTCCTCGCTAACCGGCAGGTCGTCGCCTCGCTGGTGAGGACGATCAACCAGACATGGAACCAAGGCTACAGCCTGCTGAGTATCCCGGTGATCGCGGGGCAGGACGGCAGGCTGACGGTCGAGGTGCGCTCGACCAACTTGGATCAAGGTGGGAACATCGTTTACGACGACTTCCGGATTGCGAAAGGCGGGGACTTCTTCGGCAAGTGGGCCGCGAAATTCGGCGTGACGGCCTCGCTGGCGGCAAACGACGACGGCGACTCGTTTTCCAATGGAATGGAGTTCGCCCTCCGTCTCGATCCCACCGTGAGGAGTGACGGTCCGCGGATGGTTTTGGAAAACGGGGTCCGGCGCCTGCGGGTGCCCGTGTCCGGCGAGGCTTTGGCGCAAGGTTTCGGGCTGCGGTTGGAGTGTAGCCGCGATCTATCCGATTGGGAGGTGGCCGGGGTTTCCGGGAGTGGAATCACCCTCGAGTCGGACAGCAGCGTTCCGGGAATCGACGGCGAGCGGGTCTATCGATTCCAAGCCGGGGAGAGCAAAATCTTCTGGCGACACGCGCTGACGAGCCCTTGATAACTGGCGATGTCTCCATTTTTCAAAACCTGTCAACCTACGCGATCAAGGTATTGAAGCGCGTCGTTGGAAGCGGTTAATGTGCAGTCGTGACTCCCCCATCTATCAGAAAGCTGTCGGTTTCCTTTTACTCCCCGTTGTTTGCAGCCTTCCTTTTTCCGGGGGGGCTTTTCGGAGCGCCGGTCGGATTGAATCCCGGTTTTGAGGAGGATCTCACGGGCTGGACGTCGGCCGACGTCACAGTGGAAACCGGATTCGCCTTCGAGGGAACCAAGTGCCTGAATTTGGCGAACGGATTTATCGAGCAGACCTTCAGCGAATTGGTAGTCGGACAGGTTCACACGGTGCGGCTCGCCTATCTGGCTCAGGCCGGGACGGGAGACCTTGCCGACGCACGGGTGAAGATCGATGGCGTGCAGATCGGCGAGATCCACAACGGGCAGGCGGATAAATATTTAAGTGCCAATGGTTTCGAGTTCGTGCCCGGAGCCACCACGGCGGTCTTGCGGATTGAATCGCTGGAGAGCGGGAGTGCCGGGCTGTTGGTCGATAACGTCAGGATCGAAGTGGGCGGATTGCCGCTGCCGCCGGAGGAATCGTGGGCGGATCTGACCCCCGTGGCGGATGCCCGCGGCGGGCGGGCCTTGGTCAATGGCGGCTTTGAAAGCCCGATCGGCGATCCGACGGGCAATCCGAACATCGCCGGGGAGTTCAACGAGCTTCTTTCCGGCGATGCCCTTCCGGGATGGCGGGTGACGAGGGAGAACGTCGATGTCATTCAATTCAATCAAGCCAATGCTCCCGAGGAAACCAACGTGCTGGATGTGGGCGGGTCGGGTCCGGGCGGGATCGCCCAGACGATCACGGGGCTCATTCCGGGCGGGGCTTACACGGTTTCATTTCTGCATGCCCGGCACATTGGTTGGTATGACGGCAATATGACCGGTGAGGTGCTGGCCAACCGCCAGGTCGTCACTTCCCTCGTGAGGACGATCAGTCAGAAATGGTCGGATGGCTACAGCTTGGTCGAGGTTCCGGTGCTCGCTGGGCCGGACGGCAAACTGACGCTGGAGGTCCGCTCGACCACGCCGGATCTGGGTTCAAGCATCGTTTTCGATGACTTGCGGATTTCCGAAGGCGGGGACTTCTTCGGCAAGTGGGCCGACGAGTACGGGGCGACGGCCTCGCTGGCGGCAAACGACGACGGCGACGCGTTTTCCAATGGTATGGAGTTCATGCTCCGTCTCAATCCCATGATCTGGGATGAGGGGCCCGTGATGGTTTTGGAAAACGGCGTCCGGAGCCTGCGGGTGCCCGTGTCCGGCAGGGCTTTGGCGCAGGGCTTCGTGTTGCGGTTGGAATGCAGCCGCGATCTTTCGGATTGGGAGGTGGCCGGGGTTTCCGGGAGTGGAGCCACCCTCGAGTCGGACAGCAGCGCGCCGGGAGTTGACGGCGAGCGGGTCTATCGATTTCAGGCGGGCGAAAACCGGCTTTTCTGGCGGCACGCGTTGACGAGTTCCTGAAACCCGGGATCCTACGTGATCACGTGATACGAACATCTTGCACCACAAGCGGGATGATGTAGCATGGCACGTGAAACGTTGTTGAGCTGCCTCCGCTCCTCATCGTCTCGGCACGGCAGATGCTGTTCCTACATTCCCCCTTTTTTATGAATCTCCCCAAATACCTCGTTTGGTCGGTTTTCGCCGTCCTTTCCCTATCAGAAGTTGGAGTCGCGGCCGTGACCAAGGTCCTCGTCATCGAGGGAGCCAGCAATCACGACTGGCAGCGCCGGATCGAGAATCTCCGGTCCGTTCTCTCCCGCGACGGCTCGTTCCAAATGGACGTCACCCTCGTGCCGCAGGATGTCGCCAGCCCGGAGTGGGCGGCGTGGAATCCCAATTTTTCCAACTACGACGTCGTCCTTTCCGGATACAGCAACGCCACCGGAGGCGCGTCTTGGCCGCTCGGCGTCCAAACCGCTTTCGCGGCGTACGTTCAAACCGGCGGCGGCTTCCTCGCCTTCCACGAGGCGAACCAAGCGTTCACCGCCTGGCAGGAGTATCAGGAAATCGTCGGTCTCACCTGGCATGACTCTAACACCGGCACCGCCTTCACGGTGAATGCGGACGATTCGCTGCTCGTCCATCCTCCCGGCTCCGGCCTGGCCACCGGGCACGGTGCCCGCGCCAACGTGCTGGTCAAACGCCACGGGTTGCCCGCCGTCCACCCGATCCACGCGGGCTTGCCGAACTCGTGGTTCGCCGCCGACTTGGAAGTCGTGCGTTTCCCCCGCGGCATCGATCCCAATCTCGCGGCAAACGTGAAAATCCTGTCCTACGCCACCGACCCCGATCCGGCGGCGGGCCAGCCCGCGCTCCAGCATCCGGTCGAGTGGACCGTGGCTTACGGCACCGGCCGCGTTTACGCCTCGACCTACGGCCACATCTGGTCAGACCAGGCGGAACCCGAAGGCATGCGCTGCGCCGCGTTTCAGGAAACGCTGGTCCGCGCACTGAAATGGTGCGCCCAAAAAGATCCGGGCACCGCCGTGCCGTCGGATTTCCCGACCAGCGCGGTCTCGCTCCGCCCCTACACCGAGGGCGTCGCCGGCTTCGGTGGCGCTAAGCCCGTTGCGCCATTTTCCAACGGCAAACTCCCCACGCTCTCCATCGTTCCCACCCAGGTGGATACCGTCGCCGCCTTCTCTAACTTGAGTTGGGAGTCGCCGATCGCCGCCCTGCCCTGGCCCGGATCCGGCAGTGAAATGATGGTTGCCGAAATGGACGGCCGGATCTTCCGCCTCCCGGACAATGACGCCGCCACTCCGGCGCAACTCGCCACCGCGCTCGATATCCGCGACCGCGTCTGGTATATGAACTGGGATCAGGGAGCTCCGACCCACAAACACGGCGGCATCCTCGGCTGCGCCTTTCATCCGCAGTTCGGTCAAAGCGCCGCGAAGGACTATCTTTACGTTTATTATCTCCACCATCCGACGGACAATCCGGACGCCGTCGTTGATTCGAACAACCCCTATTACGCCCGCCTCTCGCGCTTCACTTGGAATCCCGCGACCTCGGCTTTCGACCCCGCCAGCGAGTGGGTCATGATCCAGCAGTTCGATACCGTCAAAGGTCACGACGGCGGCGGACTGGTCTTCGGCGGCGACGGTTTCCTCTATCTGAGCCTCGGCGACGAGGGCACGGAAAGCGCGGATTCCACCCCGCACACCCAGAAAATCGACGACCGCGCGCGCTCCGGCGTCTGGCGGATGGACGTGGACATGCTGGGAGGCGCGGTCAGCCATCCAATTGTCAACCAGCCCGCTGAACCGCCGCTGCAGGCTGGTGAAATCAACGTCAACACCATCGATCACACCTACACCCAGGGCTATTATATCCCGAATGACAATCCCTGGACCGGTGTGGCGGGGGCGCTCGAGGAATACTATGCCATCGGCCTGCGCGAGCCGCACCGGATGACTTACGACCCGGTCGGCAACCGTTTCTGGATCGGCGATGTGGGCGCGGCGAACTGGGAGGAAGTGGACGTGATGGACCAGCCGGGCCTCAATTTCCAGTGGAACTACAAGGAAGGCAACGCCGACGGCTTCCGCGTCAAACCCGACCCGCTGATTGGCACCGAGCGCGGGCCGGTTTACCAATTCGATCACACCCAGGGAAACTGCATCATCGGCGGCTACGTTTACCGCGGCGCGGCGATTCCCGAACTCGCCGGGAAATACATTTTCGGCGATAACAGCACCCAGCTCTACTACGCGCTGGAATACGATGCGGCGACTAACGCCACGCTCTCCGTGACGCAGATCGGCCAAGGCCGCGCGGGCACGATCTGGAACGGCATCAGCTCCTTCGGCGTCGATTCGAGCAACGAGCTGCTCCTCCTGCAAATGGGCGCGGGCACCGCGGGCGGCGGCAAGATCTTCCGCATCAAGCGCGCCGGCACCGTTAGCGGCGAGACCTGGGAATACCCGCCGCTGCTTTCCCAAACCGGAATCTTCTCCGACCTCGCCACGCTCACGCCAGCGCAGGGCATGGTTCCCTACGATGTCAACATGCCGCTCTGGTCGTCCGGACTTTCAAACAAGCGCTGGGTGATGATTCCCAACGACGGCGTTCCTAACACGCCGGGGGAGCAAATCACCTACAGCGAGAATCAAGCCTGGCAGTTCCCGGTCGGCACCGTGTTCGTCAAGCACTTCGCCCGCCCGGACAACGACGCGCCGCTTGAGACGCGGCTCTTCGTCCACGGCAACGACGGCTGGGGCGGCGTGACTTACAAATGGCGTCCCGGCGGCGCCGAGGCGGACCTGATCGAGGACGGCCTCACCGAGCCGCTGACGCTCGACGGACAAACGTTCGACTATCTCTATCCGTCCCGCAACCAGTGCATGCAGTGTCACCAGGCGGGCACCGGGCCCGTGCTCGGATTCCGCACCCGCCAGTTGAACCGCAGCCTAGCCTATCCGGGCGGCGTCACCGCCAACCAGATCGAATCCTTCAGCGCCGCCGGCTTCATCCCGAGAAATCTCAAGGCCGCGGATCTCGCCAGCGTGATCACCTCCGGCGACATCCGTGATCCGGATCTATCCGACGAGAAATACGTCCGCTCCTACCTCGACAGCAACTGCTCGCATTGCCATCAGCCGGACGGAAGTTCCCGCGCGTTCTTCGACGCCCGGTTCACCACGCCGCTGACCAACCAGTCGCTCGTCTGCGGGCCCGTGATCGACGGCCTCGGCCTGTCCGCACCCGCGGTGATCAAGCCCGGTAGCTTGGACAACTCCGTGCTCTTCCAGCGCATCAGCGCGCACAACTCGCCCATCGTGATGCCGCCGATCGCCCGCGGTCCGGTCGATTACGCCTCCGTCGCGCGGG
Organism: Akkermansia muciniphila; assembly: GCA_945901795.1. Classification (GTDB taxonomy): domain Bacteria; phylum Verrucomicrobiota; class Verrucomicrobiia; order Verrucomicrobiales; family Akkermansiaceae; genus Luteolibacter; species Luteolibacter muciniphilus_B. The sequence continues at coordinate 43,963 of CAMDLP010000003.1, read as the reverse complement.
TGGCTAACTGGATTCTCTCGATGAACGCCGACTCGTGCACCAAGTCACAGAGTTTCTTCGGCGGTGGAGACCTCGGCATCACCGGCGCACCCGGCGGAAGCACCGGCGGCGAGGTTTGGAAATCCAACATGGTCATCCAAAAAAACGCCACTTACACCAATACCGGATCCAGTCCCGTCACCGTGCTGTTGGACCGCTTTTCCTTCCATGCGAACCTCGCCGGAGACCCGGTCACGCCCTTCTTCGTGCGGGTGAATGCCCCGGACGATTTCACCGTCGTCGCCATCGGCACTACCCGCAGCGGCTATTCCTCCGGCGCGAACGACCTGGCCTTCAGCGATGCCCCGCTCAGCATCACCCTGCAACCGGGCGAGTCGATCGCCCCCGGCTTCCTCGATGCCAATCCTAACGGCAGTGGCGGCGGCGGCGCGGAAGTCGTCTCCTGGACTGACGGCGTCACTTCCGTCTGGCATGGCGGCGGCCCCTTGGACGGCGATGCCGGCTCGCTCACTCTCGGTAGCGCCCCGGTCCCGGGAACCAATCTCATCGCCAATCAAGCCCGCGACTATCAATTCGCCGTCACTTACCATTTCTCCTCGCTTCAGTTGGGCAACAGTCTCGATCTGCCGGGCTTCAAGACTGCCGATGGCGCGAACTCGAACTTCGTCGTCAACCACACCGATTCCTTTACCAACACCACCGGTGGAAACCTAACCGTCACCGTGGATCGCTTCCGTTTCCATGCCAGCCGCGTCACCGATCCGTTGACTCCGTTCATCGTCCGCATCAACAGCCCGGGAAATTTCACCCTGCTGGCCGTCGGCAGCCCCCAGACCGCCTACGAGGTGGGAAACAATGACCTGCCCTTCTCCGGCACGCCCGCCACCCTCGTGCTCGCCCCCGGCGAAACCATCGCTCCCGGCTTCGTCGACAACCTGCCGAACGGCACCCCGGGAAGCCAGAACGGCGCGCTCAGCTTCATCTACGAGGTGGGCTCTCAAACCGCCGACCTCATCACCTATTACTACGACGTCCTCAATCTCGGAGCCACCCTCGTCGTCGGTCAGCCGCCGCTGGTCCCGTTTCCGTACACCGGGGGGAGCGGCTTCCGGCGCGACTACCTGTTCTCCATCAGCCTCGAACTCGGCGGCGAGCTCGCTTCACCGGTGAGCAATCCGTGGCGCTCGAACATGGTGATCCAAAAGAACGCCATCTACACCAACACCGAATCGAGTCCCGTCACCCTGCGGCTCGACCGCTTTTCCTTCCACGCCCAGCTCGCCGGCGATCCGCTCACGCCCTTCGTCGTGAAAATCAACGCCCCGGACAATTTCACCGTCCTCGCCATCGGCAGCACCCGCAGCGGCTACTCGACCGGCGGGAACAACCTCGCCTTCAGCGATGCGCCGCTCAGCGTCACCCTGCTTCCGGGCGAGTCGATCGCCCCCGGCTTCCTCGATGCCAACCCTAACGGCAGCGGCGGCAGCGGCGCGGAAGTCATCGCCTGGACCGACGGAGGCACCGCCGTCTGGCATGGCGGCGGCCTCTTGGACAGCAATGCCGGCTCGCTCACGCTCGGCAGCGCTCCGGTCCCGGGAACCAATCTCATCACCCATCATGCCCGCGACTATCACTTCGCCTTCACTTACATCGTCTCCGCCCTCCAAATGGGCAACAACCTCGACCAAGCGGGGTATAAACAGCCCGACGGCGGGAAGTCGAACTTCGTCATCAATCAAGCCGAAGCCTTCACCAACCAAGGCACCGGGACGCTCACCGTCAGTGTCGACCGTTTCCGCTTCCACGCCTCGCAAGTCACCGATCCGCTGACCCCCTTCGTGGTGCGGATCAACGGTCCCGGCGACTTCACGGTGCTGGCCATCGGCGACGCCCGGCCGGTTTACTCTGTTGGAAACAATGACGTGCCGTTCTCAGGCGCGCCCGCCACCATCGTCGTTGCTCCCGGCGAAACGATCGCACCGGGCTTCGTGGACAATTTACCCGACGGCAGCCCCGGGACCCAGGCCGGGGCGGTTAGTTTCATCCATGGAGGAGATTCCATTTTCTACCGCTACGACTCCGAGGACCGGGGAGCCATCCTCGAGCTCGGGCAAGCGCCGGTGGTGCCCTTCCGTTATCCGGCCCCTTACCTCCCCGGAGCACTTTTCCAGCGCGACTACCTGTTCTCCATCACCCTCGGCTTCGGCGGCAAGGATGATGAGGACGGGGACGGCCTCAAGGACTCGTGGGAGCTCGCCTTCGCTCCCGGCCTCAACCAGCTCTCCGCCACTCTTGATAGTGACAATGACGGCATGAACGACCTCGCGGAATACCAGGCCGGCACCAGCCCCACGGACCGCACGAGCGTGATGAAGACGCTCAATCTCACCCCCGGTCCCGCAGGCGCTTCCGCCCTCATCCAGACCGTCCCCGGTCGCGACTATCAGGTCCGTGCGTCGAGCGATCTTGGCAGTTGGAAAGATGTCGGCATTTTCAAAGCGGCCGACTGGCCCGCCACCGAGACCTCCGTTCTCATCCCCGCAGCAGATCTGCCAGCCGGGGCCGAGCGGCGGCTGTTCATTCAGATCGGGCCGTCTTCCCCGTAGCCGCGATCACCGGTCGCCTCGCCAGCTCTCCACTTCGACGTTCGATGTTCGATGTTCCCTCCCCACTCGCTGCACAGCGAATTCCTCCCCGGATAAGCCCCCCTTCACAAAATACCGAGTGGCTCCCGCAGCACATGGAAACGGCCGCGTCACTCCTTGCACGGCGCGTTCACGAACTGCGGTGATGGAGGCGTTCATGACTCAGCTTCGATCATTTTTCCCGTTTTCTATCCTCTACAGTGAGCAGAGCGTGCCGCACTCCGGAGTGCGCGATGCTCTGCTCGCGCCCACGGTAACTCCGGCTCTGCCGGATGCGGTGCGGAGCGTCTTCTGCGCCGTGAAGAGCTCCGCCCCGCATGGAGCAGAGCTTCCATCCCCCGCTAGCGGCAGCAGGCTGCAGCAGTCCAAGGTGCGATGCGCTTTTCCTCCCGGCTGAGACAGTCGGGACACACTTGTTTAGGCGTCGGGCGGCGCTGGGTCGGCAGGGGAATTGGGAGTCTCGTCCGGTAGTGCTTCCGGGGTGGGTTCCTGTTCCGGGCTCGGGGTGCGGCCGTTGTTTTCGAGGAGGATGAAAACTTCGTTCTGGACCGCTTCCACCTGGCTGAGGGGAATGTCGGGATCCTTGACGATGAAGACCTCGCCGGTCTTGCGGTGTTCGTAAACGCGCAGGATGCCGCTGGGGGTGCGCTGGCTGTCGGTCTCGCGCAGGAGTTTTTGCCGCTCCAACATCACGGCGAGGATGAAGCGGGCGTTTTCGGTGTGGTCCTCGTCCTCTTCCACCAGGCGTTGGAGGATTTCCTCGGCGCTGAGTCTTTCGGCGGCGATAGCGGCATCGTTGTTTTGGATGGCGGTGTAGGTGGTGCGCCAGAAGGAGAAGGGCTTGCCGCCGGTTTCCTGATAGGTCGCCCAGCCTTCCACGCAATAGTCGCGGCGGAGGTAGCCGCTGGATTCGGGGTCGGGGAAAAGGGCGGTGACGATGGTTTCGCCATCGACGAAGGGACGTTGGGCGGCGGCGCATTCGCGGCCGCGGGAGCGGACATGCCAGGGTTCTGCAATAGCCATGGGAGAGGAGTGGTTCAGTCGTTGCCGGGTATGAGACGGCGGAGAATCAGGTAGATCGATTGGCCGGAGATCCGGCGGTGGAAGAGATAGAGTCCGAGCAGGGAGAAGGTGATGTTGGGAAGCCAGGCGGCGTGTTCCGGGCGGAGGGTGCCGGATTCGCCGAGGGCGAGGGAGATGCTGGAGAAAAGCAACATCAGCGCGGAGAGGACCACGGCGAGGAAGATCCCGCCGCCCGGACCGCGGCGGGAAAAGTGGATGCCCAGTGGGGTGGCTAACAGCACCGTGACGAGGCAGGCGAAGGGCAGCGCCCAGCGGTAGTGCCAATGCGTGAGGTAGGCTGCTGGATCGGCGAACTGGCCGTTTTGTGACCAGGCTTTGAGCCAGCTGCTGAGGTCCGGGACGCCGAGGTTTTCGGCGCTGAGGCCGGGCTTGATGAGCTGCCACGGGGTTTCGCTCCAGGTGTCGATGGTCACTGGCGCGGGATGGGTTTCAAAAACCGGAGCTTGTTTGGGCGGATAATTTCCGGTGACGGCCTCCTCGAAAGTCCAGCGGCGGGTCGAGCGGTCCCAGAAGGCGCGCTTGGCGCAGAGGCGGCTTTCCAGGGTTTTGTCCTCGCGGGTGGTGGTGATCTCGACGTCCTGCAGCGCCTTGCCCTTCTGGTAGTCATGGGGAAACGCGCCGATCATCCACAAGCGGCGGCTGGTTGCATTCCGATAGAGCACGCGGGTGGCCTCGGTGGCTTGTTTGCCGCTGGCTTGGGCCAGGATGTTGTCGATGTTGCCCTCGGCGGCAGGGGCCCATTGGTAGTTGAGTCCGAGGCCTATCAGGCTGAAAAACAGACCGGCGATGATGAGCGGCAAGGTGATCCGGATCACGCTGCGGCCGGCCTGGATCATGGCGATGATTTCGCGGCTGCTGGAAAGTTTTCCCAGCGCATAAAGCAGCGCGAGCAGCAGGCTGTATGGCAATAACAGGAGCAAGATCGCCGGCGAGCGGGCGGCGTAGAAATTGACGATGGTCGCGATGAGGTTCTTGGATTCGCGGAAATCGCCGATCTTGTCGGCCATGTCCATCAGCAGCCAGATCATCAGCAGCGCGCCGAGGCAGACGGCGAAAATCCCGGCGAACTGGCGGGTGATGTAGCGGTCCAAGGTGCTGCCGAGGGCGTAGCAGAAAGCGGCGAGCGCGGGTAGAAAGCACAGGACGGTGAGGATGAGTGGGCGCGCTTGGTGGGCTTGGAAATCGGAGTCCGGGAAACCGACGAGCTGCTCGCGGACGGCGGCGGTTTCCGCGGGGACGAGCACGGCGCAGATCGCGACCCCTACGGCGGCGAGCGCGAGGGGGAGCAGGAAGCGCAAGAGATGGTTGCGGAAAAAATTCATGGACCGGCCGCGGGCGGGAGACAGTGGAGGTGGCAGGGGAGAGCTGTCGAGCGCGTTATGGCGGCGCTGCGCGAAGTTGCGGCTTGGCAGGAAGGCCAATGCCGGATGCGATGGCCGGGAGATGATTTCCATGACCGAAGGCCAACCGATCCCCGGATTCAGCGATGCGGTGCGGGAGGCTTTTTCGCGGAAAGGCCTGCTGGCGAAATCACGCGATTTCGAATACCGGCCGCAGCAGCAGGAGCTGGCGGTGGCGGTGGCGGAAGCGCTCATCGGCGCGAATCCGCTGGTGGCGGAGGCGGGCACCGGGGTGGGGAAATCGCTGGCGTATCTGCTGCCGGCCGCGCGGTTCGCGCTGGAGACGGGGCGGAAGGGGGTCATTTCCACGCACACGATCAACTTGCAGGAGCAGTTGGTCAGGAAGGATATTCCGATCGTGCGGAAAATCCTCGGCGAGGAGCTTCCGGCGGTGCTCTTGAAGGGGCGGCAGAATTATTTGTGCCCGCTGCGGCTGCGGCGGGCGTTCGAGCAATCGGCGGACCTTTTCACGAACACCGAGAACGACGAGCTCGAAGCGATCGCCAAGTGGGCGGAAAAAACCCGCGACGGCACGCTCAGCGATTTGGATTTCCAACCGCAGATGAAGGTCTGGCTGCAAGTGTGCAGCGAGGCGCACCTGTGCACGGCGCGCCACTGCGGGCCGCGCGGCAACTGCTTTTTTCAGGAAGCCCGCAAGGCGGCGGCAGACGCGAAATTGATCGTGGTGAACCACACCTTGTTCTTCGCGCTGCTGAATACCGACGACGAGCCGACGGACGACGAGGACGAGAAAAAGACCGGCGGGTTTTTGTTTCCCAATGATTTCGCGATCCTTGACGAGGCGCACACCATCGAGCAGGTCGCGGCGATCCAGCTCGGGCTGCGGGTGTCCCAATCCGGGCTGCGCTTCGACCTGCAACGGCTCTATCATCCGAAGACGCGCAAGGGTTTGTTGAAGGCGTTCCGCCGGGCGTCGGCGCTGACGGCGGTGGAGTCGGCGTTGATCGCGGCGGACCGGTTTTTCCATCAGGTCGGGGATGTGGCGAAGTTCGGGAATTTCTCGAAGGAGTGCCGCATCCGCGAGACGGAGGTCGTGCCTAACACGCTGGCGGAACCGTTGCGGAATCTCTGGCTGGAGATCGACAATCTTGCGGCGGACGAGGAGTCGGAGACGACGCGTTCCGAGCTGCAGGACGCGTCGCGGCGGCTGCGCGAGGCGCACGGCTCGATCGGGGTTTTCCTGGATCAGGCGACGGATGACAGCGTGTATTGGGTGGAGAAAAGCGGGCGCGACGAGCAGCAGTTCAGCCTCCACGCCGCGCCGGTGAACGTGGCGGACAAGCTGCGGCCGCTGTTGTTTTCCGGCAAGAAAAGCCTGGTGCTGACGAGCGCGACGCTCGGGGTGGGGGACCCGAAGCTCGGCTACTTCCGCGGCCGCGTGGGCGCGGAAAACGCCCGGGCGCTGTGCATCGGCAGCCCGTTCGACTATCAGCGGCAGATGAAGATCCGCATTTACAAATCCGTGCCGGATCCCGGGACGCCGCGCTACGACGAGCTGCTCGCGGAGGGAATCCGCCTGTCCGTGTTAGAAAGCGACGGCCGGGCCTTCGTGCTGTTCACCAGCTACCGCACGATGCGCGACGCGGCGCAGCGGCTGGAGCACTTTTTCCGGACGCAGGGCTGGCGGGTTTTCATGCAGGGCGACGGGATGCCGCGGCACAAGATGATCGAGGAATTTCGCAACGACGTGCACAGCGTGTTGTTCGGAACGGATAGTTTCTGGACCGGCGTGGACGTGCCGGGCGAGGCGCTTTCTAACGTGATCGTGACGCGTCTGCCGTTCGCGGTGCCGGACCATCCGCTCACGGCGTCGCGGCTGGAAGCGATCGAGGCGGCGGGAGGAAATCCGTTCATGGACTACTCGGTGCCGGAAGCGATTTTGAAAATGCGGCAAGGGGTCGGCCGTCTGATCCGCACCGAGCGCGATAAGGGCTTGGTCTGCATTCTGGACAACCGCATTCTAACCAAGCGCTACGGCAAGGCGTTTCTGAAAGCGCTGCCGGACGCGCCGGTGGAAGTCATCGGCTAGAGGTGGAACGGGACCAGCCGCGAGATGGCGGTTTTCAATAAAGCGCTGTCCCACTGGCCGGGGGCGGTCGCGGTGGTGCCGAGGTAGCCGTAGTTGAGGACGCTGCCGGATTGCGCGCACAGCAACCGCGAGACCGGAGCCAGCGGTCCCATGCCCATGGTGGCGACCGGGATCCCGTGGTCCGCCAGTTGGAAATCCGCTAACCGCGCGAGATCCGCCGGGGAGGCGAGCTTGGCAGCCGCCTTGAAAACCGCGGCTCCGGCGTCTTTCGCCTGCCTCGCTGCGTCTTCCAGCGCGGCGGTTGCGGGGAGCTTGTTGAAATCATGATAGGAGGCGATCCACGGGATTTCCCGCTCGGCGAGTTCCTTCAAAAGCCCGCCCATCTCGCGGATGCTGGCCACCTCGATGTCGATCCACGCGGCCTGATCGAGCGCGCTGCGCAGCAAGCGCATCCGCGCCTCCGGTCCGATCGCCAGCGCGCCGCCTTCCTCGATCCGGCGCGCGGTGAACAGCAGCGGGATTTCTGACAGGTGAGCCCAGCGCGAAGGGTTGGTTTCCCCGTCCTCGGCGCTTAAAAGATCCAGCCGGATCTCCGCGATGTCGCAGCATTCCCGGACCGATGATGCGGAAGCCTCGCGCAGGTCGAGCGAGCTGCCAAAGCTCCCGACGACCCTCGGCTGCGGGGTTTCCAGCAGAAAATTTACATGCGCCATGGCCGAGTGATGCGCGCCAAAGCGCGGCTCGTCAATCGCTTGTAACCGAGGCAAGGAGTAAATGTCATTACAGCGGACAAATTTTTATCCGGAATCCGTCATTTTCTCTCGTCAACCCGAAACCCAACTCCCTAGGTTCTTCCTAAACCCAAGCCGTATGAACACTCTGCTCCGCAAATCCTTCGCAATCACCGCCTCCGCATTCATCGCCGCGCTCTCGATCGGAAGCGCCTCCGGCCAGGCCGCCAAGGTTCTTGCTGATAAGCCGGCCTTTGATGACATTCCCTCCCCGGAGTTCGGAGGAACCAAAAACAAGTCCTTCAAACCCAAGGACTGGCTCGAAATCGAAGCCAAGCTGCAAATCTCCCTCAGCCCGGAGCCGCCGACCAAGACCTGCGACAAGATCACCGTGAAGTGGTACATCGCGGTGAAAAACCCCGAAAAGTCCGGCACTTTTCTGCTTCTCACCAAGGACATCGACCACGTCAACGTGCCTGTTTCGGAAGACGTTTACTGCTCGGTCTATCTCTCGCCGTCGTCGATCAAACGGCTCACCGGCTTCGACCGCGCCGGCAAATCCTCGGTCGAATACGTCGGCTACGAGGTGCTCATCAACGGTGAGAAAGTCGCCCAAGAAACCAGCAAGGGCAAAGTCGGCTGGTGGAGCGCGGCTTCCGATAAAATTTCACGCAGCGACAAGGTGCAGCTTCTCAACAAGACTGAGACACCCTTCAGTCCGATGTGGTGGGACCGCTATGCGGAAGTCAGCGTGGAACGGCGCTGAGCGGATCTGCCTCCGTTTCTCTCTCCACGCCTTCTCTTCTATATCTACCGAATCATGGCTGACAATCAGACGACCGTCACACTCAACATCGGATCCCAGCGCATCGGCATGGCCGTTTTCGAAGTCTCGAAAAGCGGCAGCTTGACCCTTACGGCTTATGGCTCCGAATCCATCATCGCGGATCCCGCGCTCGACGCCTCCAAAATCTCCCAGACCCGGATCGCCATCGCCGATCTCGCCCAGCGACTCAAAGTCGGCAAGGTCAAGGCCCGCTACGCGATTTCCGGCCAGTCGGTTTTCACCCGCTTCGTCAAACTGCCGCCGCTGCAAGACGACAACATCGAGCAGCTCGTCACTTTCGAGGCGCAGCAACATGTGCCTTTCCCGCTGCAGGAAGTCGTTTGGGATTACGAGCTCATCGAAGGCGCGACCGAGAAGGAGGTCGTCATCGTCGCCATCAAGGCCGACGCGCTTGAGGAAATCAATACCGCGGTCAACGACAGCGGTCTCGGCACTGCGGAGGTCGATGTCGCCCCGATGGCGATTTACAACGCATTCTGCGCCACTTACGGCAATCCCGAAGAGCCGATTCTGCTGATCGATATCGGCGCGAAAACCAGCAATCTGCTCTACATCGAAGGCCGCCGGTTTTTCACCCGCAGCATTGCCATCGGCGGTGCGGCGGTCACTGCGTCGATCGCCAAGGAATACGGCATTTCCTTCATGGAGGCCGAGCACCAGAAGATCGCCAACGGTCTCGTCGCCTTGGGTGGCGGCCACACCGAGCAACTGGACGAAGCGGTGGCCGCGCTCGCCATGGTCATTCGCAACGCGCTGACCCGCCTTCCTGCGGAAATCGCCCGCACCACCAACTATTACCGCAGCCAGCACGGCGGAAGCGCTCCCCGCCGCGTGCTTCTCGCAGGCGGAGGGGCCAATCTCCCCTACACGCTCGAGTTTTTCCACGAGAAGCTCAATCTCCCGGTCGAGTATTTCAACCCGGTTAGAAATGTCATCATCGGCAAGAATGTCGATCCCGCCGTCGTCCAAAGCGAAGGTCACCTGATGGGCGAGCTCGTCGGCCTCGGCCTGCGCGGAATCGGCAAATCCGCCATCAATATTGATCTCGTGCCCCAAGTCGTCGAACAGTCCCGCGCGGCGGACCGACGCAAGCCGTTCCTGATTGCGGCCGCCGTCGTGTTGTTGGGTGGGATCGCGGTATGGGCGGCTTTCGAAAACATCGCAGGCTCCAAAGCGGCCGAAGAGGCGCAGGCGATGGAGGATACGCGCGATGCGCTGGCTCCGATCAAGGCGGACATCGATCAACTTCTCAAAAAGGAGGACGGCCTCCGCCAAATCGCCACGGGCTACACCGACGCGGAATCCGCCCACGTCTTCTGGATGGACCTGCTGGCCGAAGTCCGTGGTGCCTTGGCCAGCGACGCGGTCTGGGTGACTGATTTGGAGCCGCTTCACGGCTACGTTCCGCCGCCGCCGGGTGCGACAATCGCCCGCGGCAAGCCGGACGCCAAGGATCAGAACGGCAAATCCGTCGTGAAGCCCGAGTTCCCGTCCACCACTTATGGCAGCTCCTCGCTGGCGGATCTCAAGATCGAGCCCCCCGCCCAAGGCAGAAAGCCGGGCCCTACCGCCGTGGTGACCGCCAACGCCGTCCGCATCAAAGGCTTCTGGCGCGAGACCGTAAAAAGCCAGAACGTGGTTTCCGAGCTCTTGAAAAACCTGCGTGATAAATCCACCGGTTTCCGCTTCAAGGTCAAGGACGCCAAAGGCGCGGAGATCGTTCTCAACGACGATCAAATCCTCAACATCACCGTGGCGGGCAAGGCCGGCGAGCTGGGTCTGCCTTTTGAAATCACCCTGCCATTGGCCCGCGAAGCCGCCGTTAAGTAATCTTCGTCAACAATTTGCCTTCTGAAATATGAGTTGGATTAAGGATAACAAGTTCATCGTCGCCCTCGGGGGAGGAACCCTCGCGGGTGCCATCCTGCTGATTTTCGCCGGCTCCCAGGGCTCCAGCCGCTACGCGCAAGCCAAGGAGAAATTCGCCGCCGCCGCCGCTGACGTCGCCAGTTTCGAAAGACTCCCGCTCTATCCGACCGCCGCCAACCGCGACGCCAAGCGCAAGGCTCTTGATGGTTATCGCCAATCGGTGGAATCCCTCCAGACCACCTTCGCGCCTTTCCGTCCCAAGGAAATCACCAACATCAGTCCCCAGGAATTCACGACGCGCGTGCTGGCCGCCAACACGGAGGTCCGCAAAGCCTTCGAGGATGCCGAAGCCACTGTCCCGGAAGCGTTTTTCGTCGGCTTTGAAGGTTACAAAACCTCTCTGGCCCCCGCCAAGACCACCGGGGTTCTCGACTATCAGCTCGCTTCCATCAAGCACCTGATGCTTGAGCTGGCCAAGGCCAAGCCTGCCGGCTTGAAGAACCTCCATCGCCCCGCCCTGCCTGAGGAAGAGGGGAAGGAATACACGCCTTCCACCACCGCCGCCGCGCGGACGTTTCCGTTGGAAATCACCTTCGTCGGTCCCGAGAAGTCGGCGCGCGAGTTCCTTTCCTCCATCACCCAGCCGGAGAACCAGTTTGTCGTGATCCGCTCGCTGCGCATCACCAACGAGAAAAAAGATCCGCCACGGACCGCCGATGCCAAGTTCGACAAGCCGGCAGCCCCCGCCAAGGCCGGCGCTGCCGCGGACGCCTTCGCCGGAGGATTCGTGCTGCCGGGCGATGACGCCGCCGCCCCGGCGGCCGTTCCTGCGGAGGAAGCTCCCAAAGCCGCTGACACCGGCCGCATTCTCGCACAAGTTCTTGGAAATGAGCAGGTCCAAGTGTTTCTCCGGCTTGATGTCCTCCAATTTCTTCCCGCGAAGAAACTTCCTTAACCCTGACAACCGCCCATCTCCCGACCATGTCCTGGTTTGCAAAGAATTACGAAAAAGCCGCCCTCGGCGGAACCGTTGCGGTCGCCCTCGGCCTCGCCTTCATGGGTTACTCCAAGTTTTCAAGTGTCGAACAAGACTTCGGCGCGGGACTCAAGGGCCAAGGCAGCAACAACGCCGCCGTCCGCGATGCCGATCTCATCCCCAAGACGCTCTCGTCCCTCAAGCTCGACCGCGCCTGGACCCAGGCCCTTGACGGCGACCGGCCGGTGGACCTGTTCACCGGGATCCCGCTGTTTGTCTCCAGCCTCGCCCCGGAAAAACCGATCGACCTGCTCAAGGACGCGCCCGTCCATCCGCCGATCCCCAACATCTGGTGGATTGAGAACCGCCTCGACCCCGGTTTCGCGGATTCTCCGAGCCGGGATCCCGATCAGGACGGTTTCTCCAACCTCGAGGAATTCCAAGCCAAGACCGATCCTAACAACGCCAAGTCGGTTCCTTCCCTGATCGCCAAGCTGATGTATGTGAAGGACGAAAGCCTCGCCTGGGTGCTGCGTCCGGGATACGGATCGGAGGGAAAATTCCCCTTCAAATACCAAGACACCAAGGGTGGCTCGAACCAAACCGGAGCCGCTGACATGATCGCTCCCGACGGGCTCTTCTTCGCAAAACCTCCGATGAAGGGCCGCTTCAAGCTCCTCGGCTCGGAAGTCCGCAAGGAGCTCAGCAAGAAGATCAACATCGAGATGGAAGTGACCATCGTGCGGATTGAGGACCAGCGTCCGAACAAAAAGGGCGTCATCTATGAATTCCCGGCACCGCTCTCGGAGGAGCGCAAGGGCGAGCACCTGAAATACGACCGCACCGCCGTTTTCTCGCTCGAAGCGCTCGGCCTCAACGGCAAGGAGTTCCAAGTCGAGGAAAACACCCAATTCGCGCTTCCTCCTGACAGCCCGAAAAAAGACTACCTCGCCAAGATCGTCACTCCCGAGTCGGTGACCGTCGAATACACCAACCCGGCCGGGGAGACCAAAACCTTCCAGATCGGCAAGGGAGGCCTGCCTGCGGCCGCCGAATAGAATCTTTCAATAAATCGCTTTCCAAACCTCGAAAACATCTCCAGATAACTCCATCTCACCATGCAAAAAACGCCAATTTACCGTTCCAGTCACACTGCCCTCGTGTTGATGGCAGTGGCATCCTCCATGCCCGCCACCGTCATGGTTGCCAACGCCGGCGAAGGCAGCTCCGGCCTCAGCGGCCTTGCCCAGCGCGAAATGATCCGCCGCCAGGATGCGGTCATCCAAGGTGACGCGCTCTTGAATGACGGCCGCACGGCGTATGCCAAGGGTGACTATCAGCAGGCGGTCGACAAATATTCGCAGGCGATCGGGATTCTTCCTGACGCGCCGATGGTTTCGGACCGCCGTCAGAGTTACATCTCGCATTTGAGCGACGCCAGCGTCGCGCTCGCCATGCAGCACCGCAAGGTCGGTAAATATCCCGAAGCCCGCGCGCTTCTCGAGGGAGTGCTCGCCGTCGATCCGAACAACGCCACCGCCAAACAGGAGCTCGGGTATCTCGACGATCCGATCCGCAACAATCCGGCCCTCACTTTCGAGCACACCCAGAACATCGATAAGGTGCGCCGCGGACTTTACACTGCAGAGGGCAATTTCAATCTCGGCAAATACGACGAGGCCAAGAACGAATACAGCAACGTCCTCCGCGTGGACGCCTACAACTCCGCCGCCCGCCGCGGCTTAGAGAAAATCGCCTCCGCCAAGGCTGACTACTACCGCGCCGCTTACGACCACACCCGCGCCGAGCTTCTTGGCCAGGTGGACGCCGCTTGGGAGCTCGCAGTGCCTGCGGATGCGCCGCTCGTCGACCAGGGCAATTTCGGCTCGGACGCCATGAGCTCCGGCGTGGCTTACATCACTGCCAAACTCAAGAACATCATCATTCCACGGATTGATTTCGAAGACACCACGGTCGAGGAAGCGATTGATTTCCTCCGCCTGCGTGCCGCCGAGCTCGACACCACCGAGCTCGATCCCGCCCGCAAAGGCGTGAACTTCGTCATCCGCCGCCCGAAACCCACCGCGGCTGCCGGCGATGCCGGGGTGCCTGCGGGAGGCGGTGACGCCCTGCCGCTCGCCGTCACCGATCCGGGGACGCTCCGGGTCCGCGAACTCCGGATTCGCAACGTGCCGCTCGCCGTGGCCCTCAAATACATCTGCGACCAAACCAAGCTCCGCACCAAAGTGGATGACTTCGCCGTCACGCTCGTGCCGCTGGCCGAAGGCGGTGAAGATAGCTTCACCCGCACCTTCCGCGTGCCGCCTGATTTCAACACCGCGCTCGATAGCAGCGGTGGCGGTGCCGATGGTGGCGCTGCCGCAGTCGATCCGTTCGCCGAGACCAAGCCCGGTGGCACCGCCACCTTGACGGCTCGCAAGCCGATTCTCGAGCTCCTCAAAAACGCGGGCATCGTCTTCGCTGACGGCAGTTCCGCCACCTTGAGCAACTCCGGCGTCCTGCTCGTCACCAACACCCCGACCGAACTCGACAAGGTCGAGCAGCTCGTCCAGACGATCAGCAAAACCCCAAAGCAGGTGAAAATCACCACCAAGTTCATCGAAATCTCCCAAGAGAATAACGAGGAGCTCGGCTTCGACTGGATCGTCGGTCCTTTTGGCAGCGGCGACGTCTTCGGTGCCGGCGGCACCGCGGGAAATCAACCGTCCCGCGTCGGCAATGATTTCAGCGGCCCGCTCGTTCCTGGCGTGCCACTGCTCGGCGCGAACGACGTCAGCAACATCGTGACCGGCGGCAACCGCAGCGGAGACACTGCCATCAACCGTAACAGCATCGATGCGATTCTCAACAACCCGAGCCGCACGGCCCAGCAGTCGAATGTGGCCCCTGGGATCATGTCGCTCACCGGTCTCTTCTCGGATGGCCAGGTCAAGATGATCATGCGCGGCCTGTCCCAGAAAAAGGGCATCGATCTCATGACGGCTCCCTCGGTCACCGCCAAGTCCGGTCAGAAGGCCACCATCGAGATCATCCGTGAATTTATCTACCCGAGCGAATACGAACCCCCGGAAATCCCCCAAAACAACGGCGGCGGTGGCGGCCAGTTTGGTGGTGGTGGTGGCGGTACTGCGATTACCGGGGGGTCCACACCGACCGCGTTCGTGACCCGCAATCTCGGCGTGACCCTTGAAATCGAGCCCACCATCGGCGAGAACGACTTCGTCATCGACCTCCGCTTCGTCCCGGAAATCGTCGAATTCGAGGGCTTCATCAACTACGGCAGTCCGATCCAAACCGCCGCCCCGACGAACATTTTCGATCCTCTCGGCAATATCATCGGCACCGAGCAGAACACCGTCACCCTCACCGAGAACCGCATCGAAATGCCGGTGTTCTCGGTCCGCCGCGTCAACACCGCGCTCACCATCTATGACGGCTATACCGTGGCCGTCGGCGGCCTGATGCGTGAAGACGTCCAGAACGTCGAGGACAAGGTGCCGATTCTCGGCGACATCCCAATCATCGGCCGCCTGTTCCAGAGCAAGGGCGAGAACCGCATCAAGAGCAACCTGATCATCTTCGTCACCGCGCAGATCATCGACGCGACCGGTCGTCCGCTCCGCGGCGCGGACGCCGGTCAATCCGTCCCGGTTCCGGCCGCTGGCGGCACGGTTCTCGACGACGGAGTCCTACCGCCGCTCTGAGCGCATCCGGAGCGCTTCTCCCGGTTCCGCTCGCCAGCGGGCCGGGGAAGCCTCCTCCGGGCGGCCTTGAAGCCGCCCAACTCATCATCCCGCTCCCGCCCCGACTCCTTACCGTCCCTTTCCTTCCAGCACCCGATTCCTCGCACAAAACTCGAATTTTCCTTGCCCCATCATGAAGCCCTATCTCGCCCGCACCCTGCCGCTCATCGGCATTCTAGCTGTTTGATTTCCGGCTTACGCTCAGGATGCTGATTCCGACTTCCTGTCTGATAGCGAGGAACTCGTCATCGGCAGTGACCCATATGACACGGACACCGATGGCGACGGACTTCTCGATCGAGCTGAAGTGTATCCTTTTAAGATTGTGACCGGGCCATTCACCTTCGAGGCCGCGTTAGCTGATGCGGCGTCCAAGGGTGGTCGTTTGGTCGTGATCGACAGCTTGGACAAGCTTTACCAGGTCAAGCGTGGTTTGTTGACTACGGCTCTGCCAAACCCGCTGCCAAATAACTACGATCCCAGCGTTACCCTCGCCAGGCCACTCTGGATCGGCGCGCAAGACATCGGCAAAGACGGGCAATACCGGTGGGCGGATTTCGGCTCCACTCTTGCCATTCCCATCAACCTTTCCGAACTGGGTTCCGCCGTCTTTGCCGATTTGACTCCCGGCAGCTCGACCGTCACAATGTGGTGAACGTTGGTGCCTTGACGGTTGGGCGGCCATTTGTCGCCTCTGGTGTGCCCTCGGGAACAACGATCACCGCCATCAATTCCGCGGCCCGCACGCTCACCCTGAGTAATCCGGTCGAGTCAATCCTCTCGTAGCGAATTTCCCGCGTTGTGGTTTCCAATGCCGGATACGGTTACACCAGTCCACCAGTAGTTTTATTCTCGGGAGCATCTGGAGTATCCTCGGTCACCGTGACGGCGGGTGGTTCCTTGTATGTGAATCCCCCAACGGTGAGTTTCATCGGCGGCACTGGCAGTGGTGCCACCGCGATCGCGACCGTGAGCGGTGGTGTGGTGACGGGTGTTACCATCACCAGCAGGGGATCCTATACCGTTGCTCCGACAGGTGTCAGCTTCACTCCCGTTGGCGGTGGCTCCGGAGCTGCAGCCACAGTTTCCTTAGGCACCGGTCCGACTACCGCTGTCACTCTCAGCGCGGGGCGGATTCAGTCCATCACCGTTACCGGAGATGGAGGGACTTATTACACGGCCGCGCCCACCGTCACCATCTCCGGTGGCAATGGCGGCGGTGCTCTTGCCGCTGCTCTGTTGACCCTCGCCGCCAATGCTAATGTCTCCGCTGCGGCGGTGACCGCTCCCGGCACAGGCTACACCAATACGACCACTGTCACAATTGCCGGCGGTGGTGGAACGGGTGCGACCGCT
Organism: Akkermansia muciniphila; assembly: GCA_945901795.1. GTDB lineage: Bacteria > Verrucomicrobiota > Verrucomicrobiia > Verrucomicrobiales > Akkermansiaceae > Luteolibacter > Luteolibacter muciniphilus_B. The sequence goes on along the minus strand of CAMDLP010000003.1, from coordinate 27,242 downwards.
GTCGCCACGGTCGTTGCCGGCCAAGTCACTGGCATCGCGATTCTTAACCCCGGATCCGGCTACACATCGGCACCTTTCGTCACCATCACCGGTGCTGGGACGGGAGCCACTGCCACCGCTTCGATCCGTCAATTCTCCGGTCGCGTCTCTTCCCCCGTTCCCGGCGCCTATGTCAATTGGGCCAGCGACCTCCTTCCTGGGAATCGCGTCAACTCCCAAGAGGGCGTTTTCCTCAGCGCTGGCAGCGCTTTCACATGGGAGACTGCCCAAGTCGTCACCACACGCGGCTACTTGCTCGAGCTGCGTCCCACCCAGCCAGCCAATGCGGATACCGACGCTGACGGCGTAACGGATGGAATCGAAACCAACCCTGCTGTGGGTGGTTTCACTTCCAATCCTCTGGTGGCGGACACCGACGGCGACGGCCTCAATGATGGCCAGGAGCTTGCATTTGGCAGCAATCCGACTTTGGTCGATACCGATGGCGACGGGCTCACGGACCTTCAGGAGTCGAACTATGGCAATGATCCCTTGGTGGCCGATGTCACAAAGGACACGGATGGTGATGGTCTTACCAATCAATTCGAAGTGGACACCTCGTTGACCAATCCGACAAGCGCGGACACCGATGCTGACGGCGTCTCCGATGGGATCGAAATCAACGGCGTGGGTGGTTTCACTTCCAATCCTCTGTTGCCGGACACCGACGGCGATGGTGCCAGCGACTCCCAGGAGCTGAATGCGGTTCCGCCTACAAACCCGAGGGATCCTGCCAGCAAGCCTGCTGTGATCCCGCCTGAGGATCTCTACAAGTTCTCGCAATTCAAGAATGAGGTTCCGGTCACCATCCCGGTGCCCTACACGCCCTTTGGCAACCGCATGGAGTTCAACCGCTACGGCGACGATGGCTCGAAATGCGTCCTCGACGCCAGCGGCGTGCTCACTTGGATCGACAGCGCGGGGGTGGTCCGCCTGCTGCCAGATAGCGCCCAGGCAATCCCCTTGTTTGTCACCAACTCGGAGTGTCTCGTCTGGAGCAACCGTTTCGTCGATTTCAATTCCTACCCGGCCCGGCCCAACGCGAGTTTGACGATGTTCCGTGCGGTTGCCGGCAGCGCCACCGTTACCTCCTCGCCGGTCACCTTCCAAGGCAAGGAAGTCGTAGAGACGGCCCCTGCCACCACCACCACGGGTGCCCTCACTTTCATCAGCACCACCCGCAAAGACAATGGCGCCGAAACGCCTGGTCCCATAAACAATAGCGACGACGCCGACATTCGCTTCTACCGCGTCACCTTCGATGCGGGGGTTCAGTTTGTCAAAGCACTGTCGATTCCCGTCAGGCCTGTTCCTGACTTTGGCATTGGCGTGACTGGGCCTGGTGTCAGCTCCATCGGCCATGGTTCGGACGGATCCATTGCGGTCAAAATCCCGGATGTGCAGACCAATCCCAAACTGACACCGGCGGTCTACACAGACCAGTATCATTGGTTTGATAGCCAAGGTCGAAGTGTCCTCTTCCAAACTGGGTCGGTCATCCAGGTCTTGTTCTGTTCCAACACCCGCTTGGTCTATGCGGACACCGCCGGAGTCATCAAGGAGCAGCGCCGTAGCTTATCCACCGGCAGCCTGGTCGGTTTGCCCACAGCCATTGCCCTATTTACTGCCACCGAGAAGGTACTGGATCTCACCAACTACGCCCGCGTCGGCGACCAGAAGTTCATCTACACGCTGGATACCGACAAAAAAACCGTCCGCACCTACCTGCTTGGCAGTACGGCGGCCCTCCGATCCACCGCCGTTCTCACCGATGCCATCACCACCTCCGCCGTCACCGGCACCGTCAATCCCGTTGATGGTTCCGCTTTGGTTTACGATGAGGACTCCAGCAAGCTCATCTGGCTGCGCGCCGGCGGCGCTGGGTTTTCCTACCTTGGGACCAATCAATCCCGCGCGCTCTTCGTCACCAACGAACAGGCGGTGATCTGGGAAAACGCCACGGATCTCCCCGGAGGTGACGGCAATCTTCCCGCAGCCGTGGTGGCCCATTACGATAGCAGCCTCACGCGCACCGTCGTTACCACGGTCGGAACCAACCTGCTCAACACTTCACGGATCACGCCGGATTTTGCCTACTGGCTCTTCACCACCTCGAAGAAAACCACTGCCGACACCTCGCTCCTCACCACCTACGCACTGGGAACCTTTCCAATTCTCAATATGGATTCGGATGGTGATGGAATCCAGGACTATGACGAGATCAATCCGGTGCCGCCGAGGGTCGCCACCGATCCGACCAAGGCCGACACCGACGGTGACGGTTTGAATGACGGAGTCGAAACCAACACCGGTCTCTTTGTTTCCGCAACGAACACAGGCACCAACCCGACCGTGGCCGACACCGACGGCGACGGACTGAGTGACAAGGTCGAAACCAATACCGGGATCTTTGTCTCTGCCGTGAACACAGGCACCAACCCGACCGTGGCGGACACCGACGGCGATGGGCTCAGTGATGGGGCCGAAGTGGATGCCGGAACCGACCCATTGGAGTTCGACGTGCTGGACACCGACGGCGATGGCATCAGCGACGACGACGAGCTTAACCTCACTCAAACAGATCCCAACACGCCGTCCTTCGGCCCGGGCACGGGCACGGAAGTGATTCCGTTTGGCAACAGCCTGGTCAGCGGGGATTACGCGGGTTTGGTGTTCGATCCGAAGAGCGGCCAATCCTTCAAGCAGAACCTGCGGCTTTCGAGCAAAGGCTCGTTCTCCTCGTCCTTGCTGGGACTGGTTGTGGACAGCTCGTTCAAAAGCAGTTTCTCGGCGACGGGAGCCTTCACCGGTATTCCGAACCCGACCAGCGGCCTGATCTCCGTCACGATGAACCTGGTGAAACAGGGCGTGAACAAGTATTACATCGAGGGTAACTTCAAGACCCGCACGGGTGGCACGCTCTACTTCCAGTTGCGCCACACGCTCTACTCGAAGTCCTATGCTTACCTCTCAGCCGGCAAGGTGACCTTCGAGGCAGCGCTGCTCACCAGTGCTTCCGGTCCTGCCGGCAGTGCCGTGGCGACCGGCTCGATCAGCACCAGCGGTCAGGTGGCGTTCAAGATCTATCTTCCGGACGGCAGCAGCAGCTCGTATTCCGCGCCGATTGTGAATGGCGATCTGATCCCGCTGTTCAGCCGGAGCAGCTCCAAGGCTCGCACCGTGCTGATCGGGACGCTCAAGCTTCAGGACCTGTCGGGACAGAGCGATTTCGACGGCTCAGTGCGCTTGTTCAGCGCCGTCGGAGCGACGGGCAGCTTGTTCCCGTCGGGCTTTGACCAGCTTCGCGAGCTGACGGGTTCCCGCTACTATCCGCCGGCCACGGGGGTGCTGCCACTGGCGAGCTTCTCGCCGAGCGCCAACAACTCAGTCTTCAACTGGCTGGGCGGAAACTTCGACGGCGTGCAAAAAGTAGGCACTTGGGCGACGAACGGCCAGATGACCATCCCCGCCACCCAGAATGACCGCTCCAAGGCGACCTTCACGTCGAGTTCCGGGTTGTTGTCTCTCAGCTATACCCGCACCGACGTGACCCGCAACCTCTTGAATGCGCCGACCAAGGGTTATGCCGTGGTGGTGCAGAAGAGCAAAACGTTCAAGGGCTACTACACCAGCGGTCTCTCCGCAGGCGACTTCGTGGTCGAGGCCAATACCTCCGGACTCAATCCCGAAATCACCTCGGTTTACCCGCTGAAGAACGAGTCCGTTCGCGCGGCGGCGACCTCCTACACGATCACGGTTGGCACCGCAGGTGCTTGGGCTGTGGTGATTCCTTCCTCAGCCAATTGGCTCACCGCCACGGTGAGCAGTGTGGCTGGCGAGACCGGACCGAGCCTCACGACACCTGGCGACGGCAACGGCACGGTGGTGATCAACGTGGCTCAGAATTTCACCAACGTCCGCCGCGAGGCGGAGATCACCATCGCCGGAATCAAGCACACCATTAAGCAGGAATTCTACTGATCGGCGGGAAAGTGGCTGGCGCGTCTCGCGCCAGACCGTTGCGGGGGGCGTCTCGCCCCGCGCCTATCAGATCCGGGCGAGACGCCCGGACAACGGACTGGAGCGAGACGCTCCAGCCACGTTTTTACAAATCATGACCCGCGACAGGACCTCCGATGAGCACCCGCAACAGCAAAACAACCTCTTTCCGGAGCCGCTGGTGGCTCGCGGGTGCCTTGCTCGCGTTGGGGCTCGCCGTGTTCCTGGTTTTGATGAACTCCGGGCAGCAGCCTGAAGAATCCGTGTCCGTCAACGGCGCGGGAGCGGATCCTTCGGCGTCTCTGGATGGGTCCGCTGCGCCGCATGCCACCCGCTCCTCGCACAAGCGAATCCCAGGGCAAGCTGAGTTGACCGCCAGTCAGTTTCCACAGGTGGAGCGGATTCTCACGGACGATTCGCTGTCCGAGAGTCTGGCGGCCAAAGAATTGTGCGTGATTGCCCGCAGCCGCGAACTTTCCGAAGGAGAGCGCGCAGAGGCATTGGCCCACGGCCTGAACCTCGACTTCGGTGCCTTCGCCGCACTGGCGACCGATCCGTCGCTGCCGGTGGATTTGGCACAACGCTATTTCGAGGGACTCGCCAACCACGGTGACCGGCCGAAACAGCAGATCGAGGGCTATCTCGGCCTCATGGGCCATGGCGACCAGGACATCCGCACTCAAGCAACCGAACAGCTAGCCTTCGTGCTGGAGAACGAGGAACTCGCCGGAACTCCAGAAAAGCTCCGTCAACTGGCGCTTGAACGGCTCCAAGCTTTGAAGCTCGCCCCCCCGGAGCAGGCCCCGCCCGGGACTGATGGCTCCGCCGCCGGACCGGCTCCAGAGTAGGCCGCCACGCCGAGCAGAGCATCGCGCACTCCGGAGTGCGGCAAGCTCTGCTGCCGCCAGCGGCGGATGGAAGCTCTGCTCCATGCGGTGCGGAGCTCTTCATTCCGCAGAAGACGCTCACACATGTCCGGCAGGCAGCACCAAACTGTGGCATCTGCGTCCTTCCTGAGGTCGATGGTTTCCGTTGCCAACCATCAGGCAGGTCACTCGCCGCAGAAACCGTGATCTTTTCCCCGATGGGATAGGATGAGTCCGGTAAACTTGCATATTGATATTCTGTATTCCGATTTGCAAGCCAGCAAGGGCCTGACAAATCGCAAGCTGGACCATGGGTCTAAAAGTCGAATGTCTGAAGGTCAAAAGTCGATGAACCGCGAATTCTGAGCTGACCTTTGACCTTTGAGACTCTTCCTACCCCAGTCCGTCGCTTTAATTCATAGAGCTGGTATCATTTTTCGAGCCGCTCGGCCTTGCGTCTTGAATCTTGCGTCTTGCCTCTGCAGCTCATGCCCATGCATGCTTTTCCCATGCAAGTGATGGCGCTGACGGGCGGAATCGCCTCGGGGAAATCCACGGTTTGCCGCTTGCTGCGCGAGTGGCTGCCGAGGGTGGCGATTTTCGACTGCGACGAGGCGGTCCACCGCTTGCTCGAGGCGGATCCCGAGGTCGCGGCGATTGTGTCCGAGGCCTTCGGCCGCGATGCGCTCGATGCGCGGGGTAGGATCGACCGCCATTTCCTGCGCGGCCGGGTTTTCGCGGATGACGCCGCCCGACTCCGGCTGGAGGCGATCCTTCATCCGCGGGTGCGGCAGGAATGTCTTGATTCCCTCGAACAGGCTGGTAAACGGGGGGCGGAATTATTCGTCGCAGACGTTCCGCTCTTCTTTGAGAAGGGATTCGATTTCGGCCAGACCCAGGTGCTCGTTGTCGCTTCTTCCCGTTCCACTCAGATTCAGCGGCTCAAGGCGCGCAGTGGGTTCGATGATCTTTTGATCGAGTCGATCCTCGCCGCCCAACTTCCGGTTCAGGAAAAAATGTCCCGCGCGGATGTGGTTTTTTGGAACGAAGGTCCGCCCGCCGTGCTCCGCTCTCAAATTCGCCGTTTCGCCCAAGTATTTCTCATGACTCTACCCACCGACCCCCAAGCTCCGGAATCCCAATCCGCGACCGCCGCCGCCACCCTTCCATCGGTGCCGGTTTCCATCGATATCAATTCATTCCGCCTCAAGTCGCTCGCCGAGCTGCAAGCGATGGCCGAGGCGGTGCCTGCCAGAATCCAAGGCGGCATCCCGAAAAGCCAGCTGGTATACGAGCTGCTCTGCTTTTACGGCTACGAAGGCACGGGCCTGGTCTGCGAGGGCATCCTCGAGTTGGGGAAGGACAATTTCGCGATGCTGAGAGATCCGCAACGCAGTTTCCGTCCCGGCCCGGATGACATTCACCTCAGCACGAACTTGGTCCGTGATCATGGCCTGCGCATGGGGCAGCGGGTCAATGTCCGGGTGCGCGCGCCCCGCGAGCGTGGCAAATACCTCTCCGGTTACGAACTCATCGAAGTCGAAGGCACGCCCGTCGCCGACTATCAGCCGCCGAAGGAATTCGACCGCCTCACGCCGCTGTTCCCGGATCAACGGATTCATTTGGAAGGGGAGGGGAATGATTTTCTCGGCGTGCGCGCCATCGATCTCATCGCGCCGCTCGGCAAGGGACAGCGAGGGATCATCGTTGCGCCTCCACGCGGTGGAAAGACCATCTTGCTCAAGCAAATCGCCCGCTCGATCCGCATGAACCACCCGGACGCCGAGCTCATCATCCTGCTGCTCGACGAGCGCCCGGAAGAAGTCACCGATTTCGAAGAAACCGTCGGTTCGCAGGTGTTCGCCTCGACCTTCGACGAGTCGCCCCGCCGCCACGCGCAGGTCGCGGATCTGGTCATCGAGCGCGCCAAGCGGCTCGTCGAGCAAGGCAAGGACGTGATCCTCCTTTTGGACAGCCTCACCCGTCTCGCCCGTGGCCACAATTCGGCGATGCAGGGCGGCCCGATCGGCTCCGGCGGCGTCAGCCCGGTGGCGTTGCAAAAGTCCCGCAAGTTTTTCGGCACGGCGCGCAATGTCGAGGAAGGCGGCTCGCTGACCATCCTCGCGACCGCTCTGGTGGAAACCGAGAGCCGTCTGGACGACGTGGTTTTCGAAGAATTCAAAGGCACCGGCAACATGGAGGTCCGCTTGGATCGCGAGCTCGCCGAGCGGCGGGTTTATCCCGCGATTCACATCCCCCAGTCCGGCACCCGCAACGACGACCGGCTCTATCATCCCGACGAATTCCTCAAAGTCGTGGACATCCGCAAGCAGCTCGCCGGGCTTCCCATCGGCGACGCCATCGAGACTCTGCTGACGAATCTCAAAGCCACCAAGACCAACGCCGAACTGCTGCTCCGGGGCCTCCGCTGATTTTCAGTGCGTCAATCTGATTGGAAGGTTTCGCGGTGAAGAGGAAGAGCTTCCATCCGCCCCCGCTGGCGGCAGCAGCAGAGCGTGCCGCACTCCGGAGTGCGCGACGCTCTGCTCGCGCCCACGGCGGCTCCGGCTCTGCCGGATGCACAGTCTTCCCGGCTCGAATCTTGAAAGGCATCGCACTCAAAGCAACACTCCGGGCCAGCCTTTCCTCGTCCTTTTTTGCGGCTGAATTCTTGATGGCTTTACCTGTCGGAAAACGATCTTTCGGGCGGGCGTTTCCCCTCTATTTTCGGACGTTTTTTTCCTGTAACTGCTCCGTTGACACCGCTAGGCCGGCTGCATAGCCTCCCGCGCCTTGCGCTGGGCCGGGTGAATTATTTCCCAAAATTCCAGTCGTCAACGCTCCTAACTCGATATCACCACAACGATGGCAACTAAAAAGAAGGCCGCTCAACCAGCAGCCAAGAAAAGCGCTCCGAAAGCCGCCAAGTCCGCGGTCAAAAAAACCGCAGCGAAAAAGGCAGTCTCCACCAAGAAGGTCAAATACGTTTACAACTGGGGAGCCGGCAAGGCTGACGGCAACGGCACCATGAAGCCCCTTCTCGGCGGCAAGGGCGCCAACCTCGCAGAAATGACCCGCATCGGTCTGCCAGTGCCTCCGGGCTTCACGATCTCCACCGAGGTCTGCACCTACTTTTACGATAACAAGCGCACCTATCCGATTTCCCTTCAGGCGGAAATGGAAGCCGGCGTGAAGAACATGGAGAAAATCATGGGCAGCAAGTTCGGCGACGCCAAGGGCATGCCGCTCCTCGTCGCGGTTCGCTCCGGCGCGCGTGATTCCATGCCCGGCATGATGGACACCATCCTCAACCTCGGTCTCAACGACGCGACCGTGCTTTCCCTCGCCGCTGTCACCAAGAACGAGCGCTTCGCCTGGGATTGCTATCGCCGCTTCGTCCAGATGTATGGCGACGTGGTGCTCGGCGTGCAGAAGACCGAAGGCGAGGACCACGAGCCTTTCGAAGTCGAAATCGAAAATTTCAAACACGCCAAATACGGCAAGGACATCGTCGATTCCGACCTCACCGCCGATGACCAGAAGGAACTCGTCAAGCGCTTCAAGGCCCTCGTCAAAAAGCGCACCGGCCACAGCTTCCCGAGCGATCCATGGGACCAGCTCCGCGGTGCTGCCGGCGCTGTCTTTGGCTCCTGGATGAACGACCGCGCGATCGTCTATCGCCGCAAATATAACATCCCCGCCGCCTGGGGCACCGCCGTCAATGTGCAGGCCATGGTCTATGGCAACACCGGCGAAACCTCCGGTTCCGGTGTCGCCTTCACCCGCGACCCCGCTAACGGCAACAACGAATTCTGGGGTGAATACCTCATCAACGCCCAAGGCGAAGACGTCGTCGCCGGGGTCCGCACTCCGGAAAATGTCAGCACCCTCAAGGCCGCGATGCCCAAGCCGTATGCGGAACTGATGAAGGTCCGCAAGATCCTCGAAAGCCATTTCAAGGACGTGCAGGACATCGAGTTCACCGTGCAGGAAGGCAAGCTGTTCATGCTGCAAACCCGCAACGGCAAGCGCACCGCCGCCGCCGGCCTCAAGTTCTCGATGGACATGGTGAAGGAAAAGCTCATCGACTGGGAAACCGCCGTGCTGCGCAACCCTGCCGAGCAGCTCGACCAACTCCTCGCGCCGATCTTCGACATCGCCGAGGCCGCCAAGGCCAAGGTCATCGCAACCGGCCTGCCCGCCGGTCCGGGTGCTGCTTCCGGTAAGATCTATCTGAATGCTGAGCGCGCTGTGCTCGCTGAAGCACGCGGTGAGAAGGTTCTGCTTGTCCGTAACGAAACCAGCCCGGAAGACCTCCGCGGCATGATCGCCGCGGAAGGTATTCTAACCGCCAAGGGCGGGGTTTCCTCACACGCCGCGCTCGTTGCCCGCCAGATGGGCAAGGTCTGCGTCTGCGGTGCCGCTGCTCTCGAGATCAACTACGACAAGCTCACCGTCACCGCATCCGGCAAGACCTTCAAGGAAGGCGACTACATGAGCATCGATGGCACCAGCGGCACCGTCTATGGCGGCGAACTGAAAACGGCTCCATCAGAAATCATTGCCGGCATCGTCAGTGGCGACAAGGCCGCCCAGAAGACCGAGAAGTTCAAGGGCTTCATCCAGCTCATGAAATGGTGTGAGCAAGCCACCCGCATGGCCGTCCGCACCAACGCCGACACGCCGGAGCAGACCCGTATCGCGATGGCCTTTGGTGCCACTGGCATCGGACTCACCCGCACCGAGCACATGTTCTTCGAAGGCGACCGCATCGACGCGATGCGCGAGATGATTCTCGCCACCACGCTCGAAGCCCGCCAAGCGGCGCTGGCCAAGCTCCTGCCCTATCAGCGTGCCGATTTCACCGGCATCTTCACCACCCTCAAGGGCTTCCCGGCGACGATCCGTCTGCTCGACCCGCCGCTTCACGAGTTCCTGCCCCAGACCAAAGAGCAGCAAATGGACCTCGCGCGGAAAATCGGTGTGAAGGTGGAAACCATCATCCAGCGCTGCGCCGAGCTTCATGAACAAAACCCGATGCTCGGCCACCGCGGTTGCCGTCTCGGCATTGCCTATCCGGAAATCACCGAGATGCAGGCCCGCGCCATCTTCGAAGCCGCCGCTGACGTGGCGAAGAAGAAGATCAAGGTGAAGCCCGAGGTCATGATCCCGCTCGTCGGCTTCAAGCGTGAGTTCGATCTCCAAGCGGAAATCGTCCATCGCGTCGCCAAGGAAGTCATGGCCGAGAAGAAGATCAAGTTCGACTATCAGGTCGGCACCATGATCGAAGTCCCGCGCGGTGCCCTCACCGCCGACCAGATCGCGGAGGGCGCCGAGTTCTTCAGTTTCGGCACTAACGACCTCACCCAGACCGCGCTCGGCATCAGCCGTGACGACATGGGCGCGTTCCTGCTGCCCTACGTCGAGAACGACGTCTTCGCGAAGAACCCATTCGCCACGCTCGACACCACTGGTGTCGGCCAGTTGATGGAAATCGCCGTCGCCAAGGGCCGCAAGACCCGTCCGGACATCAAGCTTGGCATTTGCGGCGAGCACGGCGGCGACCCTGACTCCGTATTCTACTGCCACACGCTCGGCCTCGCCTACGTCTCCTGCTCGCCTTACCGCGTGCCGGTCGCCCGCCTCGCCGCCGCCCAGGCCGCGATCATGGAAAAGCGCGCGGCCAAGAAGAAGTAAGTTCCCTTCATTCTAGCGAATGATTCCAAAGCCGCTCCGGGAAACCGGAGCGGCTTTTTCATGTGGACTGCGGGGACACGTCCCCGCTTTCCCGCTGGCTGACATGTCAGCCAGCGGGAAAGCTCCGACATGTCGGAGCAGTCCCAAATCGATCTGGTTACCGCGGAGCTCCCGCCTCAATGGCCGCGACGTCCTTGCCCGCCATCCAGCCGCTGAGACTCGCGCCAGGGACCTCGATGTATTGGAAATCCCCGCTTCTCGCACCGAGCCGGACGATCCGTCCAACACCGGGCGTGCCCAGCGATTCGGCCTTTTCAAACGGCGACAGCCGGACGGCCGCGTCCGCGGATAGAACCACGCCCCGGCCGGTCTCCACGCGCTGCAGATAGAGGGCGGTGGCTCCGGCGATGATGCAAACTCCCGCGAGGCAGGCAGGCCCCACCACCCACCGCCGCGGCAGTTTCACCGCCCCGCAGACCACCGCAAGACAACCGAGAAACAACGCGCTGCCGGCGACGAGCCACGACCATTCGTTCGGACTGAGATAATTGAGCGCGACGTCGAGCCGCGGGTATGGGCCGGGGACCTCGGCGACGGTGGCGGCCTTGCGGGCGAGCGCGAGATTGGCCAATAGGTCCGGATCGCGCGGCGTGAGCAGGCGGGCGCGCTCGTAGGCGAGGATGGCCGGGCCGTATCGCTTGAGCTGCTGATAGCTGTTTCCGAGGTTGTAGAAAACCGTCGCGCGCGGACCTTCGGCGGCGAGGATTTTCTCATACGCGGAGGCGGCTCCGGAGAAGTCGCCGGCTTTGAATTGCCCGTTTGCCCGATCGAAATCGTTAGCGAATGCCGCCGCCGTTCCGAGCAACAGGCAGAGCAGGCCGAGGAATAAATTCTTGGTCATGTCAGCGGGAGGAAGGAGTGAGTGAGGCCAGCGCCTCATCGAGCAGCGAGTGCCATTGCGGCGAAATCCCGTCCGAGGCATGGCGGTTGTATTCGTGCCGGTCCGCCTCAAGGAAGAAGCGGGTGACAGGCGAGTCGCCGGGAATGCGGGCGGCGACTTCCGCCAGCGTGATCGCCTGCGGCGCTTGGTTCCACAGCGCTCCGAGACGGTGCTGGATGGCCAGTCGCGCGGCGGCGAAAAACCCGGGAACATCGCCGTCAGCGGCACACTTCCCGGCGGCGGCCAGCGCCTCGCGGGTCGCCTTTTCCATCGCCGCGGCGGATCGGCGCTGCGGATCGTTCCGGCGGCGGCGGAGCCAGCCGAGGATAGGGCCGAACAAGCAAAGCCCTGCGGATAGAACGAGCAAGCGACTGAACAGCGGTCGCGAAACCAGCGGCACCAGCGAGCCCGTCGGTGACAATTCCGCGCGCTGGGCCGCGAGAGTCTGAATCTTCTTCTCGGGCTCCTTCACTTCCGGAACAATGGCTGGCTCGACGTCCACGATGTCCTCACCGGTGACCTGGATTTTCGTCAGCGGGCTGGTAAGAGTCTTGTAAGCAGCGGCCGCGGGATCGAAATAACAGAAAGTCAGCGCCGCCTCTTGCGCGCCGCCCTTCCGTGGTACCGCGCTGAATTGAAACGCCTTGCTGCCGGAGAACGACGTTTCATCGCCCGCCCGGAACTCGTCCTTGCCGGGATATGTTTTCCAAGCGTCCGCCGGGGTGAGCGCGGGCGCGTTCAGCAGCGCGAAGTTTCCGGTGCCGCTGAGGCGGGCGCTGACCTGCTGTGGCTCGCCGGTCTTCCAATTGTTAGGAATCCCCGCGCTTTCGAACTTGAACTCTCCAACAGCTCCCGTGAATCCGTCTGGTCGGCCTTCCGTCGGCAAGGGCCGGACTTCGATTTCATGATCATCCGATTTCAGCGTCACGTCCTTCTGGATCATCGGCGTGTTCAGCTGGTCGAAAAGGTCGTCGAAGGGCCCGCCCGTGCGCCTGCGCGGCTGTTTGAGCGCGGCGGTGTCGCGCACGGCCACGGTGGCGTTCACCGAGAGCGAGGCGGGGAATTTCCCCGCCTTGGTCGCGGAGATTCCGCCGAACCAGGTGACGACGGTATAGCGCTTGCCGTCCTTGATTTCCTGGGTCTGCTGCGGCTGGCCGCTGACGTTATGGAGCGTGAACGCCTTCCCTTCCGGCTGGATGCCGCTGCGGAGATTCGCCCGCGAATCCGCAGGCAGCCATGCCCGGATGCGGACCGGTGCGATCTCGCCGACATACGCGTGCTTCCGCTCGTTGGCCGCCAGCTCGACCGTTAGAAAGCCGAATCGCTTCTCGCCGGTGTCCTCCGTCTCTTCCCCGGATGGGTTCTGCGGGGTGTTCGCGGGTGGTTGCGCTGCGGCGGAATCCAGGACCTTGAGCTTGAGCGGCTGGGTGGAAAATTTTTGCCCGCCCACCATGACGTCGATGGCCGGCACCTGATAGTCACCCGGAGTTTGCGAACCGACGAAAAAGGTATAGGTCACGGACGCGGTGGTTTGTCCGTTCACGATCTGGATTTGCTGGCTCCGGCCGCGCGACTCCACGATGAGATTCGCGACCTCGGGGATCTCGGGCTTGCCGGCATTGCTGCCGGAAATCCGGAGCGTCAGGACGGCACCAATTCCCGCAGGGACGGATTCGCGGTCGAGCGTCGCCTCCACTTCCGCGGCGAGGGCGGAAACGGCCGTCATCGCGACGGTCACGAGATATAACAGGATTCTTTTCACCATGTCTTGCCTTTGGTCGAGTTGTCAGGGGTGGCGAGGCGGCCGCGCGGCTGCTGGGGGATCGGAATCACCGTGCGCTCGTCCTGGCGCAGGGCTTCCAGCAATTGCTTGGCTTCCTCGGCGGTCATTTCCTGTTTCTCGGCGCGCTCGTTGCTCATCTCGCCTTGTTGTTTCTCATCGGGCTTCTCGCCGCCTTCCTTTGCGTCCTTTCCATCCTGCGGGGACTTTTCCTCACCGGGTTTCGTCCCGTCTTTGGGATCCTTCCCGTTCTCGGGTTTGTCGCCGTCCTTGGGATCTTTTCCATCCTTGTTATCTTTTTGGTCCTCAGGCTTCTCCTCGTCTTTCGGGTCCTTCCCTTCCTTGGAATCCTTGCTGTCTTTCGGATCTTTTCCATCCTTCTGATCCTTGTCGTCTTTCTTTTCCTTGTCGTCCTTCTGATCTTTATCGTCTTTTTTATCGTCCTGCTTCTGTTGTTTTTTCAACTCCTCGAGTTTTTTCTCAACGAGCGTCTTGTTATACCCGGCGTCCTCGTCCGCGGCATTGAGGGAAAGAGCGTCCTGATACGCCTTGATGGATTCCTCCCAGGTCTTGATCGTCGCTTCCGGGTCTTTCTCCAGCGTCCCCTGGCCGGTTCGATAGAGGGTGTTTCCGAGGTTGTAATACGAGCGCTGCTGAAGCGCCAGATCCTGGGTCCGCAGCGAGGCGCGCAGGGAGTCGGAGGCTTTCGCGAAATCCCCCTTGGTGTAGGCCTCGGTCCCTTCGTTATAGATCCGGCGCGGATCTTGCGTGGCGCCCACGGTATCCGAAGCACCGGATAGAATGAATGACATCGCCACGAGGACCGTGGCTTGCGGGACGATTTTCTTCCGCCTGGCAGCGGATGGCAGCGACCGGACTTTTTTCGCGCGGCGGCGGTCGGTGATGAAGAACTCCAGCAAGAGCAGGAGGATCGCAGCTCCCAGCGGCCACTCGAAGCGCTCCAACGGGATTTTTTCCGTCCGCTGGTCCATCTCGCTCTTCGGCACCAGCCGGAGTTTTTCCTGGTAGATCCTGTTGAGGCCCTCGGCTCCGCGGCCCAGCGGGACATAGAGCGCGTTGGTTTCCGTGGCGATTTTTTTCAAGGTCGATTCGTCCAGCGTCGTCCGCACGACTTTGCCGGTTTCGTCGCGGACGAAATCCTTGCGCCCGTTGCGCATCACCAGCGGAATGGTCGAACCCTCGGGACTGCCGACGCCGATGGTGTAAATGGCCATGCCATTCTTGGCGGCGGCCTTCGCGGCGTCGATCACGTCGCCCTGGAGATCCTCGCCGTCGGTTAGCAGGACGAGCACGCGATGGTTGTTGCCGTTCTCTTTGAAAAGCCGTTCGGCTTCCTTGATCGCGCTGGCGAGGTCGGTGCCTTGGCGCGGGATGAGATCGGTATTAAGCGCGTTCAGGGATTCGCGGAAAGCCTCATAATCGAGCGTTAGCGGGCACAACGCGAACGCGCTTCCGGCGAAGGGAATCAGGCCGACGCGGTCGCCTTCCAAACGGGAGACGAAGTCGATGATGCCAAGCCGCGCGCGTTCGAGCCGGTTTGGCGTTAGATCGTCCGCCAGCATGCTGCGCGAGGTGTCCACGGCGAAGAGGATGTCGATGCCCTTGCGCTTGACCTCGCGCCACTCGTAGCCCTTCTGCGGGCGGGCGACGGCGGTGAAAACCAGCAACACCGCGAGCAACCACAGGCCGCGCTTGAGGTTCCGCAAGCCTGGGGAAAAGCCTTCGGTTAGCCGCTGGCGGAAGCGCGGGTGAATCAGCTTGGTCAAGTCCGCTTCCCGGCGGCGGTCGAAGCTGATGAACAACCCGACGACGCCCGCGCACGCGACGACGCCGGCGATGATCCAGAGCGGCTGGGCGAAATGTAGGGTGGTGTCGTCCATGATTATGGCAGGCGGCGGAATCGGGTTTGGCTCAGGACCAGTTCCAACAGCAGGAAGGCGAGTCCGGGGACGAGGAAGTAGAGAAACAGCTCGTCATACTGCTGGTATTTCTTGAGCTTGCGGGTGGTTTTTTCCAGCTGGTTGATCGAGTCGTAGATTTTCTCCAGCGAGCCGGTATCGGTCGCGCGGTAGGATTGCCCGCCGGTGGCGGTGGCGACTTCGCGCAGCATTTCCTCGTCGATCTCGACCTTCATCGTCTGCAAATGCGTGCGGCCGAAGGCGTCCTGCACCGGTACCGGCGCTTCCCCGCGAATGCCCGCCCCGATGGTGTAAATCTTGATCCCCAACGCCTTCGCGGCCTCGGCGGCGGTGAGCGGATTGACCGATCCGGCGTTGTTCACGCCGTCGGTGAGCAGGATGATGATCCGTGATTTCGCGGTGGAGCCGCGCAAATGATCGACCGAGGAAGCGATGGCGGAACCGATCGCGGTGCCGTCCTCGACCTGGCCCATTTTCACATCCGCGAGGCGCTTGCCCAGGAAGTCGTGGTCGAGCGTGAGCGGACTCACCAGGTATGGCCGCCCGGCGAAGGCGACCATGCCGAGCTTGTCGTTAGGACGCTGGCCGACGAATTTGGCGACGACGTTCTTCACCACTTCGAGGCGGTTGACCGGCTTGCCTTCAAGCTGGAAATCGAGCGCCTCCATCGAGCCGGAGACGTCGAGCGTGAGCACGATATCGATCCCGCTGGCCTCGATTTCGGTGGAGCCCTTGCCATGGCGCGGCCGGGCGAAGGCGATGATCAACAGCGCGAATGATAGCAGCCCGAAGAAGGCGAGGAAACCGCCGGCCTTGGTGCGGGGCCGCGCGCCGACACTGATGGCGTCGTCCGTGGACGGCATCCGCACGGCGACGGGCCTGCCCCAGCGGCCTTTCCAAAATGCCAGCACTGGCAGCAGAAGCAGGAGGAACAGAAACTCCGGGTGAAGAAACTCGAAACTCTGTGTCATGGAGTGGCGGGTTTGGACGTTGAGTGGATGAAATCGCGCGCAGCCTCTAGCAGTTCATCGCGACGGGTGGAGTCGAGGTGCGAGGCGGCGAATTTCGCGAGGTCGCAGGATTTCAAGAACGCCCGCAATGGGTCGCTCTCGCCGATGAGCGGGGAGCTTTCCTTGTTCGCTAGCTCGCGGAGAAATTCCTCGGTCGTGCGGCGCGGCGCGGCGAGGCCGAAGCGCTCGGCGATATACTGCCGCACCGTCTGCGCGGCGCGGTTGGCGAAGGCTTCCGCGGCGATGGCTTCACGGCTGGTCTCCAGTCCTGCTAGAGAGGCGAGCGCGATTTCCCGCGGACTCTTGAGCCGTTGTTTGCGAGCGCGTTTTTTCCAGAAATATGCGGCGAGAGCGAGCAAAAGCACGGCGCCGCCGATGCAGGACCAAAGCAGGACCGGAGGTTTTTCCGGCACTGGGATTTCAACCAGTGCCTTCGGGCCGCGGATGTCTTCCGCCGCGGCGGGAGCTTGGGCGGATAGATCGCAGGTGAGCGCCGCGATCAGGAGACCGAGGAAAGCACGATGCAGCATGGAAATGAAATCGGACATGATCAGCCGGAACGTTGGCGGCGGCTTTGGAAGAAGCCCATCAGCGCGGGCATCCAGTTCTCGCCGTTGCGGAATTGCAGCAGGTCCACGCCGAGCGAACGGATGCGCGCGGCGGTGAGCTCGCGGCGCTGGCGGGATTGCTTTTCGAACGCCTCGCGGACTTTCGCGCTGCCGGTGTCGATCTCGACGACCTGGCCGCTTTCCGCGTCCTCGATGCAGATCCGACCGACGTCTGGCAGCGATTCCTCGCGCGGGTCGGTCACGGAAACGGCGATCACGTCGTGGCGGCGGTTAGTGACCTGCAGCTTGTTGCGCAGCAGGTTGAGCCGCTCCTCGAACGGCGCGCCGAGGCAGAAATCCGACACGAGGAAAATCACTGATTTTCGGTGGATGACTTGGTTGGCGAAATCCAAGGCTTTGGCGATATCGGTGCCGCGTTGCTCGGGTTGGAAAAACAAGGTCTCGCGGATCAGCCGCATGATGTGCATCCGGCCTTTTCCCGGCGGGATGTAGAGCTCGACCGAGTCGCTGAAAAGAATCAGCCCGACCTTGTCGCGGTTTCTAATCGCGGATGCGGCAAGCACGCCCGCGGCTTCGGCAGCGAGCTCGCGCTTGGAATCGACGACGGAACCGAAGTCGGAGGACGCGCTGACGTCGATCATCAGCAGGATCGTCAGTTCGCGCTCCTCGGTGAAGAGTTTCACGTGCGGATCGCCGGTGCGCGCGGTGACATTCCAGTCGATGGTGCGCACGTCGTCGCCCGGGACGTAGTTCCGCACCCGGTCGAAGTCCATGCCGCGGCCTTTGAAAACGCTGGCGTAGCGGCCGGCCAGCGAGTCATCGACCAGCCGGTTGGTGCGGACTTCCATCCGCCGGACGCGGCCGAGGATTTCTGCGGCGCGGGCCTCGTCCTGAACGCTGATAGGCGTGCTGGGCTTGTGCGGGATCATGAAGGAGATTTCAAAGATTGAATCGAACCACAGATGAACAGGATGGACGCAGATTGGAAGAAATAGAGCATGGAATCTATTCGCAGTTCTTCTCTTCCTATCAACCATCAACTCTCAACCCTCAATTTCTTCAAGGCACCGGCAGCTCGTCGAGGATGCGCGTGACGATTTGCTCGCTGTTGAGTCCTTCCGCTTCCGCCTCGTAGGTGACGGTGACACGGTGGCGCAGCACGTCCATGGCGACGCTTTTCACGTCGTGCGGCGTGACGTAGGCGCGGCCGTTGAGGAAGGCGTGGGCGCGGCTGGCGAGTGCGAGATTGATGGTGGCGCGCGGCGACGCACCCACCCGGATCAGCGGCGCGATGTGGACGCCGTAGTCGTCGGGACGGCGGGTCGCGTGGACCAGGCGGACGATGTAGCGCTTCACCTTTTCATCCAGATAGAGGCCGTTCACCACGGTGCGCGCCTGCTGGATGGCGTCGAGGCTGACGATCGGCTGCGGCACCGGCATTTCCTCGGTGGTGCCTGCCAGATCGAGCACGAGGAGTTCCTCCTCCTCGGTTGGATAGTCCATGACCACCTTCATCATGAAGCGGTCGAGCTGCGCTTCGGGCAGCGGATAGGTGCCTTCCTGCTCCAGCGGGTTTTGAGTGGCGAGGACGAAAAACGGCGACGGCAGCGCGAAGGTTTGCTCTCCGATGGTGACCTGCTTTTCCTGCATCGCTTCGAGCAGAGCGCTCTGCACCTTGGCGGGCGCGCGGTTGATCTCGTCGGCGAGGATGAAGTTCGCGAACACCGGGCCGTGTTTCACCCGGAAGCGCGCTTCCCGCGGGTCGTAGATTTCCGTGCCGACGATGTCGGCGGGTAGCATGTCCGGCGTGAACTGGATGCGGTTGAATTTCGCGTTCACCAGCGAGGCGAGCGTCTTGAGCGCGAGCGTTTTCGCGAGGCCGGGCACGCCTTCGAGCAGGATGTGGCCTTTCACCATCAGGGAAATCAGCAGGCGGTCCACCAGATCGCTCTGGCCGATGAGATAACGGCCGATTTCCGCGCGGAGCGGCTGGATCCAGTGCGAGGCCTCGCGGACGAGGGCTTCCGCGTCGGCTTGGTTGATGGGGGTGACGGGTGGGTTCGCCGTGTCAAATGTCATGATTCGATGTCGTTGATTCTGAGAATTTCGAGGAGTCTGGAAGCGTGGATTCGGGTGACCCGGAAGCCACGCCTACCAAGCGGCGTAATCGCCCGGGCTCGTCTAAAATCCGTCCGGGGCGGGCGCACGCGGCGGAAGTTGCCCGCTGGGCCGGAGGTATCCAAGCGCCAACTGCCGCGGCTTGGCATTCCGCGCGGAAATGGCACGGGAACTTCCTTGCGACCCGGAAAATTTCATGCGAGCCTTCAATCTTGGCATTGTGGCCATCCTCCCGTTTGCCGGTCATCCATTTTGGCCCGGCATCTGCTTGGAAGATACGCCACCTCGCCGCAAACCCTTCAACCTCACAAGCCCATGCCTGACGTCTGCCTCTATTTCCAAGTGCATCAACCGAACCGGCTGCTTTCCCGGGATTTCTTCCGGACCGGCGAAAACACGGTCTATGAAGACGATGCGATGAACGCCGAGATCCTCAACAAGGTCGCCGAAAAATGCTACCTGCCCGCGAACTGCATGTTCCAGCGGATGGTCGAGGAGAACGAAGGTCGCTTCCGGATGGCGCTTTCTATCAGCGGCACCGTCATCGAGCAAATGGAGCGCCATCGGCCGGACGTGCTGGAGTCGTTCCGGGCACTCGTGGCCACCGGCGGCGTCGAGCTGCTGGCCGAGACCTACTATCACTCGCTCGCCTTCGTCCACTCGAACAAGGAATTCGACCGCCAGGTGGAGCTCCATTTGCAGAAGCTCGAACAGGTTTTCCACATCCGGCCGCGTGTGTTCCGCAACACCGAGCTGATTTACAACGACGCCATCGCCGCCAAGGCGGAGACCATGGGCTTCGAAGGCATCATCGCCGAGAGCATCAAGAAAAATCTCAACGGCCATTCTTCCAACTATCTCTACCGCGCGCCGACGACCGCGCGGATCAAGACGCTGCTCAGAAACACGCCGCTTTCAGACGACCTGCGATTCCGTTTTTCCGATCCGTCCTGGAGTGGCTATCCGCTGACGCCGGAGAAATTCGCGAGCTGGCTCGCTAAGTGTGAGGGCGATGTGGTGAACCTTTTCATGGCCTACGAAACGATCGGCGAGCACCAGTTGGAAGAGACCGGGATTTTTGATTTCTGGGAGGCCATGCCCGAGGCGATCGACGAGGCCGGCTTGCAGTGGGTGACGCCCTCCGACGCGGTGGGGCTCTATCGGGCCACCCGGGAATACAGCAGCGGCTACCTCAGTTCCTGGTCCGATACCGAGCGCGACCTCTCCGCTTGGATGGGCAATGACATGCAGCAGGCAGCCATTACCCAAGTGAACCGACTGGAGCAGGAAATCCTCGCCGTCAACGACCCGGAACTCACCGACACCTGGGCGAAAATGCAGACCTCGGATCACTTCTACTGGATGTCCACCAAGGGCGGCGCCGATGGCAGCGTGCACCAGTATTTCACGCCCTATCCGAGCCTCCACGACGCGTATGTCTATTTCATGAACGTGCTCGCGGACTTGCAAATCCGCGTCCGCCGCGCGCAGGAACTGAAGGGAGTCGTCTGATTCTATTTCGCCAGCCGCACCGCCATCCGCGGAAATAACAGGAAGTGAAGCGGCAGGATGGCATACCAGTAAAGCCGTCCTAGCAGCCCGCGCGGGCGGAAGGTCGCCGTCTGGCGGAGTTCGCCGCGGGTGATTTCAAAATCCAGCCAGGCCTCGCCGGGGAGTTTCATCTCGGCGTAGAGGATGAGCCGGGCGGAGTCCGGGTCGCTGGCGCGGTCGGCCATGACCACGCGCCAGAAGTCCAGCGCGTCTCCGGCGCGCAGCTCGCGGGGATGCCGCCGGCCGCGGCGCAGCCCGGTGCCGCCGGCGATCCGGTCCACCCACCCGCGGGCGCGCCACGCCCAGTTCATCGACGGCCAGCCGAACGGGCCACCTAACGACCAGACGCGGTCGATCACCTTTTCCCGGTCCGCTCCGAGCGGGACGCATTGCCTGTCGCGCAGCACGCCGTGCTCGGGGACGCGGATGGACCGCAGGAAATCCGGATCGAGCCGGCCAGATGCCAGCGAGTCGATCTACGACGAAGGCACGCGGTTCTGGGCGATGGTGGTGAAGGCCAGCCGGATCGCATCCTGATAGGAAATCAATTCCTGCGGAATGAGCTTTTCGATCCGGTGGTCGCGGCAAACCGTCTCGTTGCGCAACGACTCGATCAGCGACTTCGCCAGCGGCAGAGTGGCGGCGGTGACGAAGCGCAGCCAGCCCGCTGATAGGCGCGGCGTGAGCAGCGGCACGGAAATGAACCAGCGCCGGAGCCCGCGGGCTTCGGCGTATTGGCGGAGCAGGTCGCGGTAGGTGAGGATCTCCGGGCCGCCGATATCAAACTCCTGGCCGATGGTTTCCGGCGTGTCGAGGCAGCCGGTGAGATAACCGATCACGTTGCGGATCGAGATCGGCTGACAGCGCGTGCCGGTCCAGCGCGGGGTGATCATGAACGGCAGTTTTTCTACCAGATCTCGGATGATTTCAAACGACGCCGAGCCCGAGCCGACGATGATTGAAGCGCGCAAGGTGGTCACCGGGACCGTGCCGGAGCGGAGGATCGTGTTGACGTTCTCGCGCGACTGGAGGTGATGCGACAGCGGCCCGGCGGGCACCAGGCCGCCCAGATAGATGACGCGGCGGCAGGCGGTGGATTCCAGCCAGTTGGTGAAATTGCGGGCGCAAGCCGCCTCGCGCTCCTCGAATCCCTGGCCTGCACCCATCGAATGCAGCAGGTAATACGCGGCATCGATTTCAAGCGGCGGCACGGGCAGGCGGGCGGGATCGAGCATGTCGCCCTCGATCAGAGACAGGCGACCGTCATCGAGAAAGGGTTGGAACTGCGTGGCGGGGAAGCGGCCCCGGTCGCGCACCAGCGCGATGACCCGGTGGTCCGCCTCCAACAAGGCCGGAAGCAGCCGGAGTCCGATGTAGCCGTTGGCGCCTGTGAGAAGGATGTTCAAGCGGGCAGGGTAGCGCGTGATTTCACCGGTTCAAGCGACTTCGGCGATGACCAGCACTTCCGCGAACGGCAGATCGGCGAGCAGGGCGAAGGTGTTGTTGCGGGTGAGTCGGGCGCGGGTGGTGGCGGGGCTGGCCATGCCGCAGAGGAAGCGGGCGAGTTGGCGTGGGGTGTTGAGCGCGGCGTGCTTTTCATCGACGAGTTTTCTAATCGCGGCGATTTCCTCGTCGGTGACGCGGCGGAACTTCGGGCGCTTGATGGTCTTGGCGGGGACGCCGCGGCAGCGGTCGCAGTGGCCGCAGGGTTCCTTCAGCGTCTCGCCGAAGTGCTTGGTGAGGTAACCGGTGAGGCAGCCGCGGTAGGCGGATAGACCGAGGACTTGGCGGAGGCGGGCGAGGTCGGCTTGCTCGCGGGATTGGAATTTCTCGACGAGGGCGGCGGTGATCTGTTTGAGGTCGCCGGGGTCCTTTTTGAGCTTGTAGCCGTGGCGGACGCCCCAGACGCTGAGGATGATGTCGCCGGCGGATTGGAGCCCGTTGAGGGCGGCGACGATCTTGTCGCGGGGGGTGTTAAATTTTTCCGCGAGGAGAGTTGGATAGAAATAGAGCCACCAGCGTTTCATCTCGCCGGAATCGAGAATCTGCCGGATGAATTTCCGCTCAACTGAGGAGAGACCGGCGAGGATTTTATCCTGCTTGTTGAGGAGCTTGGCGCGGTAGGTGGCGTAAAAAGTGCCGGTGGCCTCGATGATCCCGTCGATTTCCAGATAGGTCATGACGGTGGCGACGACGCCGGGGCGGATGTCGCAGATGGTGGAGAGTTCGTAGGGCGAGACGTCGAACACGGGGCCGAGGCGGAGCACGCGGTCGATGAGATTTCCCAGTGCTCGGGGCGAGGGGGCGTCGGAGTGGATGAAGTTTTCGAGGACGGTGAGGTCGTCGCCGCAGGCGAGCATCTCGCAGGTGGCGGGCTGGCCGTCGCGCCCGGCGCGGCCGATTTCCTGGGTGTGGTTTTCGAGGCTTTTTGGCAGGTTGTAGTGGAAGACGGCGCGGATGTTGGATTTGTCGATGCCCATGCCGAAAGCGATGGTGGCGACGATGATGCGGGTGTCGCCAGCCATGAACGAGCTCTGGGCATCGGCGCGGAACTCGGCGGGCAGGCCGGCGTGATAGGCGCGGACGGAGAGGCCGTTCTTGGCGAGGAAGGTGGCGACTTCCTCGGCGGTTTCCTGGCGGGTGACGTAAACGACGGCGGGGCCGTCGATGGCGGTTAGTTTTTCAAGCAGCAGGTGTTTCCGGTCGGCGGCGGTGCAGGGTGTGACGCGGAGGTCGAGGTTGGCGCGGTGGAAACTGAGCTGCACGTGGTCTGCAGCGGCGATGCGGAAGGCCTTGCGGATGTCGCGGGCGACCTTGGGCGTGGCGGTGGCGGTGAGGCAGAGGACGCGGGAGACTTTCAGGCGACGGCAGATTTTCGCCAGCTTGAGGTAGTCCGGGCGGAAATTGTGGCCCCACTCGGAGATGCAGTGGGCTTCGTCGATCGCGATGAGCTGGATGGGCAGGCGCTTGAGGCGCTGGCGGAAGGCTTCGTTGGCGAAGCGCTCGGGAGCGACGTAGAGCAGCTTGAGCGTGCCGGCGTCGAGGCGTGCGTAAACGTCTCGGATCTGGTCGGCATCGAGCGTCGAGTCGAGGCGGGCGGCGGAAATGCCCTTGGCGGTGAGGGTGTCCACTTGGTCGCGCATCAGTGCGATGAGCGGGGAGACGATCAGCGTGAGGCCGTCCAACAGCAGCGCGGGAAGCTGATAGCAGAGGGATTTCCCGCCGCCGGTGGGGAAGACGGCGAGCGCGGAGCGGCCGTCCAACAGGGCGCGGACCACCGGTTCCTGGCCCTCGCGGAAGGCGGCGTGGCCGAAATGGTGGCGGAGGGTTTCAAGCACGGGAAGAGAATTGAAGAAGCAGGCGGGAAGAGGCAAGCGGGAAGCGGATTCTCAGGTTTATCCTTGCGCGGAGGAGGTTCGCGGGAAGAATCCGCCTCCCGCGCCGCGGTTCCACCCCATGAGCGAATCCACCAGCATTCCTGAAAACGCCAGCTTCGAGCAAATCGGCGAAGTCCTGCGCAACCACCAGTCGTTCGTCCTGATCAGCCACGTGCGGCCGGACGGCGATGCGATCGGCTCGCAGCTCGCGCTCGGCTACGCGCTGATGGCCGCGGGAAAAAGCGTGCGCCTCATCAACGAGGACGGGCTGCCGGACAACCTCGCGTTCATGGCCGGCTCGGAAAAAATCGAGCTGCCGCCCGCCGAGTCGCTGGACGTGGAAGTCGCCATCGCCCTGGACACCGCGACCAAGCCGCGGCTTGGCGACAAAGCGCTGCACGCCGCTTCCAAGGCGAAAATCTGGCTCAACATCGACCACCACGTTTCCAACCCGAAATACGGCGATCTGAACCTGATCGACTCGAAAAGCCCGGCGACCGGCCAGATCCTCTATCAACTCATCCTCGCGCTCGGCCTGCCGATGCCGGCGGAATCGCGCGACGCGATTTACGTCGCCGTCTCCACCGACACTGGCTCGTTCCAGTATCCGTCCACTACGGCGGCGACCTATGAACTCGGAGCCGACTTGATCCGCCGCGGACTGGACGTGGGGACCATCAACTCGCTCATCTACGACAACTATCCGTTCCGCCGCCTCGAGCTGATGCGCGCGCTGCTCAACACGCTGGAGCTTTCCGAAAACGGACTCGTCGCTAACTGGACGATGCGCGACCAACTCCGGATTGATCTGGATTTGCTGCCAGAAGACAGCGAGGGACTCATCGACCTGATCCGCGCGATCCGCGGCGTGCAGCTCGCGGTGTTTTTCGAAGAGCTGCCGGACGGGAAAATCCGGATTTCCATGCGTTCGAAAGACCGCCGCCTCAACGTCTGCGAGATTGCCACCGAATTCGGCGGCGGCGGCCACGCGCTGGCGGCCGGCATCCGCATGGCGGGTCCGCTCGAAGACGCGAAATCGCGGGTGCTCGGCGCGATCCACCGCCGCATCGAAGCCGCCGGACTCTGACTTTCACCCACTTTATGAGAAACAATCCCATGGATTCAGACGGCCCGAGCGGCGTGCTATTGATCGACAAAGCGGAAGACATGACATCGCACGATGTCGTCGCCATCGCCCGCCGCGCCTTGAACACCAAGAAGATCGGCCACTGTGGTACCCTCGACCCGATGGCGACCGGACTGCTGATGTTAGTCATCGGCCGGGCCACCAAGATCCAGGATTTGCTGATGAGCGAGGATAAGCAATACGTGGGCACGCTCACGCTCGGCTCGACGACCAGCACCCAGGACCGCCAAGGCGACACGCTGGAAACCAAACCTGTTGGAGATTATTCCAAGGAGCAAATCCAAGCCGCCTTCGACGGTTTCATGGGCGACTTCGAACAGATCCCGCCGATGGTTTCCGCGATCAAGAAGGACGGCGTGCCGCTCTACAAACTTGCTAGAAAAGGCATCGAGATCGTCCGCGAGCCGCGCAAGGTGCATATCACGTCCAACGAGGTGACGCGCATCGAACTGCCGGAAGTGGACTTCACCGTGAATTGCTCCAAGGGCTTTTATGTCCGGACCTACGCGCACGACATCGGCGCGCAGCTCGGTTGCGGCGCGCATCTCAGCGCGCTGCGGCGCACGCGGTCCGGGAAGTTCACGCTGGATCGTGCTGTGACTGTCGCGGACTTGAAGACCGCGCCGCGCGAGGATCTCTTGAAGGCACTCATTTCCCTAGCGGAAATCTCGCTGATGCGCGGGGCGTGACGAGTATCAATTGTGTTCCGGCTGTCTCAGCCGTGAAGTCCTCTTTCGCTCCCGGCTGAGACAGCCGGGACACTTTCCATCAGCAGACGGATCGCCGCCGGATAGAGCCGGTGCTCCACCACCTGGATGCGGGCGTGCAGGGATTCCGCAGTGTCGCCCGCCAGGATCGGCACGGCTTCCTGCAAAATGATCGGCCCGGTATCCATCCCTTCATCGACGGAATGCACCGTGCAGCCCGCTTCGCTGGCACCGGCGTCGAGCGCCTGCTTCCACGACTCCAACCCCGGAAACGCCGGCAGCAGCGACGGATGGATATTGAGAATCCGGTTAGGAAAAACGTCGAGCAGCGGGCGCTTCACGAGGCGGAGAAATCCGGCGAGGCAGACGAGCCCCACGCCGGCGGCTTTCAGGCGGGCGGCGGTTTCCTGCTGCGCTTCCTCCGGGAATTTCGTCTTGAATCCCCGGCAGTCGATCACCCCGGTCTCGATCCCGCGCTTGCGCGCCCGCTCCAGGATGAACGCGTCCGGATTGTCCGAAAGCACGATGGCGATCCGCGCGTCGAGCGTCCCCGCATCGATCGCGTCAAGGATCGCCTGCATGTTTGAACCAGAACCAGAACCAAGGACGCCGAGCACCATGCGCTTGGTTTAAGCCACACAATCCCGGTGCCAAGCGCCAACTTGATGAAAGGTGAAGAATTGAAAGGCACCGCGGATCGAGCGAATATGGCGAATCTTTTCTCCCATTCGCCAGATTCGCCACAGGGCGGTTGTCTGGTTAGCTGATTTTTGGAGGGGAAGTTTTGAGGAGGCGCAAGGCGGCGTGGGGTTTGGCGCTGTGGTGGTGGAAGCCGGCGTTGAGGGTCTCGAAAACTTCCGCGTCGTGAAGCCGCAGGATGGCTCCCCTCAACAGGGCGAGGACTTGGCCTCCACTGGCTTTCTTGCGCGGACGCGAGGCGTCTTCTTTCCATAGGCTGGTGTCTCGTTTCCAGTGGTTTTTGTTCTCCACCGACCAGTGGCCGCGGATGGCTTGCGCAAGGCGGACGGCGCTTCTCACCTCACGTTCGAGGCTGGTGATGAAGTAGCGGGTCTCGCTTTTGAGCTCGTCGCTTTTCCCCTCGATCCATTCGCGCGTGACCCGGATCAACTGGCGTGCGCCGGGAAAGAGACTGATGTCTTGATCCAAATCGACCCGGGCGATGCGGCGGCGTTCGATGCGGCCGTGGTCTTTTTCCCAGTCGCTACACCATTCGTCGAGAACAGCGGCAAGTTTGCTCTGCGCGAGTTGGTGGAGGGTGGGCTGGTTGTCTTTGAGGCCTAGCAGGTAGTCGCCGCCGTGGCTGATGATTGTTAAAGCTGTTTTTTTTGGGTATTGAGGGCGTCGCCCGTCACCAGGGCGCCTTCGAGTTGGTCGGCGGCGTCTTTATCGAGGAGGCGTTGGGCGACGGGCAGTTCGCAGTCGTCCTTTTTGCCGCTGTAGGTGCGTTGGGCCAGGGGTTGGCCGGTGGCGTGGAAACAGAG